>CAXUNK010000017.1:0-27219 GCA_964252425.1 uncultured Acetobacteraceae bacterium
ATACGATATATCGGGCAATGCGACTGTGCCGGATTTTCCCGGACTGGTGCCTGCCATCGGCGTGGCACTTCCCGGAACCGGACCGGGGCAATGCCAGAGTGCCACTGCCGTTCCCGCCTGCACACGTTTCGCGCAGCTGTCCGGCGCCACGGTCTACGACCCAAACGGCGGCATTTCACCGTTCGCGGTTTTCAATCTGGATCTGAACTACTCGATGCCGACACCGTTCCTGCCGATGATCAAGCGTTTGAAATTCGACCTCAACATTCAGAACTTGTTTAACGCTCGGTATTTTCAATACTTCTACAAACAGGTCTCCCCGTCCGCGTGCGTCCCGACCAAAGCCAACCCCGTCGGAAGTCAATATAATTGTACCCCCGAGTTCGCCGACGCCATCCCAGGGGAGCCGTTCGGCGCATTCTTCACTGTCACCGCGCGTTTCTGACGTGTGAGGAGGCCGCGCTGTATAGGCGCGGCCTTTGCGACTGCACGCTCGTCCTTGCGACCTCGGCCGGGCGCACCGACATGATCGCCATGACCGACTCCGCCCCAAAGACTCCGTCC
Organism: uncultured Acetobacteraceae bacterium; assembly: GCA_964252425.1. GTDB lineage: Bacteria > Pseudomonadota > Alphaproteobacteria > Acetobacterales > Acetobacteraceae > BOG-908. The sequence continues at coordinate 565 of CAXUNK010000017.1, forward strand.
GACGTGGCTGCACAGCCCGCTCCCCAGCCCCCCAAGGAGATAGGCGGCCCGAAAGGCCCCGAGCCCACCCGCTACGGCGATTGGGAGGTGAAGGGGCGATGCACCGATTTCTGAGCGGCGGGCCGCACGCACGCTGATCATCGGCGCCGGGGGAGCGATCGGTGCGGCCCTGATCGCCGCCCTGCCCGACGGCGAGGCTGCCGGCCTGTCACGCGAAACCCATCCGGGCTTCAACCTGACCGACGAGGCGAGTATCGCGCAGGCGGCTTGCGTGCTGGCGCCCTCCGGCCCGTTCGCCCGCATCGTCGATGCGACGGGCGGCCTGACCCTGGGCGGACGCGGCCCGGAAAAGCGGCTGGCTGAGCTGGACGCGGCGCATATGGCGCGCGCCTTCGCCGTCAACGCGATCGGGCCGGCCTTGTTACTGAAACATTTCCACAAGCTGCTGCCGCTTCGGGGCCGCGCGGTCTTCGCGACGCTGTCGGCTCGGGTCGGCAGCATCGGCGATAACCGTCTGGGTGGCTGGTACTCGTATCGCGCGTCCAAAGCGGCGCTGAACCAGATCTGGCGCAGTGCCGCGGTCGAGATCGCGCGCCGGCGCCCGGAGGCGTTGCTGCTGGCCCTGCATCCTGGCACCGTCCGCTCGCCCCTCTCCGCCCCGTTCACCGCGCCGGATCAGGGAGTGACGCCGGCCGAAGCGGCCCGAAACCTGTTGGCGGTGATGGATCAGGCCACCGAGACAGGCATCTTCCTCGACCAGCACGGCACCGCCATTCCCTGGTAGGCGGGCGCCGGGGCGCTACTCGGACTCGACGCTCTGCTCCAGCACCGGCAGGCGGCGATCGAGACGCCGGCAATCCACCACGAATTCCAGGTCAGGCGCCGGCTGGAACGGCAAGGGTGGTGCCGGGCGTTCGGCGTGACGCTCGTGATAGGCGCGGGCGCGGTCAGCGCGGAACGTGAGCTGGCGCAATATGTCGATCAGCGCGTCATGCGCCTCCACCGTCATGCGGTCGAAGCTCTGTCCGGAGGCCGGCACGTTCACCTGCAGCTCGGCCACCGGCAGCATGGAGCTGGTGACGGCGAAGGTGAACTGGCCGCCGCCCTGTGGCGGCAAATCCATGCGGGACAGCAGCACGTGATAGTTGTTCAGCCCGTCCTTAGGAACCAGCCTCTCGTCGATGTCAGCCATGGGCGCGCCCTGCGTTTATCATTACGGTATAGCAGTATTTTGACGGCGCCGTCCAGATATTTGTACCTCACGCCAGCGGGGGATAGGTCACTCCGCTCAGCTCCTCCGACACCGTCCAGAGCCGCGTCCAGGTGGCGTGGTCCTGAGCCTGGGGCGCCATCTGCGCCAGGGCCGGCTGGCCGCGCACCTCCATGAACCCGTCCGGTCCCCAATACTGGCCACCCGTTACCTCCGGCATCGTGGCCGCGTACAGGCCGGGCAGGGCGCCATGCGCCGCGTCCTGGCCCAGCACGCTGATGCCGAAATTCAGCACGCGCGCAAAGGCGGCGGGCATGCCGGTCGCCGCGAGAAAGCCGGTGGTCGAGACGCCCGGGTGGGCTGCGACCGAGACGAGCTTGGACGAGGCCGCGCGGGCGCGCCGATCCAGCTCCATCGCGAAGACCAGGTTGGCGAGCTTGGACTGGCCGTAGGCTTTCCGGCCGCTATAGGGGCGCTCGGTCTGCAGATCGTCGAAATCGATCTTGCCGCGGCGGTGCGCGATGCTGGCTATGCTCACCACGCGGGGGGTGGGCGCGGCCAGAAGCAGGGGGATCAGCCGCCCGGTCAATGCAAAATGGCCCAGATGATTGGTGCCGAACTGACGCTCGAACCCGTCCACCGTCACCGCGCGCTTGTTCTGCAGTCCCAGTCCCGCATTGTTGAGCAGGATGTCGATCCGCTGCAGGTCGCCCAGCGCATGGTCGGCAAAGGCGGCGACCGAGGACAGGCTGGCCATATCGACCAGGCGAATCTCCGTCTTTGCGTCCCTGTGCCGCGCCCGGATGCGCTGTGCCGTGGCGCGCCCGCGCGCCTCGTCCCGCACGGCCAGCACCACGTGCGCACCGCGGGCAGCCAGTGCGGCCGCCGCTTCCTCGCCGATGCCGCTGCTGGCGCCCGTCACCACGGCCGTGCGGCCGGACAGATCGGGGATGTCGTTTGTCGTCCAGGCTGTCATAAGGCGGCTCCATCGTCGGATGAAGCAGGCCTAAAGCATTTGCCGGCCGCGTGGTATCGCTGGAGCGGCCGGAGCTTCTCGTGAAAGACGGCGGCGGACGCGAGGCCCGCCGCCTGCGTCAGACCTTAATGGCTCTTGGCGCGCTCGGCGCTTTTGCCGTGCGCCTTGGTGGCCGATTCGTGCGCCTTGGTCGAGTGGCCGTGCGCTTCGGTGGAGTGTTTGTGGCCCGCCGCGTGGTCACCCTTCTCATGGTGTTCGGCGGCGGTGCGATGCGACTTGGCCGCGGCTTCGTGGTGAGACGCGGCCTCGTGATGTTCGGCTTTAGGCATTGTCCATCCTTTCGTGTGACGAGCGCATTCTTGCGTGCGCGGAGACGGAACGTTTTGCGGGGTGGCGAGTTGCTAGGCTGACACGTTGCAGGCCTTCTTTTTCGAGAAAAAGAAGCAAAAAGCTTTTGTTCGTTCGCCTGCATCGCGGCGCGCAACAGTTCTGTCAGAGCGGTTCTGGCAGAACCTGAGCGAGCACTGTCGCAGGCGTCGAAGACAGAAGTTTTTTGGTCCTTTTTTTCAAAGGAGGACTGCTTGCTTCAAGTGTCACACTTAGAGCCGGCCGGTATTACTTCTCATCGGCGTCCAATGACTGGATGCGCGCGGAAAACACCACGGTGTCAGACGGATGCGCCTGCAACGCCGTCAACGGAATGACGATTTCACCCGCGCTGTTCTGGGCCGGCAGCGCATCTTGGCTGGCCTGATACCGGGCGGTCTGGCCGCAGCAACCGGCCAGCCTGGCGCGCACCACGCGCAGGGTCGGCACGGCGAAGGCACCGGCGAGCCCGCCGATCTGGCGGTAGCCGGTGCGCAACGCGCCCTGCGCCTGCTTCATGCCGGCCAGCAGATAGGCGACCGGGGCCGATTGCGGGGCTGGGGGCAGGATCGCCAGGCTGATCGTAACCCTCAGACTGCCTTTCGGCTGGTCCGTGTGCACTTGCAGAGCCTGGCGGGCCCAATCGTCACGTGACGGCAGGTCCACCGCGCCACTCGTCGCGACGGCGATGGGCGTGCGCTTGCCGTCCTGTTCGACATACAGGCCGATCGGCGCGTGGTTGGCTGGATCGTCGTGCTTGAGCACGATGGCGAAACGCAGCTTGTCGCGGTCGGCCGGCGCGATGCCGTTGAACGCCGTCTGCAGGCTGTGCAGCCGCGCATACGGGATCGTGCCCGTCTGCATTTGCGCGGACGCGGGTTGGAGGGCGGTCAGCAAAACGGCCAGGGAGACGATCCCTGGCCGGCAGTGTCGCATGTATCTCATGAACGCAAGACTAGCACGGGGAGGGGGGGGGGGGGGGCCCCCCGCGGGCGCCCAGCCAAAAAAAAAAAAAAAAAAAAACACCCCCCCCGGCCGCCCCACCCCTCGCAAACAAATTAGAAATCCATGCCGCCCATGCCGCCCATGCCACCCATGCCGCCCATCCCGCCGCCGCCGCCCATCGGTGCGGACGGCTTCTCAGGACGGTCGGCGACCATCGCTTCGGTCGTGATCATCAGCGAGGCGATCGAGGCCGCGTGCTGCAGCGCCGTCCGAACCACCTTGGTCGGGTCGATGATGCCGGCCGAGACCAGTTCCTTGTAGGCGCCGGTCTGTGCGTCGAAGCCGAAATTGTACTCGTTGTTCTCCAGCACCTTGCCGGAGATCACGGCACCGTCTTCGCCGGCGTTCTCGCTGATCTGGCGCATCGGGGCCATCAGCGCCTTGCGGATCACGTCGATGCCGAACTTCTGGTCGGCATTGTCACCATGCATGTCCTTCAGCACGAGGGACGCACGGGCCAGGGCGACGCCGCCGCCTGGGACGATGCCTTCCTCGACCGCGGCCCGCGTGGCGTGCAGCGCGTCGTCAACGCGATCCTTGCGCTCCTTGACCTCGACCTCGGTGGCCCCGCCGACACGGATGACGGCAACACCGCCGGCGAGCTTGGCCAGACGCTCCTGCAGCTTCTCGCGGTCGTAGTCGGACGTCGTCTCCTCGACCTGGGCGCGGATCTGGGCGCAGCGGCCCTTGATGTCCTCGGACTTGCCCACGCCCTCGACGATGGTGGTGTTTTCCTTCTCGATCAGCACCTTCTTGGCCCGGCCGAGCATGTCGAGCGTGACGCTCTCCAGCTTGATGCCGAGATCCTCGCTGATGACCGTGCCGCCGGTCAGGATGGCGAGATCCTCCAGCATCGCCTTGCGACGATCGCCGAAGCCCGGCGCCTTGACCGCCGCGATCTTCAGGCCGCCACGCAGCTTGTTGACCACCAGCGTCGCCAGGGCCTCGCCTTCGACGTCCTCGGCGATGATCAGCAGCGGACGGGCGGACTGCACGACCGCCTCGAGCAGCGGCAGAAGCGTCTGCAGGCTGCTCAGTTTCTTCTCGTGGATCAGGATGTAGGGGTCATCGAGCTGCGCCGTCATCTTCTCGGCGTTCGTGATGAAGTACGGGCTCATATAGCCGCGATCGAACTGCATGCCTTCGACGACATCGAGTTCGGTCTGGATGCCCTTGGCCTCCTCGACGGTGATGACACCCTCGTTGCCGACCTTCTGCATCGCCTCGGCGATCATGCGGCCGATCTCGCTCTCGCCATTGGCCGAGATGGTGCCGACCTGGGCGGTCTCGGACTCGGACGTGATCTTCTTGGTCCGCTTGGCGAGCTCTTCGACGACGGAGGCGACCGCCTTGTCGATGCCGCGCTTAAGGTCCATCGGGTTCATGCCGGCGGAGACAGCCTTGCCGCCCTCGCGGATGATCGCCTGGGCCAGCACGATGGCCGTCGTCGTGCCATCACCGGCCACGTCGTTGGTCTTGCTGGCGACTTCGCGCACCATCTGCGCGCCCATGTTCTCGAACTTGTCGGACAGCTCGATTTCCTTGGCGACCGTCACACCGTCCTTGGTGATACGCGGCGCGCCGTAGGACTTGTCGATCACCACGTTGCGGCCCTTGGGGCCGAGCGTCACCTTGACCGCGTCGGCCAGAATATCGACACCCTTGAGCATGCGGCTGCGGGCATCCGCGCCGAAACGTACGTCTTTGCTAGCCATGTGAAACTCCTAAAAGACAGGGACTGTGCCCCCTTGCGGATCTGCGTTCGGACCTGTGGCACTCCGATCCGCAAGCCCACTGGGGCCAGTCGGCCCCAGACCCCATTTCTGGGCGGGGTGTTATAAGTGTTAGGCGGCTTTTTGGGCCGATGCGCTGTGGCCTTCTACGACGCCCATGATGTCGCTCTCCTTCATGATGAGCAGCTCCTGCCCATCGAGCTTCACCTCGGTGCCGCTCCACTTGCCGAACAGCACGCGGTCGCCGGCCTTCACATCCAGCGCCACGATCTGGCCCTGCTCGTTGCGGGCGCCCGCGCCGACGGCGATGACCTCGCCCTCCATCGGCTTCTCCTGGGCGGTGTCGGGGATGATGATCCCACCCTTGGTCTTCTCCTCGGCGGTGATGCGCCGGACGACCACGCGGTCGTGCAGAGGACGGAATTGCATGTCTTTGGTCCTATCCTGAACGGTTCACGAACGGGCCGGCACCGCCTCGGCTTGAACCGGATCCAGCGCCAGAGCGGCATTCGCATCGCCTGTTAGCACTCTCCCAGCGCGAGTGCTAGTCTAATCGACAGGTGGCCGGCAGCTATGTCGGCCCTTGCGGACAGGCGGCTATCTTGTGCCACCCCGTCCCCAACGCCCCCGCATGCTCGTAGAAGCAAATCGAACCGCCGACCTTGACGGCTTCGTATAAGTTCCAGCTCCCCGCATATTCGGCCGGAACAGGACCGCCAGGCAGCACGTCCAGCTTCAAGATGCCATGCGAGCTCCGGCCGCTCGACGTGATCTCCTTGCCAAGGATCCGCGCCGAGTGAACGGCGACCGGACGGACATGGTCCAGCCTCACATCGAGTATCGCGTAGCTGGCGTAAAAACAGCCGAAGCTCACAAGCGTGTAAAGAAGCAATATCCCGACCGGACCCCAGCAATCACGGAAGTACAGCACCGATATCGCACCGGACACCGCACTTGCGGCCCACAATGTCCACAGCAGGGACGCTGCAGTGCTGCGAAGCTCGATGTCGTTGAGGTTGAGAATAATGAATCGAAGCTGCATGATCGCCGCCAGATGCATCATTGCACCCACGAGCACCCACTGATCCGGCCATCTCGGGATTGATCCGTTCACCCGCACTTGACGAAAGGCAAAGAGCAGAAGTGCTACTGGGCTCAAGCCGCCCATCACCACGACGGGCCAAACGAGATAGGTGGCGAGAGATATGAAGAGCGTTGCGATGCTGCATAGTGCAATCCAAAGCAGAGTTTCGCCCTCCAAAAACCACGTCTCGACCGATGAAGGTATTTGCAAGGAGGCGTCAGGTCAATACGTTTTCGCAACAAGCTGCCGTCTCGTAATCATGACCTCTGAGCAGTCACCACCCTAGATTGAGCTGCGGCAAAAATTTCGCGCCGCTTAAATTCTGTGCTATGGCCGATCAAGTCGTGTAATGACGATCTGGGAAAAACCGACAGGATCGTCAAAATGCTCCATTCAACACTGTTCGTCACCGGGCTTGCTCTGGCCGCCGCACTGCCGGCCGCCGCCCAGACCACCTACAAATTCAAGATCACCCCGGGCGCCGGCGGCAACCCCCTCCGCTACTGGGACATCAACGATTCGGCCCAGATCGTGGCCGAAACCACCCCGGCCTCGGCGAACCCGACCTGCGCCTTGATCGACAAGAATACGTCGACCGCCATCGCCGACCCGAAGGCCGGCACGACACAGTGCTACGGCATCAGCAACGCGCAGGAGGTCGTCGGTTACTACCTCCCCGCCAGCAACCCGAACACCGCCGTGGGCTTCACCTACAAAGGCGGCACCTACACTGATTTCCTGGCCGCCGGCAGCAAAGCGGCACAGGGCGGCACGCAGCTCAACGCGATCAGCCGGTCCGGCAAGATCATTGCCGGCACCTATTCCAACGCAAGCGGCTTCAGCCTGATCTTCACTCTGACGGGCGGCAAGCAGACCGACATCAAGGTGCCCAACGCCAACTACCTCGTCGCCACCGGCGTCAACGACCACGGCGCCGTCACCGCGCAAAGCTTCGACGCGAACGGCAACATCGTCGCCAACTACCTGATCAGCGGCGGCAAGGTCACCTCGATCACCTATCCCGGCAACACCACGCTCACCACGGTCCACATCGTCAACGATGGCGGCGTTGTGGTCGGCGCCTACACGGACGCCACCGGCGCGCGGCACGCCTTCACCTTCGACAGCGCCACCGGCACCTACTCCCCGCCGATCGACGCGCCGAAGGCGGTGGCTACGACAGGGCTGGGCATCAACAAGTCCGGCAAGATCTGCGGGGGAACCACCCTTTCCGGCGGCGTGAGCGAAGGCTTTGTCGGGACGCCGATAAAGGCGGTTCCGGCGAAATAATCGGTCGATAGTCCGCGTTTGGCCAAATGCGCGCCTGCGTGTGCCTGCCGTCCAAGGTAGGCACACGCATGGAACTCGATCACGTCTTCGTCCTTGTCGAGCCCGACGGTCCGGATCTCGACTATCTGCGCTCGCTTGGCCTGGTCGAGACGTATCGGCGGCACCACCCCGGCCAGGGCACGCACAACATCTGCTTCTGCTTCCAGAACATGTTTCTGGAATGCCTGATCGTCAGCAATCCCGATGACGCACGAAGTGGTCTGATCGCGCGCACCGGCCTGTATGAGAGGTCGTTATGGCGAACGCACGCGACCAGCCCGTTCGGGCTGGCCTGGCGCGAGACCGGGGCCGCTGAGCACGTCGACATCGCCACCTGGCCGTTCAGACCGCCATATCTGCCATCGGGCATGACCATAGACGTCGCGACCGACAGCGACGATTTCCGGCAACCCATGATGTTCAAATCGCCAGGATCGACGCCGCCCAGCGCGTGGCCACTCGACAGACGAGGTGTTCTTCAAGATCCGGCGGGCCTCGGCCGCGTGGTGTCGGTCACCCTGAACTGGCCGGCGCACGCACCGCCCACGCCAAGCCTGATAGCGCTGGCGGCCAACACGATGCTCGAACTCGCGCCGGCCCAGGACACGCCGTCGCTCTCGCTGTTCGTCGAACGCCGGCGCTCCTCCACGCTGCTGCACATCAGCCTTCCGCGACCGGGCATTTCGATCGGGATGCAGCTGTGGCCGAGCGCCTGACCCGGGATGCCCGTGCGCCAACGGCCGACTCTTGCCATCCCGGTCCCGGCGAACCACCCTGGCGCCGCCCCCGCCGGAGCCGCCCATGCGCATCGCAGCCCTCCTACTCGCCTCCGTCACCGCCGCCCACGCCGCCCCGATCGGCGCGCAGCTCGATTCGGCCATCCACCCCGAGGATCTGCGCGGATGGATGAAGGAGATGGCGTCGCTGCCCAACCAGGTCGGCTCGCCGCACGACAAGGCGAATGCGGAATACGAGCTGAAACTGTTCCAGGGCTGGGGATGGGACGCCCACATCGAAACCTTCGACGTCCTGTATCCGACGCCGATCAGCGAGGTGCTGGAGACGACGGGCAACGCCCCGTTCCGCGCCACGCTGCAGGAGCGTGCCGTGCCGGGCGATGCGACGTCCGCGCGCACCCAGGGCGCGCTGCCGGCCTATGTCGCCTACCAGGGCGATGGCGATGTGACGGCGCCGCTGGTCTATGTGAATTACGGCATGCAGGAGGATTACGAGGCGCTGGCGCGGCTGGGCGTCGATGTCCGCGGCAGGATCGCCATCGCCCGCTACGGGCATGGCTGGCGCGGCTTGAAGCCGAAGCTGGCGCAGGACCACGGCGCCGTCGGCTGCATCATCTATTCCGACCCAGCCGATGACGGCTACGGCGTGGAAAAGACCTACCCGGACGGTCCGGCGCGCCCGCCCCAGGGCATACAGCGTGGCTCGGTGGCCGACATGCCGCTCTACCCTGGGGACCCGCTGACGCCCGGCGTGGGCGCCACGCGCGACGCCAAACGCCTGGCGCGGGCCGACGCCACGACGATCCTGAAGATCCCCGTGCTGCCGATCTCTTACGCCGACGCGCAGCATTTCCTGGCCGCCATGGACGGGCCGGTGGTGCCCGAAGACTGGCGCGGCGCGCTGCCGATCACCTACCACGCGGGACCCGGGCCGGCGCCGGTGCACCTGGCCGTGCGCTCCGAATGGGGCATGAAGACGATCTACGACGTGATCGCCACCATGCGCGGCGCCGAACTGCCCGACCAATGGGTGGTGCGCGGCAATCACCATGATGGGTGGGTCTTCGGCGCCAGCGATCCGCTCTCCGGCCAAGTGGCGCTGCTGGCCGAGGCGCAGGCGATCGGCGGCATGGTCAAGCAGGGCTACCGACCGAAACGCACGCTTGTGTACGCGAGCTGGGACGCGGAGGAACCGATGCTGGTGGGTTCCACCGAATGGGTGGAGACGCATGCGGCCGAACTGAAACAGCACGCCGTGATCTACGTCAATTCCGACGGCAACGCGCGCGGCATCCTGTCGGCCGGCGGCAGCCCCGATTGGGCGCATCTGGTCAACGAGGTCGCGGCCGACATCACCGATCCGGAAACCCATGTCTCCGTCGGCGAACGTTTGCGCGCGCACCTCCGCGTGCTGGGCGCGGCGCCGGATGCGACGCCGCAGGACGTGGCCAACGCGAAACTCGCCGCCAACCCCGCGCATGATTTCCCGATCGGCGCGCTCGGGTCCGGTTCGGATTTCTCCAGCTTCTTCCAGCATCTCGGCCTGGCCGCGCTGGATTTCGGGTATGGCGACGAGGGCGATGCCGGCGGCGTGTACCATTCGGCCTACGACACGTACGAGCATCACAGCCGCTTCGTCGATCCCGGCTTCATCTACGATGCGATGCTCGCCCGCACGGTGGGCCGTGTGGTGCTGCGCGCGGCGGATGCGACCTTGCCGCTGCAGCATGCGGGCGCCTTTGCCGATGCGGTGAACGGCTACCTGGCCGACGTCAAGAAGCTGGCTGACACGCAGCGCGAGAAGGCGGCCGCCCGGACGGCGCTGCTGCGCGACCATGTCTATGCGCTGGACGCCGATCCGACGCAGCACACGCAACCGCCGGCCGCCCTCGGGCCCGTCCCGTTTCTCGACTTTGCTCCGCTGGAGAACGCCGCCGCGCGGCTCACCCAAAGCGCGCAGGCCTATGATTCCGCCATCGCGCATGCCGGCACGCTGCCGCCGGATCGGCTGGCGCGGGTGCAGTTGCTGATGCTGACCATCGACCAGACGCTGGCGCCCGATATGGGTCTGCCCGGCCGGCCCTGGTACAAGAACCTGATCTACGCGCCTGGGCGCTTCACCGGGTATCGCGCGAAAACCCTGCCCGGCGTGCGCGAGGCGATCGAGGAGCGGCGCTGGGCCGATGCCGACCGGTATGCGAAGCTGACCGGCGACGCGCTTGACGGGTACAGTGCTCGGCTGGAGGAGGCGACGGAAGTACTGAAAGGGAAGTAAAGACTTCTTTTCTGAAGAAAAGAAGCAAAAGACTTTTATTCATTTGGTGCGCGCAAATTTATAAAAGTTTTTTGTTTCTTTCTTTGAGACCGTTTGAGAATCCGCTACGCTGAGTCAGAGGCGCCGCTAGGCGCCGGGCGACCAGCGTAGTAGCGTTGTCAAACGGTCTCTTACTCCGTAGCCGCCGCCAAGATCGGCCCACCCGCCCCCGCCTGCACCAGCACGGCCGCCTTCAACCCAGGCCGTGCCGGCGCGGGCAGCGGGAACGAGGCCGCCCGGCCATGCCACTGGCCCAGCAGACGAACCTCTCGCACCACGTTGCGATGCGGCAGCGTCATGCCGCTGTTCTCACCGCGTCGCACCGCGACCTCGATCACGCGCGGATCGTAGCGCACCAGCACCACGTCCGCCGCGCCCTGGCCTGCCCCGACGCTGACCCGATCGCCGGACAGCGCCACCGAAGGCCCGCCATCGCCACGGTCGGCGCTCCGCAACAGCGCCTCGATTTCGCCATCGCGCGTCCCCACCCCATCGGCGCGGCCGTTCACCACGACCTCAGGCGTGAACACGCCATCATGGCCCAGGCCGCGCGCGTAATCATATTGTCGCGCTGTGAATGCCTGGTCGCCAAAACTGTCGCGCCAACCGAGATGATCCCAATAGGTCACCTGCCAGCTCAGCGCCAGCACGTCCGGCCGGCCGATCAGCGCCAGCACATGCGCGTTGGCCGGTGGGCAGGACGAACATCCCTGGCTTTGGAACAACTCCACCACCGCCGGATGCGCCGCGTCGGCGGCCCAAACGGGTGCGGAAAACAGGGCCGAAGCCGCCGCCCACACAGCGCATCGCATCACGGACTCCCCCACATGTCTCGGGAGAAAATACGCGGCATCGCGCACGCCGGTTACGCCCCCATGCCCATGAAATCGGCTTTGCCCAGCGGCACGCCGTTGTGGCGAAGGATCGTGTACGTGGCGGTCGCGTGGAAATACAGGTTCGGCAGCACGAAGCCGGTCAGATACGCGGCGCCGTCGAACGTCATCTCGCGGTTCGGCAGCTTCAGCGTGATCTGCCTGGCCTCGCTTCCCTCCATCTGCTCGGCGGTGATGGGCTGCAAGAACTCGATCGTCTTGGTCAGCCGTTCCTGCAACGCCTCGAAACTCGTCTCCGTGTCCGGAAAGCTGGGTGCCTGCAATCCCGCCAGCCGGGCGCCGCCGTTCTTGACGATGTCCGACGCGATCTGGACCTGACGGGACAGCTTGTGCATGTCCGGCGCCAGCCGTGCCTCGATGAGCACGGAAGGTTCGATGTTGCGGGAGACGGCGCTGGCCCGCCCCTTCTCGAGCACGCCGCCCATGGCGCGCATCATGTGGATGAAGACGGGGATGGACGCCTGATACATGGAAAACGACATGGTGGCCTCGTCGATGTGACGGCCCGCTTTAAGCCGCCGCGCCCGCTTTGCCTAACCCCCCGTGCGCGCACGCCGTGCAGCCGCGCCGCCCTATTCTTGACGCGCTCAGCTCCGCCCTCCACAACGCGTGTCAAAGTCGAACAATCGACGATCGATCGTACTCTCAGCGCGGTTGATCATGGGGCCGGGAGACGTGCATGATTCGCGATCTGACGCATTTCATCGGCGGCAAGCACGTGACCGGCACATCCGGCCGCTTCGCCGACGTGTTCGACCCGAACACCGGCCAGGTGCAGTCGCGCGTCCCGCTGGCGAGCGCGGCCGAGCTGGTCTCGGCCGTGGACGATGCGCAACGGGCGCAGCCGGGCTGGGCGGCGACCAACCCGCAGCGGCGCGCGCGCGTGATGATGCGGTTTGTCGAGCTGCTGAACACGCATATGGACGAGTTGGCCCGGCTGCTGAGCAGCGAGCACGGCAAGACCATCCCCGACAGCCGCGGCGACGTGCAGCGCGGGCTGGAAGTGGTGGAGTTCGCGATCGGTATCCCGCATCTGCTGAAGGGCGAGTACACCGAAAGCGCCGGGACCGGCATCGATGTCTATTCGATGCGCCAGCCGCTGGGCGTGGTCGCGGGGATCACGCCGTTCAACTTTCCGGCGATGATCCCGCTGTGGAAAGCCGCACCGGCGATCGCATGCGGCAACGCGTTCATCCTCAAGCCGTCCGAACGCGATCCGTCCGTGCCGCTGCGCCTGGCGGAACTGTTGATCGAGGCGGGTCTGCCGCCCGGCATCTTCAACGTCGTCAACGGCGACAAACAGGCCGTCGACGCGATCCTGCAGGAGCCGCGCATTCGCGCCGTGGGGTTCGTGGGCTCCACACCGATCGCCGCGTACATCTACGAGCAGGCGGCGCGGCACGGCAAACGCGCGCAATGCTTCGGCGGTGCGAAGAACCACATGGTCATCATGCCGGATGCCGACATGGATCTGGCGGTCGACTCGCTGGTGGGCGCAGGATTCGGCAGTGCCGGCGAACGCTGCATGGCGATCTCCGTCGCAGTCCCGGTGGGCGAGCGCACCGCCGAGGAGCTTGTGCGGCGCCTCGTGCCGCGTGTGGAATCGCTGCGCGTCGGCGCCTCGAACGACGACTCCGCCGATTACGGGCCGATGGTGACAGCCGAGGCCGTCTCGCGCGTGCGCGACTACATCGCATCCGGCGAGCAGGAGGGTGCGAAGCTGCTGGTGGATGGCCGCGGCTTCAAGATGCAAGGCTACGAAACCGGGTTTTTCATCGGCGGCAGCCTGTTCGACCACGTCACGCCGTCGATGCGCATCTACAAGGAAGAGATATTCGGCCCCGTCCTGTCCATCGCGCGTGCGCCAGATTACGCGCAGGCGCTGCGCCTGTGCAACGACCACGAATACGGCAACGGCGTCGCCATCTTCACGCGCGACGGCGATGCGGCGCGTGACTTCACGTCGAAAGTGCAGGTCGGCATGGTCGGCGTGAACGTGCCGATTCCCGTGCCGATCGCGTATCACACGTTTGGCGGGTGGAAGCGGTCGGGTTTTGGCGACCTCAATCAGCATGGGCCGGACTCTGTCCGGTTCTATACTCGGACCAAGACGGTTACCGAGCGGTGGACGGCTGGGGTCAAGGAGGGGGCGAGTTTTGTCATTCCTACTATGGCGTAGCAAGGAAGCGCTTCTTTCTTGAAAGAAAGAAGCAAAGAACTTTTGTTCAAGGGACGGGGTTTTGACCCAGATAGCCTTTATTGGTTTGGGTAATATGGGTGGGCCTATGGCCGCCAACCTTGCGCGCGCGGGGCATGCGGTGCGCGGGTTCGATGTGTCGCCGGTGAGTGTCGAAGGTGTGGAGCTTGCGGCAAGTGCCGCGGACGCGGTGCGTGGGGCGGAGATCGTGCTGACCATGCTGCCCGCCGGCCGTCATGTCTTGAGCGTCTATGATGAGGTTCTGCCTGCAGCCTCGCCCGCCACGCTGTTCATCGACAGCTCCACCATCGACGTGGACAGCGCCCGCACCGCTCACGAGCGGGCGCGGAGCGCCGGCATGATGTCGCTCGATGCGCCGGTCTCCGGTGGCACGGGCGGGGCGGCTGCCGGCACGCTGACGTTCATGGCGGGCGGCGAGGACGCGGCCTTCGCGCGTGCGCGTCCGGTGCTGGAAGCGATGGGCAAGCGCATCGTGCATTGCGGCGGCGCCGGCACGGGGCAGGCGGCCAAAATCTGCAACAACATGATTCTCGGCATATCGATGATCGCGGTCAGCGAAGCCTTCGTGCTCGCGGAAAAACTCGGGCTTTCGCACCAGGCCCTGTTCGACGTCGCATCCACCTCCTCGGGTCAGTGCTGGTCGCTCACCACCTACTGCCCGGTGCCTGGTCCGGTGCCCGCCAGCCCCGCCAACCGCGACTACCAGGCGGGCTTTGCCGTCGCGTTGATGCTGAAGGATCTGCGCCTGGCGCAGGACGCCGCGTCTGCCAGTGGCGCCCACACGGCGCTGGGCGCGCACGCGGCCGAAATATTCGGGGCACTCGATGCGGCCGGGCAGGGCGGCAGCGATTTCTCCAGCGTGATCCGCGCCATACGCGACCGATCGGCCGGCGCCGCATGAGCGACACCGCCTCCATCCTGACCGAGGTGCAGGGGCGGGTGGCGCTGATCACCCTGAACCGCCCGCGCGCGCTGAACGCGCTGAACCTGTCCGTCATGTCCGACATCGCCCGGGCCTTGCAAGGTTTCGATGCCGATGCCGGGATCGGCTGCATCGTCGTCACCGGCAGCGAGAAGGCCTTCGCTGCGGGCGCCGACATCAAGGAGATGCAGCCGCACAGCTATGACGAGATGAACGCCGCCGACTGGTTCGCCGGCTGGGACGCTGTCTCGCGCATACGCACGCCGATCATCGCCGCGGTCTCCGGCTTCGCGCTTGGCGGCGGCTGCGAGCTGGCGATGATGTGCGACTTCATCCTCGCCGCCGACACCGCAAGGTTCGGCCAGCCGGAGATCAAGCTGGGTGTGATCCCCGGCATGGGCGGCTCGCAGCGCCTGACCCGCGCCATCGGCAAGGCGAAAGCGATGGAGATGGTCCTGACCGGCCGCATGATGGACGCGGCCGAGGCTGAGCGCGCCGGCCTGGTGGCGCGAATCCTGCCGGCGTCCGAGCTGATGGCGGAGGCGATGCGCACGGCTGCCACCATCGCCGGCTTGTCGCTGCCGGTCGCGCGCATGGCAAAGGAGGCGGTCAACCGCGCCTTCGAGACGAGTCTCGCCGAGGGCGTGCTGTTCGAGCGGCGTGTGTTCCATGCCATGTTCGCCCTGGCCGATCAGGCCGAGGGCATGGCGGCGTTCACCGAGAAGCGTGCGCCGGAGTTCCGGCACAGATAGCCGCGCTTGACCCGCCGCCCGCAGCACCGTTACGGCAGGCGGCATGACCGACGAGACCGCCCTGCGCCGTGCGACGGAGCAGGCTTCCATCCTGGCGCAGGCGCTGCCGTTTCTCCGCCGCTACGCCGGGGCGACGATCGTCGTCAAATATGGCGGCCACGCGATGGGCAACCCGGACCTGGCCGCAGGGTTCGGCAGCGACGTGGCGTTGTTGAAGCAGGTGGGCGTGAACCCGGTGGTGGTCCATGGCGGCGGCCCGCAGATCAACGCCATGCTGATGCGCCTGGGGCTGCACAGCGAGTTCGTGGACGGCCTGCGCGTGACCGACGCGGCCATGGTCGAGGTGGTCGAGATGGTGCTGGCCGGCACGGTCAACAAATCGGTGGCCGAGCTGATCAACCGCGCCGGGGCGCTCGCCGTCGGTATCTCCGGCAAGGATGCGGGGCTGATCCGTGCCAGGAAACATACCCGAACGGTGGTCGATCCGGACAGCCACATCGAACATGTGCTGGATCTGGGCTTCGTGGGCGAACCGGAACATGTCGATGTGCGCGTCATCCACGCACTGACCGGCAGCGGGCTGATCCCTGTGATCGCGCCGGTGGGACAGGGCGCGGACGGCGCCACCTACAACATCAACGCCGACGACGCCGCCGGTGCGATCGCGGGTGCCCTGCACGCGACGCGGCTGCTGATGCTGACCGACGTGCCGGGTGTGCTCGACAAGACGGGGCATCTGATTGCCGACCTGTCGGTGGCCGAGGCGCGCGCGCGCATCGCGGACGGCACCATTTCGGGGGGCATGATCCCGAAGGTGGAGAACTGCATCGAGGCTTTGGGTCTCGGCGCGAAAGGCTGCGTCATCCTGGACGGTCGGATACCGCATGCGGTGCTGCTGGAACTGTTTACGGAGGCGGGGCCGGGGACGTTGATCCATCGGTAGTGGCAAAGAGGCTATTCACCCCCGCCACGTCCCGCGGAGCACACGAATGGCGTTGGTTCTTCGACCGCTCCCTCTCCCGCCAAGGCGGAAGAGGGTTTGGCGACGCTACCGGCGCCGATGACGGATCCGACGATGACGTGATTACGGGCTCACCAGCACCAGCATGCCGTGCGTGTTGCCGGCCGCGTCGGTGTAGAAGCCGACGAGCTGGTTCATATTGTTGATCCCGTTGACGACCGTGCCGCCGGCGCCGTTGGGATCGTCGATGGTGGTCCAGTTGCCGTTGGCCGGGGTGTAGTAGAGGCCGTGCGTGGCACCGGCTTTGTCCATGTAGAAGCCGACGGCGACGCCTTCGTTGTTGATGCCGAGCAGCTGCGTGAAGTTCGTGTTCGGCACCTTGAACTTGGTGATCACGCCGCCATTGGCGCTGCGAACGAAGCCGGTGGTCGCTTTGCCGGAGGTGAAGAAGCCGCAGACCTGGCCGTTATCGTTGATGCCGGTCGCGGCGATGTTGGTGGCCCCACCGATCTTGATGGTGGTGTAGGACGCGGTGCCGAGCGTGTAGGTGTAACCATGGGAGGCGCCGTTGGCATCGAGGTAGAAGCCGGCCGCGACGCTGTTATTGTTGATGTCAAGCGCCTGGTCGACGGCCGGCGCGGTGCCCACCAGCGGATCGGTGGCGCTGATGAAGGTGAAGTTGGCACCGGTCGGCTGGCGAACGAAGCCGAAATTGGCGTCGCCGCCGCCGAGATTGGTGGGCGACCAGAAGCCGGTGGTGATGCCGGCGTTGTTGATGCCGGTCGCCTGGGTCTGCACCAAGCCCGGCTGCATGTTGGCTGTGTAAGCATTGTATGGCGGCGCGATCTCGTAGCCGATGTTGGGATGTCCGGCCGCACCGCTGCCGTAATAGCCGACAATCACGCCATTGTCGTTGATGCCGAGCAGCTGGTTGAAGGTCGGGTCGGCCGGATTGTCCAACGTGGTGAAGCTGAACGTCTGCGCGCCGGCCGCGCTGGTTGCCGCTATCAAAATCGCCGTGGCCGACGTGAGTAGGAAACGCATGGTTTTGCCCCCATCCTGGTATGATGTCTTGACGAAAACCCGATCGCGGCACGCGTGCTCGCATTATCGTGATCGGCGCGATGAACGTGGCAGCTTCATGAGCTTTGACAAGAGTATCGGCGAGAGTGGGCAGTCTTATTAAGCCTGTTTTGCAATATATCTCTTGTTGTCTGCCGACTATTGTATGCTTTGAACAGCGCGTGCCGAGCTGGATTGTCGCTCATGACACCGCGTCTGACAGGCTATTGTGTGAAGATACACCGCAGCTTTGGCCAGAACGATGCGGCCGCCTCAGTCAGTGATCGACGACATTGACCAGATTGCCCGCCGGATCGAGGAAGAAAAAGCGCCGAAGGCCCCAACTCTCCTCCACGGGGCCGTAGACGATTCCACCCCGGCGGCGCGAATAGCGCTTTCGGTCGTGTCGAGATCGTCGACGCCGATGGAAATCACCGGCAACGGCGTGCCCGAACCCCCCTGAGACGCCGTGTGCAATTCCACCTTCTGGGTCGTGTCCCGACCCAGGAACGCGATCCACCCCATGTCGAACTCGAGATCGAGTTGGAACACGGTCCGGTAGAACTCGGCCAATGCGGTCGGATCAGGCGCGGCGAGGTTGGCAACGATCCTGGTGACGCCCATCGCCGCACTCCTCCATGACATCGGTGCGCAGCCTGCGTGGATAGACCGTCATGTGTGCCGGTTGGTTCCGTCGGAGCAGGCCGCAAATTACGCCGCGGCCGAAACGCCAGGCGCCGCCACCGCGATGTCGCTGGCCGTCTGGTCGGCGAGTTGCCCCAGTAACTGGCTCAGCGCGGCGGCCAGAGCAGCCGGGGTGGCCGATCCCGGCGAGGCTCTCAGCGAAATCTGGCGGGCGGAAATCGGGTGGTGAGTCGCGCCACGTTCCACGACGAGTTCGGCCACGAGCACCGCCTGACCCGACGCGTCCGCGTCAAAACTCTGCACGTCCACTTCCACGCGCAGCTGCGCGTCGGCGCTGATGGCGCCGCCCTGCGAAAACACGCTGCTGCCCGGCAGGCGTTCGGAGAGGTTCTGCGTCAGCACGCGGCCGATCATGTCGCCAAGCGGCTCGGCCCAGCGTATCTGGCTGTTCACGTCCAGCCGGTAGCCGGCGCTGCGCAGCACCACATCCGACCGATCCAGATAGCCCGCCAGACCCGGGCGGCGCACCTCGATCGTGGCCGGCGAGGCGCGGAGCGGCGTGCCCGGCACCGGGTCGAGCGTGTAGTAGGTGGGGTCGGGCGAGGCGCAGCCAGACAGCGCGAGCACGGCGGCCAGGCACAAGAGCGGACGGGTCATCTCTCACCTGCCTGCGCGGTGCGGCCGCGTATCAGCGCTTCGGGGTGGCGGTCGAGGAAATCGGCGAGCAGGCGTATGCTGCGCGCCGCGTCGTTCACCTGATCGAGCACGCGGCCGAGATTGCGCTGGAAATCGGAATTGCCGCCATAGCCGCTTTCGCCCAGCGCGGCGTTGGCGTGGCTGACCGCCTGCTGCAGCTCGTCGCTGATTCGCGGCAGGCGTTGCAGCACCGGCGTCAGCCCCTGGTCGGCATGGCGCACCAGATGCTGCACGTCGGCCAGCGTCCCGCTCAGGTTACGCAGCGCATCCTTTATGTCCGGCCCACTCACCGTCTGCGATACCGAGCGCAACGCGTTGTTGAGGTTCTGGCCGATCTCCTCGAACGGAATGTTATCCAGCTTGGTCGCGATATCGCTGAGCGACGAGGTGATGTTGTCGATCCCCCCGCCCTGGCTCGGCAGCACCAGCGCCTCGCCCTCATGCGTGACGTCCGCCACCGGCGCGTTCGGCACGAACTCCAGCGCCACGGCTTTCTGGCCGGTGATGAAGCTGCTCGACTCCAACACCGCACGCATCCCCTGATGCACCAGCGATTCCGTGACCACGTCCGGATCCGCGTTGATCTCCCGGTCGTTGCCCGAAAACACCCGCTCCGGCTGCAGTTCGAACGCCACGCGCGCACGTGCCCCGGTGTGACCGGGCAGCATGATGAGCTTCACGTCGGTCACCGTCCCGATCTGGATGCCGAACACCTGCACCTGCGACCCCTTCGCCAAACCGGAGACGGAGCTGGAGAAATACGTCACGAACGGGATCTTCTTGCTGAACCCGGCGGCGTCCGCATCGGCCTTGCTGTCATAGAGTGGGAATGTCGCGTTGGTCGGGCTGACCGGCGCATTCATCCGTATGTGCGGCGTCTCGAACGCGATGCCGCCGGACAGCACGGCGGCCAGCGACTCTACCTCGACATGAAGCCCCTGGGCGCCGAAATTGACCGATACGCCGGACGCGTTCCAGAAATGCGTGTTTTCGTGGACGAACTTGGCGAACGGATCGCGCACGAACACATTGATCGTCACCGGCCCGAGCCCGCCGCCCAGATCGTAGCCCAGCACCTCCCCTACCTCAACGTCGCGGTAGAAGACAGGGGCGCCCGGCCCGAGCGAGCCGAGCCGGCCGGCCTTGAGCACGAAAATGCGCCCCGGCTCGTCCGAGCGCACGCCGGGCGGGTCGTCCAATCCCTGGAACTCGCGCTTCGGCTCGCCTCCGGGAGGACCGGGATCGACTTCGATATACGCGCCCGACAGCAGTGTCTCCAGACCGGAGATATTGCCCGTCGACAGGCGCGGACGCACCACCCAGAAGCGCGCATGATCGGTCAGGATCGTCGCCCCCTGACGGTTCATGCGAACATGCACCCGCACCTGACGCATGTCGTCGGACAGGCGAACGCTCTCCACCTGACCGAGCGAGACCGATTTGTGCGTCACCTGTGTCTGCTGTGCGCTGATGCCGCTGCCGGTCTTGAAGGTGATCACGATCAGCGGCCCGCGATCGGCCAGCGTGGTCACCACCAGATAGACAGCGATGGCGCCGGCCACGATCGGGATCAGCCAGATCAGCGAGAACCGGCGGCGGCGGCGCACCACCGCATCCGGCACGCGCTCCGTCCCGCTCAAGCGTGCAGCGCCGAGGGTTTGGGGCTGGACGCGGGTTTCCGCGTCTCCAGGTCCTCCGCGTCCAGATCGTGACCGGCCTCTGCTGCCGCGTCCCACATCAGGCGCGGATCGAAGCTGGCGGCCGCGAACATGGTGAGTACCACCACGGCGGCGAACGCGATGGCACCCACCCCCGGCAGAACCGTGGCGATGAAGCCCATGCGGACAAGGGCGACGAGGATGGTCAGCATGAACACGTCTATCATGGACCACCGCCCGATACTGTCAACGAAGCGGTAGAGCCGGGTGCGGTCGCGCAGGCGCGTGGCCGAGCCATCCCCTGTCATGACCAGCAGGATCGCCAGGCTGACCAGTTTCAGCAGCGGCACGACGATGCTGGCCATCAGCACCAGCAGGGCCAGCGGGAGCATGCCGGCCTGGATCAGCTCGATCACGCCGCCGATGATGGTGCTGGGTTCGCCGCGGCCGAACCGGATCAGGGTCAGGATCGGGAAGATGTTGGCCGGCACGTAGAGCGCGGCCGCCGCCCCCATCAGCGCCCAGGTGCGCGTCAGGCTGAGCGGCTTTCGGCGGCGCAGGCGCGAGAAACAGCGCGGGCAGCGCGATCCCGGGCGGGCATGCAGCACGTGGCGGCAGGTGTCGCAGCCGATCAGGGGATATTGCGTCTGTTCGGGCAGCCGAAGACAAAGGCCGCGCGCCTCCATCGTCTCCCACACATCCTCGTGGTCCAGCTCCACGTCGGTCGCGATGGTGCACAGCATCACCCCGCCCAGCGCGATCAGCGCCGGCTCCACCTCCACCTGGGCGATCGCCTTCAGCCGCGTGTAGGCGACGAACGAGCCGAGAAGAAACACCTCCACCATCGACCAGGGCCGCAGCGTCTCCACCCACGCGAACAGGAGGGGCAGGCGGCGGGATGGGCGCTCGGTGCGAAGCCCGATCAGCACGGTCGCGATCAGCACGAGCTGGATGACCGGCACCGCGACCAGCGTTACGAAGACGACGGCGCTGATCTCCCACATGTCGTGGTTTTCGAGCTGGATCGGGCCGGTGAACAAATTGGCCTGATACTGGCGGCCGACCAGGCGAAGTTCCAGGAACGGCAGTTGCGTCGCCAGCACCAGGAGCGACAGGGCGGCCACGCAGCAGAACAGCGCGCGGTTCAGGCTATCGCGCCGGCCGCGGCGCAGGGTCGCGTTGCAGCGCCCGCAACAGGCGGCCTCGCCTGGCTGCAGCACCGGCACTTCCTGGAACAACCCGCAATCCTGGCATTCGCGCCAGATGGCATGGGCGATCAGGCCGCCCGCCTGTGCCTCCTCCTGCTGCTCCTGTGGAGCCTGTCCGGCCGCCGCCCCGTCCATTCGCACTCCTGCCGTCCGTGGCTTGCCTGCCGCTTGGCGCGGCGCGGCCGGACCGGGCATAACCCGGCTGGCCTTCGGAGTCTCTACCGTGTCCACCGTCTCGCTTGAACAGCGCCCCCATCTGATCGTGCTCGGCAATGAAAAGGGCGGGTCGGGCAAGTCCACCACCGCCATGCATTTGGTTGTGGGGCTGCTGCGCGAAGGCTATCGCGTAGGCGCCATCGACCTGGATGCGCGCCAGGGCACGCTGTCGGGCTACTTCGCCGCACGCACCGCCTATGCCGCGCGGCACGGCGTGGACCTGCCGATGCCGCAGATGGAGAGCGTCTATCGTAGCGAGATCGACAGCCGGTCGGAGGCGGAGGCTGCGGAACGCGCGGCCCTGGAGGCGGCGTTCGACCGCCTGGCCGGCACCTGCGAGATCGTGGTGGTCGATTGCCCGGGGGCGGACACCAACCTGGCCCGCCTGGCCCATGCGCGGGCCGACACGCTGATCACGCCCATCAACGACAGTTTCGTCGATTTCGCCATGCTGGCCCGGGTGGACCCGGACGACCACGCGGTGATCAACCCCAGCATCTACAGCGAGATGGTCTGGCAGGCGCGCAAGGCCCGCTTTGCCCGCGACCGCGCGCGCATCGACTGGATCGTGATGCGCAACCGCATGGGTAGCACGGAGATGCGCAACAAGCGCGACGTGGGCGCCACGCTGGAGACGCTGGCCAAGCGCATCGGCTTCAGGACGGTCAAGGGCTTCGGCGAGCGGGTGATCTTCCGCGAGCTCTATCTTCAGGGCCTGACGCTGATGGACGTGCGCGAGGCCGGCCTGCAGATCTCGCTGGGCATGAGCCATGTCGCTGCCCGGGCAGAGGTCCGGGCGCTGCTGTCGGCGTTGAAGAAGCCCGCCCCGCGCGGCGCGCCAGCCACCCCGGAGGGCTGTGCCCCGGATGCCCATGCCAGCGTGCCGGCGGGTTGCCCGGCCCCCGCGCTGCCCGTATAGACTGGCCCCCGCGCCGGCGTAGCTCAGTGGTAGAGCAACTGATTCGTAATCAGTAGGTCGGGAGTTCGACTCTCCCTGCCGGCACCATGGCCCGCGTTGTCGGACGCGATCGACTTTCCGACCCCGGGGAGTTTGAAGGCGCACGGCGAGGTTGATTTCGAGGCTTACCGTATCGTTATCTGTGGGCAGAATGGAGGTTCCTATGACATACAACCTGCACGGTCAGCCGAAGTGCTAGGCGAGGGCAGCCCGATCTTGTCGGGTTGCTTTTCGAGGATGTGATGACGGATTGGAGCCTGGTAGCCAACGCAATCACGGCGGCTTCTACCTTCGCGTTGGCAGTGGCAGCCTGGGTTGAGTTTCCTCTGATAGCAAAACAGGTCCGAGGATTGGCTGGGCAAATCGAAGCGTCTCGCGAGGCGGATAAAAGCACCGAGCGACGGACCCGTGAGTGGAACACGATGGTCGCCTGCCAACGATACGACTTCGATCCCGTGATCGAAGCTGCGACGGCTCGCATTTGGGAGGCGTCCAACAAGGGCATTGACTACAAGACCAATGTCGAACGGCGTGACATTGTAGTTCTATTGAATTACTTGGATGGCCTGGCAATCGGGATCGATCAGGGCCTCTACGTCGAGCAGATCGTCAAAGACCATCTCGCATCCATCTTTGAGCATGCGACCGTCCGATTGCTCGATCCACAGATCGTGCCCATCACCGGTTTCGAGCGTGTGAAACAGACTCATCTGCGCTGGACCGCTACACTCGGATACCAATCCGAACGTCAGTTCGACCCGTAAGCATCACACCACCAACACCCAACTCGCTAGGAGCCGCCGATGGGCAACGTCGACTTGTTTGCCCGCCGCCAAGCCGCCGTCCCGCGGGCGCTCAGCCACGCCACCTCTGTCTTTGCGCACCATGCCCGCAACGCGGAGATCTGGGATGTGGAGGGGCGGCGCTACGTCGATTTCGCGGGCGGCATCGCCGTGCTCAACACCGGGCATTGCCATCCGCGCGTGATCGCGGCGGCGACCGAGCAGATGAGCCGGTTCACGCATACCTGCGTGCAGGTTCTGGCGTACGAACCCTACGTGGCGTTGGCCGAGCGGCTTAACGCGCTGGCGCCGTTCGAGGGGCCGGCGCGCACGATCTTTTTCACGACCGGCGCCGAAGCCGTGGAAAACAGCATCAAGATCGCGCGTGCCGCGACCGGGCGCAGCGGTGTAATCGCGTTTGCCGGCAGCTTTCATGGCCGCACGATCATGACCAGTGCGCTGACCGGCAAGACGCTGCCCTACAAGCGCGGCTTCGGCCCGTTCCCGGCCGAAATCTACCACCTGCCGTTCCCGATCGAGCACCACAACGTCACGGTCGCCGAAAGCCTCAAGGCGCTGGAGTTCCTGTTCCGCGCCGACATCGAACCGAGCCGGGTGGCGGCAATCATCATCGAGCCGGTGCAGGGCGAGGGCGGGTTCTATGAAGCGCCGCACGAGCTGCTCGTGGCATTACGCAAGATTTGCGATCAGCACGGTATCCTTCTGATCGCCGACGAGGTGCAGTCCGGCTTCGCGCGCACCGGACGGATGTTCGCCATCGAGCATAGCGGCGCGCAGCCCGATCTGGTGACGGTCGCGAAATCGCTGGCCGGCGGTTTTCCGCTCTCCGGCGTCATCGGACGGGAGGCGGTGATGCAGGCGGCCGAACCTGGCGGTCTGGGCGGCACATATGCCGGCAACCCGATCGCCTGCGCCGCCGCACTCGCCGTGCTGGATGTGATCGAGGACGAGCATCTGGCCGAGCGGGCTGTCGCGATCGGCGGCCGTATCAAGGCGCGCCTGCACCAGATCGCCGAGCGCAACGACACGCTGCCGATCGGCGTGATACGCGGCCCAGGTGCGATGATCGGCTTTGAACTGTTCCGCGAACGTGGCGGCGCGGAGCCCGACGCGGACGCGACCAGGCGCGTGACCGCACGCGCGCTGGAGCACGGTCTGGTGCTGCTCTCCTGCGGCGTTTTTTCGAACGTGATCCGCGTGCTGGTGCCGCTCACGGTCGAAGACGAGGTGCTGGAGGAGGGGCTGGGCATGTTGGAATTGGCGCTGCGCGTTTGAGGCGCGTAGGAAGGCCTTCTTTTTTGAAAAAAGAAGCAAAAAACTTCTGTCCGGCTGTCGCGGACTCAAATGAACAGAAGTTTTTTGGTCCTTTTTTTCAAAAAAGGACTGCTTTCTTCAACGCACGTATCTCGCCAAAGCCGTTCCGCTAGTATGTGCCCCCTGCACGTCGCCTTCGGCGCGCTGCGCCGCCATCAAGCCACGCAGGCTCAACGTGCGTCCAGGCGCGCGCACCAGGGCGGCGCGATAGGCGATCGCCGCATCACGGAACTGCCCAGATGCCAGCAGTACATCTCCAAGCAGCTCGTAGGGCGGCTTCGGCACAGCGGGTGGGCCGAATTCCGTCGGTATCACCGTCTCGTGCCGCGCCGCCTCGCGCAGCGCGGCCACGCCCTCGGCACGATGGCCGGCGCCGACAAGCTCGAGCGCGGCGCATTCCTCCACCATGACCGACCAGAATGCCAGATCCTGCTGCCCGCCTGACGTGTCGCCGCCGAACTGCTTTTGCAGACGCACGAAATTGCCGCGCAGACTGGCCATCGCCTCGTGCAGCGCACCTGGGTGCGCCTGGTTGACCAGCGCCGTTGCGTAATCCGCGTCGAAACGCGCCTCGACATAGGCGCCATCATCCATCTTCGGCATCGCCTCTGGCTGCCATACGCCGGTCTCGATCGCCTGGCGCACGCGCATGTCCGTGTAGGACACCACGGCCGACATGTCCGGAAATTCCGGCTGCGGATGCTGCGACAGTTTTGCGCCTGCCCTGTCGCCGCACAGTGCGATGGCGCGGTCCGCCTCCGAGAAGCGGCGCTCCTGCAGATAGCCGTACGCCAGCCAGTCCGGGTAATGCCCGCAGGCGTAGGGCGGCTCGCCCGGTGCGCGGCGTGCGTTCACGTCGGCGATGGCGCGCTCATTGGCGGCGATCACCTCGTCCCACATACCGAGCGCGATGAAGATGTGCGAGGTCATGTGCACCGCATGCGGCGCGCCGGACGCGATGTCGCCGTACAGCCGCGCCGCCCGCATGCCGAGCGGCGCATGCGCCGGGTCGTCGTACGAATGAATCATGTAGTGCAGCACGCCGGGATGGTGCGGATGCGTGGGGAACACATCCTCCAGCAAGGCGGCCGCCTTCATATAGGTGGGCGTGTCACGCCCTTCATGGCACGTGCCCAGCAGCGACAAGGCGTAAAACGCCGTGCCGTCCACGTCGTCGGGAAAACGCCTGTGCAGCTCAGCCATCTCGTCGGCGTAGAGACCGTCGCGAGCCGCCTTGCTGCTCGACCCGTACAGGGTCGTGACCGCGTGCAGGTACGCCGCCTCGCGTGCGGTGGGCGTGGTGGCGCCGGCTTTGTCGGCGCGGCCCGCGCCAGGACGGCGCGGCCGGCCTCGGCGTTCTGGTCCATCCAGACCGGATGGTTGAACGTCATCGCCTCGCCCCAATACGCGATGGCGCAACGCGGATCGGCCGCCTCCGCCGCCCGGAACGCAGTGGCGGAGTCCTCGTATTCGAAGTCGTGCAGCAGGGCGAGCCCGCGCAGAAACGGCGCCTGCGCGGCGGCGGCGCAGGAATTGGCGAACGCCACGTCGCCCAGCGGCGCGGGGGCGGCCCAGGCCGGCGCTGCGGCCAGCAC
>CAXUNK010000018.1:0-4205 GCA_964252425.1 uncultured Acetobacteraceae bacterium
CCGCTCGACCAGTTCCGGGCGTTTCTCGCGCTGCGTGAGAAGGGCCAGTCCGAGGAGGAAATCGCCGCAGCGTTCTTCGTGTCGGTCGCGGTGGTGAAGCAGCGGCTTCGGCTGGCGTCGGTCTCGCCCAAGCTCTTGGACGTCTACGCCGAGGACGGGCTGACGCTCGACCAACTCATGGCGTTCACCGTCAGCGCCGACCATGAGCGGCAGGAGCAGGTGTACGAGCGGCTGACGCAGTCCTACACCAAGGAACCCCACGTCATCCGGCGCATGCTGACCGAGGGCGCCGTGCGCGCGGCCGACAAACGTGCGCTCTTCGTCGGCATCGACGTCTATCAGAAGGCGGGCGGCGCCGTGATGCGCGACCTGTTCCAAGGCGACGACGGCGGATGGCTTCAGGACCCGGCGCTGCTCAATCAACTGGTCGCCGAAAAACTTCAGCGTGAGGCGGACACCATCGCCGCCGAGGGCTGGAAGTGGATCGAGGTCGCACCCGAGTTCGCCTACGGGCACCATTTCGGGCTGCGCCAAATCCGGGGCAAACCGGTGCCGCTAACGGGCGAGGAGGAAACGGCGCGGGACGCGCTGCGGGCGGAATACGACCGACTCGAAGAGGAGTACGGCTACGTCGAGGATGTTCCCGAGGAGATCGACCAGCGCATGACCGAGATCGAGACGATGCTCGGCACACTCGAAAACCGGCCCGTGGTATTCGATCTCGAAGAGGTCGCGCGCGCCGGTGCGTTCGTCAGCATCGACAGCGCGGGCGCCCTGAAGGTCGAGCAGGGCTATGTCCGGCCCGAGGACGAGCTGCCGGTTCCGGCTGACCCCGAGCTCGACACTGGCGATCGGGTCGACACCCAGGAGCCGACCTACACGGCGGACTATGCGGCGGGGGACAGCGACCTCGCTCACGGCAATCCGCAGTCTGCCCCAGAGCCCGAGGAGGAAGACGGCATCAAGCCATTGTCGGACCGACTGCTAACCGAGCTGACGGCGCATCGCACCCTGGCCCTGCGGCATGCGATCGGTGAGCAGCCCGAGGTGGCGTTCCTCGCCGCGCTGCACGCGCTCTGCCTGCGCCTATTCTACGGCTACGGGCTGAACTCCTGCCTCGAGCTCGACGTGAAGAGCGTGACGTTCAGTGCCCAAGCGCCAGGCCTGAACGACACGGCTGTCGCACGATCGCTGATCGATCGGCACCAGTTCTGGCTGGCGTCGATGCCCAAGCACCCGGAGGACCTCTGGGCCGCAGTGTCGCGGCTGGACGTCCCCAGCCAGCAGTCGCTGTTCGCGCACTGCGTCGGGCTGAGCGTCAACGGCGTGCATGAAGCCTACAACCGGCGGCCGCAGGCGCTGGCGCATGCCGACGTGCTGGCGAAAGCCGTGGACCTCGACATGGCGGCGGCGGGCTGGACGCCGACGGTCGACACCTATCTCGGTCGCGTCACGAAGGCCCGCATTCTGCAAGCGGTGCGAGACGCCAAGGGCGAGCGAGCGGCGCAGCTGATCGACCATCTCAAGAAGGGCGAGATGGCCGAGAAGGCCGAGGCGTTGCTTGCCGGATCTGGATGGCTGCCAGAGCCGCTGCGCACGCCAGGCCGCATGCTGCCGACCGCCGTCGAGGCGACCGATGCCGAGGTAGCGGACATCGCCGAACCGGCTGGCGAAGAGACGGCGATAGACGGCGGCGAACCGGCCATGGCCGAGGACGAGGCCGCGACCGAGGATGAGCCGGTCGCGATCGAGACCCACGCGATCGCGGCCGAGTAACTCACCCACTGCTGCAACCCTGGGGCTCGTCGGCAACGGCGGGCCCCTTTTCTTGTCTGGAGGTCGCGATGCCGAACACGGCGTCCGAGCTATCACGCCGTCTCGCCGCGAATGCGGAGGCCGTCTGCCGCCACTATCTCCCCAACGGATATCGCGAAGGCCGCTACTGGCTCGTCGGCGACGTCGGCAACACGCCAGGCAGGAGCTTGTATGTTCGCCTGCATGGACCCGATGCCGGCCGGGGAGCAGCGGGCAAATGGACCGATGCCGCAACGGGCGAGCACGGTGACATGCTCGACCTGATCGCCGCCAGCCGAAGGATCGCGGCCGTTCGCGACGTGCTGGACGAGGCGCGACGCTTCTTGAGCCTTCCGGTGCCGGAAGCCACGAGCCGTGCGCCGTCAGTGCCCGCCGGATCGCCGGAAGCGGCGCGACGCCTGTTTGCGGCCTCCAAGCCGATCTCCGGCACGCTCGCCGAAACGTATTTGCGGAAACGTGGGATCACGGCTTTGAGCAACTGCTCCGCACTGCGGTTTCACTCGCGGTGCTTCTATCGTTCGGACGACGCACGCGGCGCCGAAGCGCGAGCGGATTGGCCAGCGCTCGTTGCAGCCATAACCGACCTCGACGGCACCATGGCCGGGGCGCACCGCACATGGCTCGATCCGTCCGGCTGCACGAAAGCGCCGGTCGAGACCCCGCGGCGAGCGATGGGTTGCCTACTTGGCAACGCGGTGCGGTTCGGGATCGCGCGCGACGTCATGGCAGCGGGCGAAGGCATCGAGACGATGCTGTCGCTGCGGAGCGTTATGCCGAGAATGCCTATGGTCGCCGCACTTTCGGCCAACCATCTTGCCGCCCTGATACTGCCAGCGACACTGCGTCGGCTCTACATTGCGCGCGACGACGACCTGGCTGGGCAGCGCGCGGCGGAAACGCTGACGAAGCGGGCAAATAAGGGCGGGATCGAGGCGCTGACGCTTGTGCCCGGCCTCGGGGACTTCAACGACGACCTGCTGCAGCTTGGCAGCGACGCTCTCGCGTCAGCACTTCGGGTGCAGCTCGCCCCGGAGGACGTTGACCGGTTCTGGCGATCGCCGGGACGTGGCGGTCAGCCCCGATGAGCGTGGCGTCGCCGCGAGGGTCGGAAGTGCTTCGGTCAGCGTGTGCCGATCCGACCGGGAGAGCCGCACCCACCGCCTTCTGAGAGGGCGATCGGACCGGAAGCGCACCGGGCCGGCAATGGCTGAGGCCGGCTATTTTCCGCCGCCGCAAGCGGCTTTGCATCGCGAAGCAAAATAGCCGTTCCACGCCGTCCTCCGCTGCGCTGCGGCCGCTCGCGCAAGCGCGCGGCGGTGCAAGCCCGGTCCGCCCCCGGTCTTCGACGCCTGCGAAGGCCGCGATGGGCGCGGTCCGCAGCCGGAGGCAGACCACGATGACCGACCACGCCAACCCCGACCTCGAGCCGCACCACGCCGAATCTTCGACCGCCTCGCTCCCCGCCGAACTCCAGCTTTACGGCCACCGCCCATTCCATGACGAACCCGACCCAAGGCCACTGCCCGAGGACCGCGCCATTCGCACCGCACTGGCCGACATCTTCGACGCCCTCGTCTCCACCCTCACCGACACGCGCCTGGAGCCCGATCTTGAAGACCTGCTCTGGTCGACCGTCAACCTGTTCCACCGAGCTGCCGACCGGATCGAACGCGAGCTCGACGTGAACGAGCAGGCGCAGCGTCGCAGCCAAAAGGACCAGGACGGCTCGGAGATACGGTCGGTCGAGCTGGAGCGGCTACTGGCCGAGGGTCTAACGCTCATCGAGCGACGCAACGCCTTCGAGATCATGCGCGACCAAGCGGCCGATCTGTTCGAGACGCACGCTGGAACCGGCTGGCGCCCGCGTAACGGCTCGAAGGTGAACCACCGCGCACTGACGTCGGCGGTGATCGACAGCCGCGACTTCCTCGCAGCCAAGCGACGGGCCGAAACCGAGGTGATGGTGCCGCCCGGTCCGAAGGTGGCCTTCACCGGCGGCTACGACTGCAACGACCACCAGAAGATCTGGGCCGCGCTCGACCGGGTCCACGCCAAGCACTCCGACATGGTGTTGCTACACGGGGGTTCGCCGAAGGGGGCCGAACGGATCGCCGCGTGCTGGGCGGACAACCGCAAGGTGCCGCAAATCGCCTTCCGACCCGACTTCACGCGGCACAAAAATGCGGCTCCGTTCAAGCGCAACGACCAGCTGCTCGAGACGCTGCCGATCGGCGTCGTCGTCTTCCCGGGCAACGGCATCAACGACAACCTGGCCGACAAGGCCCGCAAGCTCGGAATTCCGCTGCTCGACTACCGCAAGGGAGGCGGGGCGTAGGCCCCGTCCACTGCCGCCGATCCCGAAATCCGCAAAGGCGGCTCCGCACGGAGTC
>CAXUNK010000018.1:4215-27150 GCA_964252425.1 uncultured Acetobacteraceae bacterium
CCCTCCGCCGTTCCCCGCGGCCCCCCCCCCCCGCCGCGGGGCGGGGCCCCCCCCCCCGATCCGTGATGACGCAAACACATGGAAGCGGCCCTGCACGGAGTCGCTTCTACGGCAACGCGTGTTGCTTTCTGAGCAACGTGCCTCACGGGGTTTTCAGCGGGACCGCATGCCCGCAAAGGCGCACAGTCGCATCGGAGGCACCGTCATGGTCATCGGCGTTCTGTTCAGCATGCTCGGCATCGGCCTGCTGATTGGCCTCATGTTCCAAATGGCGATCTTCGCGCTGCCGCTGTTCGCCGGCGTGACGGCGGGCCGGTTTGCCTACGACACCGGCGCGGGCGCGCTCGGCGCCATCCTCGTCGGCGCAGCTACGGCGGTCGCGGCGCTTGGACTGGCCCAGGTCATATTGGTCGTCACGCGCTCGACGGCGCTTCGGCTGATGATCGCGGTGGCCTTCGCAGCACCAGCGGGGCTGGCCGGCTACTACCTCGTGCTCGGCTTCTCCCACATCGGCGGAGCGCACGGCGTCTGGCAGCCGATCTTCGCCAGCATCGGCGCCGTCATGGTCGCCGGAGCTGCAGTAGGACGGCTTGCTACGCCCGTCATTGCGCCAAGGACCACGCTGCGCCCGACCTGATCCCCGAGAATCGGCCAGTCCGGAACGTGATCCGCCCCGCTCCGAGTTTCGAGGAGCACCTCGACTTCA
Organism: uncultured Acetobacteraceae bacterium; assembly: GCA_964252425.1. Taxonomy (GTDB): domain Bacteria; phylum Pseudomonadota; class Alphaproteobacteria; order Acetobacterales; family Acetobacteraceae; genus BOG-908. The sequence continues at coordinate 4,922 of CAXUNK010000018.1, forward strand.
GACCGTATGATGTTCGATCAGAACAGGTCGCCGCCCCGAGCCCTCGGTCCTCAGCGGGGTTGGCTCTATCGCGCGGTGGGACTAGCCGAGGCTTGGCGAATTAGGCGGCTATCGTCGGCTGCTGCATGCGCGGCGAACCCCTCCTGGCGAACGAGGGTATTGAAGGCCTTGTCCGGCACCTCCGCGTCGTCGCCCGTGCGCTGCCGCAAGTCTTTGCGCGATCCGCGGTGTCGCCAGCTGTCGCGAACGGCGTCGATCGCCAAGGATGTCTCCAGGTCCGTCCGGGGCCACGCCCAAGCGTCCTCAGATGGGCTGATCTGGCCAAAGGCCGGCTTCGCCTCGATCGCCTAAGCCGCAACGGCGTCTGCCAACTATTTTCCGCCGCACCCTGCGGGTGCTTTGCATCACGAAACAAAATAGCCGGCAACCGCCATCCTCCGCTGCGCTGCGGCCCGAAGGGTGCGGCGTCGATCGCCTCCGGCCCAACGATCGCCATCGAGGTCGCGATGGGCGCGGCCCGATAAAAAGACAGGAGACACCACCATGGCGACCATCGGCACCTTCACCAAGTCGGGCGACACCTTCACCGGCTCAGTCAAGACCCTCAGCATCAACGCCAAGGCGACGATGAAGGCGGCGGAGAAGAGCAGCGACAAGGCTCCGGACTACCGCGTGTTCGCCGGCTCGACGGAGTTCGGCGCCGCCTGGAAGAAGACCTCCAACGAGGGCCGGGCCTACCTCTCGGTCAAGCTGGACGACCCGAGCTTCCCGGCGCCGATCTACGCCACCCTGGTCGAGGCCGAGGAGGCGGGCAGCTACAGCCTGATCTGGTCCCGCCGCAACGGCGACTGACCGAAGACGCACCGCCCCGCTCCACCAGGAGCGGGGCGGATCGCGACGCGGATTGCGGGCGCCCCCGATTACCCAGTATATTGGGTGGCAGTATATTAGGTAGCGCGGCCCGCTTCCCGCATGACCCTGCGGGAGGTGCTGGCTCGAAATCTGCGTCGTATGCGCAATGCCTCAGGCATGTCGCAGGAGGAGCTGGCCGACCGTGCCGACATCAATCGCAACTATGTCGGCATGTTGGAGCGGTCGGAACACGCCGCCACGGTCGACATGCTCGAAAAGCTCGCCGCCGTCCTCGGCGTCGATCCCGCCGAGCTCCTTCGCAACGCCTGACCTCCCCACTCCGTCCGTCTCTTGGTGCAATCACCGGTCCGCGATAGCATCGACTCCGGCACTCGCTGTAGCTGCCGCAGCAGCGCGGACGGTGCCGTGTCGGGGAGCGCAATGAGCCGGGAGCCGATCGCCGAGGCGCCGCCCGCCGATGAGCACGTCACGGACTACGACCGCAAACACTCAAAGACGTATTTGCGGCTGCTCGATGCCGACTCCGCAGGGGCCGACTGGCGCGAGGTCGCATCGATCGTTCTCGGCCTGGATCCCGCCGTCGATGCCGAGCGAGCACGCCGCGTTCACGACGCGCACCTGGCGCGAGCGCGATGGATGACGACCACCGGATACCGCGAGATTGCCGAGGGCAAGCCGCACCACAGATGACCGTGTTGCGCCGAGAGCAACGCCTGTCGCTCCCATCAGGACTCGCGCGTTCGTATTCAGCTCGCACGTCCTGCGGTGGCAGGGGCGTCGTCGGCACGCTCCGATGCGCGGAGCTACGCTATGGCGGGACCGAACGACATCGATTGGCAGGACGAGGCAGCCTACGACTACTTCGATGCGCTTTCGGACGCGCAGCACGCGTTCGAATATCTGCGCCGCATAGAAACCTACGGCGCAGATTATCAACGGATGCAGCACGAGATCGAAGTCGGCCGCCACGAGGATGCAGAGCGCCGCGCTGCGCACTGGGGGTTGCGATTTCGCGGTCGATCCAAGCCTGCGCGGCGATCACGTCCATCCGGTCTGGCTTCCAAAACACGACGCCCAGCTCGCGCTTGTCGCGACTGCGGGGCTGCCGCTGAGCGACCGCGCGTTAACGCTCGACCTCGCCGCCTTGCGGCTGCTGTACGCCGCTCCTGAAGGGGACTACCACGCCGGGGCCGCCCGCGACTCTGTCGACGTCCTTCGCCTTGCTCGGGACGGCCCAGCTAACTCGCTGCTGATCCCGCTCGACGATCTGTTCGCCGACCGTCTTGCGGTCGCCCTGCGCGTCTGGCGAGCAACTCGTCGTGGAAAGCAGCCGGCCTTGCCATCTTCAACCTCGACGCAGCTGCGCAGGCGCAAGCTGGTTCTTCGCGCTCTCGACGCACGGCTTGCCGGCGCGACCTATCGCGAGATCGCCCTCGGGCTGTTCGGCAGCAGGCGCGTGCCGGACGGCAGCGGCTGGCGGCAGCACCATCTCCGCAGTCTGACGATTCGCCTTGTTCAGGATGGGCTGGACCGGCTCCGCGGCGGCTACCTGCGCCTCTTGCGTCCTGGTCGCCGAGACGGCTGATCGCAACGCAGTCTCCTCGAACGGGGGGCAACGGCGGCCGTTGGATAGGAGTGGGGGTATCGCGAATCCGAAAATAACTCCGGCATCCACCCCCGCGGCAGCGCTTCGCCAGGGTGCGCGCGAGCCGCCGGCCCGAACCGGCGGCAACCGTGAGCCACCGGAGGCGCTTCGATGCCCGATCCTCTCGCCGGCCTGCCGCCGCGCTATCTGCGCACGCCCGAGGCGGCGCGGTTCCTCGGCCTGTCCGGCCGCACGCTGGAGAAACACCGCACCTACGGCACCGGGCCGCGCTACGCGAAGCTCGGCGGCCGCGTCGTCTACCAGGTCGAGGACCTGCAGGCCTGGGTGAACCGCGGCGTCAAAGCCTCGACGTCCGATCCAGGCACCGACACCGTCCTGCCGGCTAAGCGGCACGCAGCAGCGGCGAGCTTCGCAAACCAGCAAGGCCGCTGAGCGCCCGATGTCGACCCGGCGCCGATCCTCCGAGCGGGAGCAGCTCGAGTTGTTCCGCGCATTGCCCGGCGATCTGCGGCCGCGGGACGCGCAGGACCTGATGGCCTACCCGTTCTTCTCGCTCGCCAAGTCGCACCGTACGGTCCCGATCGACTTCCGCATGGGCGAGATCGCCATCCGGGTCGAGGCGGTGCCGGAACACGGCATGGCGACGATCTGGGACGCTGACGTGCTCATCTGGGCGGCAAGCCAGATCGTGGAGGCGCGCGACGCCGGTGTGCGCACCTCGCGTCTGATGGTGGCGACGCCGCACGAGATCCTGACCTTCATCGGCCGCGGGACGTCGATCCGCGACTACCACCGCCTCAAAGCGGCGCTCGACCGGCTCCAGTCCACGACTGTCGCGACCTCGCTCCGGCAAGCGGCAGAGCGGCGGATGCACCGCTTCTCCTGGATCAATGAATGGACCGAGCGCGCCGACGGTTCGGGTCACCCGGATGGCATCGATCTGATCGTGCCGGACTGGTTCTACCGCGGCGTGCTGGACGACGCGCTCGTGCTGACCATCGACCGCGCGTATTTCGGGCTGACCGGCGGCCTGGAGCGCTGGCTCTACCGCCTCGTCCGCAAGCACGGCGGCCGCCAGACCGCCGGCTGGAGCTTCGACTTCGCGCATCTGCACGCCAAGTCGGCAAGCCTATCGCGCTTCTCGGCCTTCGCCTTCGAGCTACGCGACATCGTGCGTCGCCAGCCGCTGCCCGGCTACCGGCTTGGTGTCGAGCGCCTGGTCGGGCGCGCCGAGCGGCTGACCTTCGTCCCCCTCTCTGCCTGTGCGCAACCTGTGGACAGGCTGTGAGTCCGCTCGTGCTATCGCTGACGGATAGGCTCGTGCCATCGCTGATCGGGGACTCGTGCTATCGACGATTGTACCCCCACGTAAGCCACTGTTTTCGCGAACTGAATCAGGCCCCTTCTAACTTAAAGTCTAACTTAGACTCTAACCTGCTGTTGTATGGCGCGTTTTGTGCGCAACGCCGCCCGAACGTGCTCGGCGACTTGAGGCCGACGCCGAGGACGATCGCCGGGAAGGAAAGCGGGCGGTGATCGTGGCACTGCTCAACCAGAAGGGCGGTGTCGGCAAGAAGACGCTGGCGCTGAATCTCGCAGGCGCCTGGTTCGCTCAAGGCCGGCGCGTCCTGGTCATTGACGCGGACCCACAGGGCTCGGCGCTCGACTGGTCGGAACAGCGTGCTCGCGAGGGCATCCCACGATCCTTCGGCGTGCTCGGCTTTGCGCGCGAAACGCTACACCGCGAGCTGGCAGACATCGCCCGCGACGCCGACCACGTCATCGTGGACGGTCCGCCGCGCGTCACCGGGATCGCGCGTTCGGCACTGCTCGCCGCCGACGTCGTGCTCGTGCCCGCAACGCCCTCGCCGCTAGACGGCTGGGCATCGGGCGAGATGCTGCGACTCATCGGCGAAGCGCGGGTATTCCGGCCGGAGCTGCTCGCGCGCTTCGTGCTGAACCGCTGCGCTGCTCGGACGGTGCTCGCACGCGAGACGGCCGACGCGCTGGCGGACAGCGACCCGTCCGCGCTCCTATCGCGGATCGGCCAGCGCATCGCGTTCGCGGAGGCGGCGGGCACCGGACGGCTCGTCAGCGAGCTCGACCACGCATCGGCGGCCGCCCGCGAAGTGACCGCTCTTGCAGCTGAGATCGTGGGATCGGCATCGTGAGTGCAGCGGCGAAGCGCAAAGCCTTTGCGGCCCGACCCAGCAGCCCGGACGACTGGGTGCGCGCACCGGGCACATTGCCATCCGACACAGGCCAGCCGGCCTACACGGCGCGGCTGACGGTCGACGTCACGCCGGAGCTGCGCGGGCGGATCAAGGTCACCGCCTTCCAGCGCGGCCTGACGGTTGCCAACATGCTCCGCGCGTTGCTCGAGCGTGAGTATCCCGCCGCTGCCGACGAACGCTCGGATAGCGGGCCATGAACGCGCTGACCAAAGTCGAGCTGACTTGGATCGAGGGTCAGGTCGAGCGCTGGATCCGCTTTGGCCAAGTCGCCGAGGAGCGGATCATCGATCGCCGTCGACGCGTGCTGGCCTTCGCGCCAGGCGCGGTCTTTGCGTTCGTCCGATGGGCGTCGAACGGCTATGGCACCGTTTTCTCCCACATCGACATCCTGCGTGCGATCCGGCCCGGCGAGGCGTGCACCACGGTCCCCTGCGTTTCGCCAGGCGGCGAGGCTCTGCTGCGGATCGCCAGCTGGCAGAAGGTCGAGCGGGTGCTGCAGGCGATCGACGTCGTCGACGCGCTCGGCATCGATCCGGCGGACGCAGACCCGAACCACTGGCGTCACGTCCACAATCGCCTAGCCGCGGGACTTCCGCCACGTCCCTACACGCGCGCGCAGCACCGGGCGTGGCTTCTTCGACAAAGGGTCGACGCATGAAGCCACCAATCGTCCTTGTCGCCGGCGCCGTCGGCGTGCTCGCGATCGGCATCTCGGCCGCGTGGCAGCCGCGTCCAGTGCTGCTGTGGAACGCAAGCCGCAGCGTGCCGATTGGCCTCTACTCCGTGCATCCCATCGACGAGCTGACTGTGAACGAGCTTGTCGTCGCCCAACCGCCAGAGCCACTCGCAACATACCTTGCGGAACGTCGCTTTCTCCCGCGCGGCGTACCGCTGTTGAAGCATATTGACGCGTTGCCGGGCAGCATCGTGTGCCGACACGGGCTGTTCGTCAGCGTCGATGGTGTCGTGCGCGCCGAGGCAAGCGAACACGACCACGCTGGTCGTCCGCTGCCGGTGTGGGCCGGCTGCCGTACGCTCGCTGAGGGTGAGGTCTTCCTGCTCAACGCGAGCGAGCCGGCATCGCTAGACGGACGTTATTTCGGTCCCCTCCCGGCCAGCACCATCGTCGGGCGCGCGTCGCCGATTTGGACGGAAGGCCGATGATGGGCCGCGCGCGCATCACCGTCGTGACAGTGCTCGGCGCCGTGGCACTGCATGCAGCGTGGAGTGCGCCGGCCGCAGCGCAGCCAACAAAGACGGCGGCGGCAACTCGCGAGAATGCCGCGCCGCAGATCGCCGAGTTCGTCGCGGAAGCGTCGGCTCGCTTTGGTGTTCCGGAGCAATGGATATGGGCGGTGATGAAGGTCGAAAGCGCTGGCGACGCGTCCGCGACGTCCTCGGCCGGCGCGATGGGCCTCATGCAGGTCATGCCGCAGACCTACGCCTCGCTGCGCACGGAGCACGGTCTCGGCGCAAACGCCTACGATCCGCACGACAACATCCTCGCCGGCGCTGCCTACCTGCGGGCGATGCACGATCGCTACGGCGATAGCGGGTTCTTGGCGGCTTACAATGCAGGCCCGACGCGATACGAAGTTTTCCGCTCCGGCGTCCGACCGCTGCCACCGGAGACAACCCGCTACGTCGCCCAGCTCGCGGGATTGCTGGAAGGCGGCGATCCGCTGGCGCTCCCGCTGCCGGGACCGCAGGCGCGGCCGACGCCCGAGACGGCGCCGATCTTCGCCGCTGTGTCGGTTACAGGCGCACAGTCCGGAGGCCAACCGGGCGCAATTAGACCGGCGGAAGACGCGCTGGAGCCAAGCAACCGCAAGGCCAATCTTCCTTCCCGGCCAAGCCCTCGACTTGCAGCCGACGTGCAGCCGGCCCGCGCTGGCGATGCACTCTTCGCGGCGATCGGACCTCGAAACCCGAGCTGATGACGATGATGGAGACGGCGATCGTGCCACAGACGGTGATTTCGCGTGTTCGGACCTGGTCAACGCTGTTTCGGACAGACGGTGCGTGGGGGGTCGGGAGTGCTGTGGGAGAAGGTAGGAAGCGATGGCAAGATAAAAGCCGCGAGGTGCGGCGCTGTCGGTCGGAGCATTTTTCGCAGTTCTACAACGAGTTGAGGCTCCGCATAGCGAGGTGCAGCGATGCCGCGCGAGGTGTGCGTCGGCATAAAGTGCTGCTGCAGCGACGCCTTCTGCACATCGCAGCGCCGCAATGAGCAAAGATGGCGAACTGCGCATCCGCCCCGGCCGCATCCGCTCGCGTGGACAGGCTAGCAGCAAGCGCTTCGTCGCGCAGGTCCTGCAAGCGACACAGAAAGCAAGTGGTATTCCAAAGACAACGGGCGCTCGGGGCCGCACCAGCAATTTCGGCCGCGGACGCGCCGCCAGCGTCGCAGCGAACCGGACGATGCACCGGCGAGCGCGGCAGGTCACCGTCAAGGCGCGCGTGGTCCGACATCGAGCGGCGAGCGTCCCGCTTGCCGCGCATCTCGCCTACCTCCAGCGCGACGGGATGACGCGCGACGGCGAGAGAGGCCAGGTCTTCGACGCGGGGCACGATGCGGTGGACGCGCGCGGCTTCGCCGAGCGCACGGCCGATGACCGGCACCAGTTCCGGTTCATCGTAGCTCCCGAGGACGGTGCCGAGATGGCCGACCTCCGCGCGTTCACCCGCGACCTAATGTCGACGGCCGAGCGCGACCTCGGCACCAAGCTCGACTGGGTCGGCGTCGAGCACCACAACACTGGCCACCCGCACGTTCACGTCCTGGTCCGCGGACGTACCGACGACGGCGCCGACTTGGTGATCTCCCGCGATTACATCAGCGAGGGACTGCGCGCCCGGGCACAGAGCCTGATGACGCTAGAACTCGGGCCGCGCACCGAGCGGGACATCCGCCGAGGTCTGGAGGCGCAGGTCGATGCCGACCGTTGGACGCAACTCGACCGCGATCTGGCCCGGCGAGCGACGGCAGGAGACGGCGTCGTCGATCTCCGGCCCGACGCCGCAACCCAGCCAGACTGGGAGCACCATGCTCGTATCGGCCGCCTGCAGAAGCTGGAACGTCTCGGCCTGGCCACATCCATCGGACCGGCGCAGTGGTCGATGAAGCCGGAAACCGAGTCGATTCTCCGCGCCCTCGGTGAACGCGACGACATCATCAAGCGACTGCACCGCGTCATGGCCGGGCGCGCGCCCGCTGACTGGGTGGTCGCAGGCGAACGCGAACCTTCCGGCGTCGTCGGCAAGCTGGTCGAGCGCGGGCTCGACGACGAGCTGCGTGGTTCAGCCTACGCCATCGTCGATGGCGTGGACGGCCGCGTGCATCACCTGCGCCTGCCCGATCTCGACGCGACGACGGATGCACAGCCGGGCGCGATCGTCGAGCTGCGGCGTTTTCGGGACGCGGCCGGGAAGGAGCGGGTGGCGCTCGCGGTGCGCTCCGACCTCGACCTCGCCTCGCAGGTCAAGGCCGAAGGCGCGACCTGGCTCGACCGGCGCCTCGTCGATCGCACGCCGCTACCGCTCGCCGACAGCGGGTTCGGAGCGGAGGTCCGGTCGGCGCTGGATCAGCGAAGCGAACAGCTTGCCGAACACGGCGTGGCGCGTCGTCAGGCCCAGCGCGTGATCTTCGCAAACGACTTGCTCGCCACACTGCAGCGCTGCGAACTCGCTTTCGCTGGAGGGCGGCTTGCAACGGAGAGCGGTTTGCCGTTCCGGCCAGTCGCCGAGGGCGAGCAGGTGGCCGGCCTATACCGGTCCCGCGTGACACTCGCGTCCGGACGGTTCGCCATGATCGACGACGGGCTCGGCTTCAGCCTGGTGCCTTGGACGCCATCGCTCGATCGCCATCTCGGAACTCAGGTTTCCGGCGCGATGACCGCATCCGGCGTCGATTGGAGCTTCACGCGCAAGCGCGGCATCGCTCTCTGACCCGGCCTTTTTTACGCGCCTCCCTATCCGATTGCTCTACCGGCCAATCGCCACGCTTGCTCCGGTGGATGATAGCACCCTGCTGCTGCGTCGTCGCACGTGCGGGAGAGTGCTTGTGTCCGCAACTAAGATTCTCTGGGGCCAACTGATCGTCGTCAGCCTGATCGTGCTCGCCTTCATTTGGGGCGCAACGCAGTGGACCGCCTGGCGGCTCGGCTTCCAGCCGCAGCTCGGCCATCCGTGGTTCGAGCTTACGCAGGGCTGGCCGGTCTATCTGCCGCCGGCATTCTTCTGGTGGTGGTACTCCTTCGACGCCTACGCGCCGCGCGTCTTCGTCGAGGGCGCGTTGATCGCCTCGGCGGGCGGGTTCGCCTCCATCGTCGTCGCGATCGGGATGTCGGTCTGGCGCGCCCGCGAGGCGCGTGAGGTGACGACCTACGGCTCCGCCCGCTTCGCAACGGAGCGGGAGGTGCGGCAGTCCGGTTTGCTCGGCGAGGACGGCGCGGTGCTCGGCCGCCTTGGCAAGCGCTACCTGCGCCACGACGGGCCGGAGCACGTCCTCTGCTTCGCACCGACGCGCAGCGGCAAGGGCGTGGGCCTCGTCGTGCCGACGCTGCTGACCTGGGCCGGCAGCGCCATCGTGCACGACATCAAGGGCGAGAACTGGACGCTAACCGCCGGTTGGCGGGCGCGTTTCGGCCGCGTGTTGCGCTTCGACCCGACCAGCCCGGACTCGGATGCCTACAACCCGTTGCTGGAAGTGCGCCGCGGCGACTGCGAGGTCCGTGACGTGCAAAACATCGCCGACATCCTTGTCGACCCAGAAGGCGCGCTGGAGCGCCGGAACCACTGGGAGAAGACCAGCCACTCGCTGCTGGTCGGCGCGATCCTGCACGTCCTGTATGCCGAGGACGACAAGACGCTCGCAGGGGTAGCTAACTTCCTTTCCGACCCGCGGCGGCCGATCGAGACGACGTTGCGCGCCATGATGACCACACCCCATCTCGGGCCAACGGGTGTGCATCCCGTCATCGCCAGCTCGGCGCGCGAGCTGCTGAACAAGTCGGACAACGAGCGCTCGGGCGTGCTGTCCACCGCCATGTCGTTCCTGGGTCTCTACCGCGACCCGGTGGTGGCCAGGGTGACGCGGCAATGCGACTGGCGGATCGGTGACCTGGTCTGCGGCCGTCGGCCAGTCACGCTCTACCTTGTCGTGCCGCCCTCGGACATCGCCCGCACCAAGCCGCTCGTTCGCCTGCTGCTGAACCAGATCGGCCGCCGCCTGACGGAGGCTTTGGACGCCACGCGGACGCAGCAGCGCCTCCTGCTTATGCTGGACGAGTTTCCAGCTCTGGGCCGCCTCGATTTCTTCGAGAGTGCGCTCGCCTTCATGGCCGGCTACGGACTGAAGTGTTTTCTGATCGCGCAGTCGCTGAACCAGATCGAGAAAGCCTACGGTCAGAACAACTCGATCCTCGACAATTGTCATGTGCGGGTGAGCTTCGCCACCAACGACGAGCGCACGGCAAAGCGTGTCTCCGACGCGCTGGGCACGGCAACCGAGATGAAGGCTCAGCGCAACTATGCAGGGCATCGCCTGTCGCCGTGGCTCGGGCACCTGATGGTGTCGCGCCAAGAGACCGCACGGCCGCTGTTGACGCCGGGCGAGATTATGCAATTGCCGCCGAGCGACGAACTTGTGCTCGTCTCGGGGCTGCATCCAATCCAGGCGCAAAAGGCGCGCCACTATGAGGATCGCCAGCTTAAGGCGCGCGTGTTGAAACCGCCGATCGGTCAGGCGCTGACCGGGTCGGTGCCCGTGCCGCCAAATGATCCGAGCGATGATTGGGCGGCGACTCGCTCTACGGTGGCTCGGCCCGGTTCCCGCGCCAACATCCAGGCGACAGCGGGCGAGGATGCCGAAGACCCTGCGAATGCGGGCATCAGACGCGAGCCCGAACTTCCCGATCATGAGGAAGTCGTGGCAGAGCGACCGCGCCCTACCCGAGAATTCGACTTCGGCGAGGACGACCGCGACGAGGACGATACGGCCGTTAAGGCGCGGACGATGCGCCGGCAGTTCGGCATTGCCGTGCGACAAGCGCCCTTAGATCCCGGCGACGGCCTCGCCCTCTGAGCCTATGGCCGTGAAGGAGAGGCTGTCAGTCTATCTCGAACCTGGCGTGATGGCGCAGCTCGCTGCGTACGCGGCCCGGCGAAACAAGTCGCTGTCGCTCGTGGCAGAAGCCGCGATCGCATCTTTTCTGTCGCCTGACGGACCCGACCAACTCGAGGCGGCGCTGTCGCGGCGCCTGGACCGGCTATCGCGCCAGTCGGAGCGACTGGAGCGTGACGTCGGCATCTCGGTCGAGATGCTCGCGCTGTTCGTGCGCTTCTGGCTGACAGCGACGCCCCCCACGCCAGATGTCGCGCAGGCCGCGGCCCAGGCAAAGGGACGGGAACGTTTCGACGGCTTCGTGCAGTCGCTCGGCCGCCGGCTGGCCAGCGGCAAAAGCCTCGCGCGCGAGATCAGCGAAGACATGATTGCCCATCCGCCAGAGGGCTCGCAGCCTGACTAGCCCAACCGTCGGAATCCGACCCAACCAGGGCATTGTCCGGGTCGGAAAGGCAGACCAAGTGCGGCCATCCAGCGCAGGGGTCGAGCGGCGGCTCAGCGCCGTCGGCGGGCGTTCGTCCCGTGATTGTGGCGTCTGGAAGCGGACACAGTGAGCTCGCAGCTCAAGTTGCGTTGATAATCGCCAAGCCGGAGTATGAGCCGGCGCCCGATAACATTTGCCAGCGTCGCCTAACCTCGCGTACGGGCCGCGTACCCACGACAGTACTCGCCCTTGCCGCTATGAACCGTCAGGCATACGTTGCCATACACTGTTACAATAAGCTTTCCTAGAACTTGGCCCACTGACCTGTCTCCAACGGAGTGTAGAGTTGTCCGAGTCCGAGAAGATTACGATGCACCGGGTCGCAGTCGATATGTATAAAATGGAGAAAGATCAATACTGGGTTAGGACTAACATTCTGCTTTTGTTGAACTCGGCTTTCCTGGTTGCGTTTACATCGGACAAGGCCGGGAAGCTCTTGCAACTCCTGATTTCAGTCTCTGCACTGACATTGTGCATAAGCTGGACTGCCATAAGCCTTCACTCGGAATATTATATAAAGCGGTGGAGAGAGATAATAAGAAACATAGAGGCCGACCTACAGACTCAGCCGTTCCTCTCATTTCCAAAAGACAGCATAATCTTCTCCAATAGCGTGCGAAGGCCGTTACTCAAGGTCGTGTTATCAGTCCCCGTCTGGTTTGCTCAGGGTGGACCGTCTCGGGTGATGCACGCCGTATTGCTCGCTCTGTGTGCTCTGTGGACCTCTCTTGCCGTTTTGAATGTGCTAGGCGTTCAGTTGAGAGACATCGCACCCCCAACAGCTGGAAACATCGACAATCAAAATAAGGCTGCTGTTCAGGACGGAGCTGCGAACGGTGACTCACAACGAAGGGTCGAAAGTCAGGCCCAGGTTACAGCCCTTCTCAAATCAACCGCTTCCACTCTCGAAAGCATGCAAGCGCGAATAGACAGTCTTATCGGCAAAATTGATAGACTTAAGTCCCAAGCCGCCACCGAATCTGCACTATTAAGAGGCACTCCCATCTTAGAAGGTGCCCTCACTCACGACGAATGGACGCACATCCAGCGATCGCTGTTGAAAGAAGGTTTTAACGTGGGCTCAGTTGACGGTTTGCCCGGCCCGAGAACTCGGCAAGCCATTGCAGTGATGCAAGCGCGACAAAGAGTGAGAGTCGATGGCCATCTGTCCTTGGGGCAGTTCACCGACCTCCATCAGTTACCTTCGAGCGACTAACGTTCGATGGCCCGCCTTGTTTACTTAGAATTCTCTTGGAAGAAGTTGCGGAGTATCAACCGGAGAAGAGGAAGTTGGTCAAATCTTGCGCGAGCGATTTAGTTTTCCGCGTCGCCCGGCCGGAGCAGGTTAATGCGGTTGCAAGCATCGTCCGAGGGGCGTTTGCCAAGTGGATTAATACTCTTGGTGGGCGTGAACCATCGCCGATGCGCCTCGACTTCGGCTTGGCCGTTGCGAAAGGCGAGATGATTGTCGCTGTTTGTCAGGGCGAGATCGTCGCAGTCGCAAGATTGCTGCGCCAAAATTTTATTCTCTTCATTGATGTTGTTGCTGTCAGGCCCGATCTGCAGCGACTTGGCATCGGGTCAGCTCTTCTTCGAGAGATCGAGACGATTGCGAGTCGCGAAGGCTTTCGCCTGATCCAGCTGAAAACGGTCGCACTATACTTCCAGAACATTCCATTTTACGGTAAAAACGGGTTCTTAGCGACGCAGAGTAGTGATTTCGAAGGCACCCCGATCTACGACTTCGAAAAGCAAGTTTGCGCCCTTTGGAATACCTGATGAGGCGGATGGCAGATTGATGGGGAGAGAATGGAGCAAATGCTTCAGAGCCGCAAGACGATCGGCGTTGAGGTGTCGTTTCACGGTGTTGGTTTAAACGGAGGACTGGAGTCTTCTTTAACCATGTCGCCTGGTGAACGGGGTATCACCTGGAGTTATAACGGCCTGAGTCTTGGTAAGCCTATCTTTAGGGCGGTTCGGAACACCTCTGCAGCCGTTTTCGAATGCGGCCTGTCGATTTTGTGCGTTGAGCACTTAATGGCAGCTCTGTTTCTAGCAGACATTACGGACGTCAACTTGCACGTTCGGGAAAATCCGGAACTCCCGTTCCTTGACGGCTCGGCATCAGAGTACGTTCGTGCTTTGAGTCTAGCAGTCGCTCTGGGCGGGGATTGCAAACGGCCAATCTCAGTCTCAACGCGTCTCTTTAACATTGACCGGCAGCGAGGTAGCTGGTTCCTTGCTGAGCCCGCTACAAGGCTTTTGTTAAGGGCTTCAACAGATTTCCCCGAGCCTCTTGGACGCGGAGTAGTCACACTTTGTGATCTGGATGCAGATCAACTCGCGCGAGCACGGTCGTTTATTCGAGAGCCCATCGATGTAGTGACGTTAGAAATGGCTTGCAATCGGTTAAAAGGGCTCAGGTATGCGCTGGATCACGACGCCATTATTCTCTGGAGCACTAAGTCCATCCTAACGCCTTTGCGATTAGATTGCGAGTGGAGATATCACAAGCTACTTGATCTGATTGGGGATTTAACATGCGATGGAACACCTTTGTTGACCGAGATAACAGCTCATCGGCCCGGGCACTACGTCAACCATCAATTCCGGGAGGGACTGACAGGCAATGTTACAAGCTCGTAGCACGACGGTGAACCTTATCGTAGATGTTGGAGGCGTCCTGGTCATCTTGGATCCGGGAGCGAGAAACAGGTTTGTTATAGCACAACAGCAAGCTCGACATGCCGACATCATAACATACGCAGATATTCCGCCGAGATGGCAGGTTGACTTCCGCCTCGGACTCACCGAGGAGGATGAGTATGTGCGCCAGCTCTCCAAAGCGTTTGGCCTCACGACCGCTCTTGTACGAGACGCAGAGCGCCAACTCATTTCAGGCGTGAACCGTCCATTGATCAATTTTCTCCTTTCGATTGATGAAAGATGTGACGTGTCATGTTTGTCAAATACAAATCGGATACACTGGGAGGTGGCTCGCGCGCTTCTTCCGGAGAGACTGACTAAACGGCTTTTTCTTTCGTTCGAGCTAGGACTGCAGAAGCCTTCTCGAGAGATCTTCGACCGAGTTCGTGATCACCTCGGGGCGTCCGGCTCCGATCTCATCTTCGTTGACGATGAGGCGACCCACGTAGCTGGGGCCATTGCCGCTGGATGGCCGGAGGCACACCTGTACGTCGACGTCAATGAAACGGCCGCATGGATAGAAGGTCGCCTTCGATGACCTGCTCATTCGAAAACTCATTCTCTACGCACGGCGCGCCCTATCTGCCCTGGTCGACTTTCTTCAAAAAGGCCGCAGGAAGTGAAACGATCATTTTCCTCGATAATGTTCCAATGCCGACCGGTCGATCTTACCTCACCCGCTGCAAGGTTGTAGAAGCTGCTAGGAAGCGTTTCTTGAGCGTTCCCATCTCCAGATCCAACCTGCGATCTCAGTTGCGTAAAGACGTGCGTCTCAGCTCCGATGTTCTTTGGAAACGGAAGCATCGAGAAACGTTGCGGCACATCTACGGCAAGTCTAGGAATTGGCACTCTTTCATTGAGCCCCTTCTCGACATCATTGATTTAGAGTGGGAATACCTATTTGACATGAATATTGCCCTCATTGAGAGGGTGTTCCGATTGACGGCAATCCCAACCCAAATCATTCGAGCATCCTCTCTAGCCATATCCGAGTCTGACAGGAATGCCCGACTTATCGCAATAGGCCGAGCCCTTGGGAAAACCCGTTATATTACGGGCTCAGGTGCACTCGGGTATCTTGACGAGCATCGTTTCCAAGAAGCCGGCATGAGCTGCCATCTAATCGAATGCTCTGCAGGTTCGGAGATCGCAAGCGGGATCATTTGGCACGATCGCGGTCTCTCGTGTGTCGACGAACTGAGCACTCTCGGAGCCAACGCGACATGGAGGAGGAAAGCATGACACCTGAACGGAACGTCCTAGAAACCCGCGGTCCCTTCAAGGTAGTTGGGCGGCTGACGGCGTACGAGAATCGATGGATTAGAGTGATAGAGGATTCCGTTATTCGGCCCAATGGTGATCCCGGCATCTTCGGCGTGATCGAGGTCAGTCACGGTCGTGGTGGTGTTGCAGTCCTGCCTGTCGATCACGACCAAAACGTTTATTTAGTCCGCGAATTCACGTACGCTACGAACCGCTGTGACTTGGAGACTGTCGGCGGCGGAGTCGATGACGGCGAGAACGCTCTGACAGCAGCGAAAAGAGAGCTGTTTGAAGAGATCGGGGTCGCTGCTGACGAGTGGGTGGATCTAGGGCGGGTGGCGCACGCGACGACTATCATGAGAGCAGGCGCGCAACTTTTTCTGGCCAAGGGATTTCATGCCCGCGATCTCACACCGGAGAACGGAATTAGAATTGAGTCGTTAACTATGAAGGACGCCGTTGCGCTTGTCATGGCTGGGGAAATTCAGGCATCAACAACATGTTGCCTGGTCCTCAAGGCGGCACGCCTCATGAGAATATAGCTTATACATCGGGCCGACTGCATGTCCGTGTCGAGGACAGTCCGGCTGTCAACTCGGTAACGTCGTTGGGTCGATTTCCGAGACTTCCTCCGTCTGCCGGAACGTCCGCTCCTGCCAATCGGACATCCACGAGGCGATGGTCGTCCGTCGGCCAATGTCGTCGAACGGGATATGTCAGCTTCAGCTCCATCCCGCCGCTTAGCTGACGGGCGGCACACCACCCGTCGCGGCGCCCGGCATTCGGAACGCTAACCGCCGTTCGCCTGCCTTTGTTCGCTCCGGCGCTACTACGCCAAGTCCCCTGTTGCGGGCCAGCATTCCAGCCGCTTCTTGATCAGCCCCGACGCCGCGATCCGCGCGGCAACGAGGGGCTCCGCCGCCGTGAACACCGTTCCGTTCCGAACCGAGGCTTACGCGCGCGGCGCCCGCATGTTGCGCACGGCGCTCGGCTCGCGCATCGCCGGCTGGCTGGAAGACCCCGGCATCGTCGAGGTCATGCTCAACCCAGACGGCCGGCTGTGGATCGACCGCCTGAAGGACGGAATTGCCGACACCGGCGAGAAGCTCTCCGCCGCCGATGGCGAGCGCATCGTTCGCCTCGTCGCCCACCACGTCGGCGCCGAGGTGCATCCCGGCAGTCCGCGCGTCTCGGCCGAGCTCCCCGAGACCGGCGAGCGCTTCGAGGGCCTGATCCCGCCCGTCGTGCAGGCGCCTTGCTTCGCGATTCGCAAGCCCGCCTTCGCCGTCTTCACTCTCGACGATTATGCGGAAGCCGGCATCATGACCGCCCGGCAGGCGAGCGCTCTGCGCGCCGCCGTCGCTGCGCGCTCGAACGTGCTGGTCGCGGGCGGCACCTCGACCGGCAAGACGACGCTGGTCAACGCACTCCTCGCCGAGGTGGCGCGCAGCGGTGACCGTGTCGTGCTGATCGAGGACACGCGCGAGCTGCAATGCGCCGCACCGAACCTGGTAGCGCTCCGCACCAAGGACGGCGTCGCCTCGCTCTCCGAGCTGGTGCGCTCGTCGCTTCGGCTGCGCCCCGACCGAATCCCGGTCGGCGAGGTGCGCGGCGCGGAGGCACTCGACTTGCTCAAGGCCTGGGGCACCGGCCATCCGGGAGGCGTCGGCACCATTCACGCCGGCACCGCCATCGGCGCTCTGCGCCGCCTGGAGCAGCTGATCCAGGAGGCGGTCGTCACGGTCCCGCGCCCGCTGATCGCCGAGACCATCAACCTAGTCGCCGTCCTTTCCGGCCGCGGCGCCGAACGGCGCCTGTCCGAGCTCGCCGCCGTCGCCGGCCTCTCACCGGCGGGCGACTACCTCCTCACCCCAGCCGGAGACCTCTAAATGCTCGCCTTCGTCCGTCGCGCCCACGCCCACCTGCTGCTCGTCTCGCTAACCCTGCTCGCCTCGTTTGTCACGGCACCCGCCTACGCGGCCGGGTCGAACATGCCGTGGGAGCAGCCGCTCACCCAGATCCTGAACTCGATCCAGGGGCCGGTCGCGAAAATCCTCGCGGTGATCGTCATCATCGTCACCGGCCTCACCCTCGCCTTCGGCGACACCTCCGGCGGCTTTCGCCGGCTGATCCAGATCGTCTTCGGGCTGTCGATTGCCTTCGCGGCGTCGAGCTTCTTCCTGACGTTTTTCAACTTCGGCGGCGGGGCACTGATCTGATGCAGTCCTTCGCTGCCGAGCGCGAGAGCGTGCCGGGCTTCGAGGCACCGGTGCATCGTTCGCTCGCCGAACCGATCCTCATGGGCGGCGCGCCTCGCTCCGTCGCCATCCTAAACGGGACGCTCGCCGCTGCGCTCGGGCTAGGCCTGCGGCTATGGTTACCCGGTCTGCTACTCTGGGTCATTGGGCACGCTGCCGCCGTTTGGGCGGCAAAGCGCGACCCGCATTTCGTCGACGTGGTGCGGCGGCACGTGCGCATCCCCGGCCACCTGGCGGTCTGACCCGATGATGCACCTGGCCGAATACCGCAAGACGAGCAGCCTGCTGGCCGACTTCCTGCCGTGGGCCGCGCTCGTCGCCGACGGCCTGATCCTCAACAAGGATGGCAGCCTGCAGCGCACGGCGCGGTTCCGCGGCCCGGACCTCGACAGTGCCACGGCCGCCGAGCTCGTCGGCGCCTCGGCCAGGCTCAACAACGCGCTGCGCCGCCTCGGCTCCGGCTGGGCGGTGTTCGTCGAGGCCCAGCGCAACGCCGCGTTCGGCTACCCGTCCTCCAGCTTCCCAGACCCGGCCTCGTCGCTGGTCGACTCTGAACGGCGGGCGCAGTTCGCCGAAGAGGGCGCTCACTACGAGAGCGCCTACTACATGACGCTGCTGTATTTGCCGCCGCCCGAGCAGGCGTCGCACGCCGAGGCGTTGCTCTACGAGAACCTAGCCCGCGAGGACGGCGCCGGCGCGCGCGACATCCTGCGCGGCTTCCTCGACCGCACCGGCCGCGTGCTGCGGCTGATCGAGGGGTTCGTCCCCGAGGCCGCCTGGCTCTCCGATGCCGAAACGCTGACCTACCTGCACTCGACCGTCTCGACCAAGCGGCACCGGGTCCGCGTGCCGGAGGTGCCGATGCACCTCGATGCGGTGCTCGCCGACGAGCCGCTACTGAGCGGTCTCGAGCCACGGCTCGGCCGCGCGCATCTGCGCACGCTAACGGTGCTGGGCTTCCCGACCGCGACCTATCCCGGCCTGCTCGACGAGCTGAACCGGCTCTCCTTTCCGTATCGATGGATGACGCGGGCGATCTGCCTTGACAAGACGGACGCAACTAAGCTGCTGACCCGCATCCGCCGCCAAAGGTTCGCAAAGCGCAAGTCGATCGCCGCTATCCTCAAGGAGATCATGACCAACGAGGCCTCGGCCCTGTTGGACACCGACGCCAACGCCAAGGCGCTCGACGCGGACGCCGCGCTGATCGAACTCGGCTCCGACATGATCGGCCAGGCCTACGTCACCGCGACGGTGACGGTCTGGGACGACGACCGGCGGCTCGCCGACGAGAAGCTGCGGCTAGTCGAGAAGGTGATCCAGGGCCGCGACTTCACCTGCATGGTGGAGACCACCAACGCGGTGGAGGCCTGGCTCGGCTCGCTACCCGGCCACCCCTACGCCAACGTCCGGCAGCCGCCGGTGAGCACGCTGAACCTGGCGCACATGATCCCGCTCTCGGCCGTCTGGGCCGGACCGGAACGCGACGAGCATTTCGACGCGCCGCCGCTGCTGTTCGGCAAAACGGACGGTGCGACGCCGTTCCGGCTCTCCATCCACGTGGGCGACGTGGGCCACATGCTGGTGGTCGGCCCAACCGGCGCCGGCAAGAGCGTCTTCCTGGCGCTAATGGCGCTGCAGTTCCGCCGGTATCCCTACGCGCAGGTGTTCGCCTTCGACTTTGGCGGCTCGATCCGCGCGGCGGCGCTGGCGATGGGCGGGGATTGGCACGACCTCGGCGGCTCGCTCGCCGAGGACACGACCAAACCGGTCGCCTTGCAGCCTCTGGCGGAGATCGACGACCCGGCCGAGCGCGCCTGGGCGGCGGAGTGGATCGCCGCCATCCTCGACCGCGAGAAGGTCGTCGTCACGCCAGAGGTGAAGGAACACCTCTGGTCGGCGCTCGGCTCGCTCGCCTCCGCCCCGGTCGCCGAGCGCACGTTGACCGGCCTGTCGGTGCTGCTGCAAGCCAACGCGCTCAAGCGGGCGCTGCAGTCCTACACGTTGCAGGGGCCTTGGGGTCGGCTGCTGGACGCCGACGAGGAGCGGCTCGGCACCACCGACGTGCAGGTGTTCGAGACGGAGGGCCTGGTCGGCGCCAGCGCCGCGCCGGCCGTTCTCGCCTACCTGTTCCACCGGATCGAGGGGAGGCTCACCGGCGAGCCCACGCTCTTGATCATCGACGAGGGCTGGCTGGCGCTCGACGACGCGACGTTCGGGGCGCAGATCCGTGAGTGGCTGAAGACGCTGCGCAAGAAGAACGCGAGCGTCGTGTTCGCCACGCAGTCGCTCGCCGACATCGAGACGAGCAGCATCGCGCCGGCGATCATCGAGAGCTGCCTCACACGCATCTTGCTGCCGAACGAGCGGGCCATCGAGCCGCAGATCAGCGCCATCTACCGCCGCTTCGGGCTGAACGACCGGCAGATCGAGATCCTCGCGCGAGCTGCACCCAAGCGCGACTACTACTGCCAGTCCCGCCGCGGCAACCGGCTGTTCGAGCTGGGCCTGGGCGAGGTTGCGCTGGCGTTCTGCGCCGCATCGTCCAAGACCGACCAGACGCGGATCGCCGAGGTGCTGGCCGCGTCCGGGCGCGCCGGCTTCGCAGCAGCGTGGCTGCGCAAGCGCGGCCTCGATTGGGCCGCGCAGCTGATCGACGGCAAGCGGATCCCATCCGAGTTCGAGCAGGTGCCTTTCGATCCAGACCGGGAGAATTCCTGATGAGTCGTCAGCGCAACAGCGGCGTTGCTCGCCGGTTCGTTCTCGCCGCGTCCGCCGCCATCGCCATCAGCCTCAGCGTTCCCTCGGCTCAGGCGCAATGGATTGTCTTCGATCCGACCAACTTCAGCCAGAATGTCCTGACCGCCGCGCGCGAGCTGCAGCAGATCCAGAACGAAGTGACCTCGTTGCAGAACGAGGCGCAAATGCTGATCAACCAGGCGCGCAACCTGACGAGCCTGCCCTACTCGGCGCTCGCGCAGCTGATGTCGACGATCCAGCGCACGCAGTCTCTGCTGAGCCAAGCGCAAGGCGTCATCTACAACGTCGGCAACATCCAGAGCGCGTTTCAGCGGCTCTACCCGATGGGCTACACGGGTGCCACCTCGTCGCAGCAACTCGTCGCCAACGCGCAGACCCGATGGCAGAACACGCTGTACAGCTACCAGGACGCGCTGAACACGCACGCGACGGCGGTCGGCAACCTGAACACGGTGCAGACCCAGGTGAATGCGCTGGTGTCGTCCAGCCAAGGTGCCACTGGCGCGTTGCAGGCCGTGCAGTCCGGCAACCAACTGCTAGGCCTGCTATCGCAGCAGTTGGCCGACGTCACCGCCGTGCTCGCCGCTCAGGGCCGCGCGCAGAGCCTACAGGGCGCGCAGACGGCGGCAGGCCAGGGACAGGCCTTCGAGCAGCTTCAACGCTTCCTGGTGCCCGGCGCCGGCTACCAGGGCACCAGCATCACGATGTTCCACTGACGATGCCGATGGATAGCTTGGCTCGCGGAGCGCGGATCGCTGCGCTGACGCTGCTCGGATTGGCAGCGGTGATCGCTACGGTTCGGCTCGACCGAGACGCGGGCCAATCCGTCGCGCGGGAGGCGGCGAGTGCCTCCGGCGACAGACTTGCGGCGGAGCTACGCCGTTGCAACCAGGTCACGCCGACCAGCCCGCGTGACGAAGCATGCGAGCGCGCTTGGGCAGAGAACCGCAGCCGCTTCCTGGGAACGCCATTGCTAGCCGGCGCGACGCCATCGTCAGCCGGAACATCGAGCAGCGCACCATGAACAGCGGCGTCATCGACAACTTCCTGTCGGTCTTCACCCAATACATCGACAGCGGCTTCGGCCTGCTCGGCCCCGAGGTGAACTTCCTCGCGCGCACGCTGGTCCTGATCGACATCGTGCTCGCAGCGCTGTTCTGGAGCTGGGCGGGTGACGAGGACATCGTCGCGCGCCTGGTGAAGAAGACGCTGTTCGTCGGCGTGTTCGCCTACCTGATCGGCAACTGGCAGATGCTGTCGAAGGCCGTGTTCGAGAGTTTTGCTGCGCTCGGCCTGCAGGCCTCCGGCACCGGCCTCAGCGAGGCCAACTTCCTGCAGCCGGGCCGCGTGGCGCAGGTCGCCTTCGACGCCGGGCAGCCGATCCTGCAGTCGATTTCCGGGCTGATGGGCTTTGTCAGCTTCTTCGAGAACTTCATCCAGATCACCGTGCTACTGTTCGCCTGGCTGATCGTGCTGATCTCGTTCTTCGTGCTTGCGATCCAGCTCTTCGTCAGCCTGATCGAGTTCAAGCTCTCCACGCTCTGCGGCTTCGTGCTGATCCCGTTCGGGCTTTTCGGCAAAACCGCGTTTGCCGCCGAGCGCGTCCTCGGCCTAGTGATTTCCTCCGGCGTCAAAGTGCTGGTCCTGGCCGTCATCGTCGGCATCGGCTCGACGCTGTTCTCCAGCTTCACCTCCAATTTTCCAGCCACGCCGACGATCTCGGACGCAATGGGCGTCGTCCTCGGCGCGCTATCGCTGCTCGGCCTCGGCATCTTCGGCCCCGGCATCGCCAACGGCATCGTTTCCGGCGGGCCGCAGCTCGGCGCCGGCGCTGCGATCGGAACCGGCCTTGCCGCCGGGGGCGTCGCCGCGGGGGGGTTAGGGGGCGCCCGCCGCGCGGGGGGCGGCGGGGGGGCGGGCC
>CAXUNK010000019.1:0-26587 GCA_964252425.1 uncultured Acetobacteraceae bacterium
GGGCGGCGGGGGTGGCGGGTCTGTAGCGGCTGACCGCCGCGGCGGCCCGCAGGGTGCGGCCGGGCGGGCGGCTGGTCTATGCCGTCTGCTCGCTGCAACCGGAGGAGGGCCGGGACCGCGAGGCGGCGGCCCTGCGCGAAGGCCTGAAGCCCTGGCCGTTCAGCGCGGACGAGCCTGCCGGCCTGTCCGAGGCGCTGACCGGATCGGGCGTGCTGCGGACGCTGCCGTCCATGTGGCCGGAGCGGGGCGGAATGGACGGGTTCTTCTGCGCGCGGTTCGTCAAGCCCTGACTAATTCAGGCTGACACATCGTAGGGAAAGAAAGGTCTTCTTTTTCGAGAAAAAGAAGCAAAAAGCTTTTGCTCTGTTCGCCTGCATTACGGCCCGCGACGGTTCTGCTAGAGCGGCTGCGGCAGAACTGTCGCGGGCCGTAATGCAGGCGTGAAGAACAGAAGTTTTTTGGTCCTTTTTTTCAAAAAAGGACTGCTTGCTTCAAATGTCACCCACGGCGCAGATCCAGCGTGCGCGGATGCTCCTTGCCCAAAACCACGACCGGCTCGCGCATGGCACCCGGTGTATGACCGTGCGCGAAGAACCGTGCGCGCCGCCTCGCTTCCGCCTCGTTGGCGTTGACCGGGAAGGTCTCGTAGTTGCGCCCGCCGGGATGCGAGACGTGGTGCGTCAGCCCGCCGAGGCTGCGCCCGTTCCACCGATCGTAGATGTCGAACACCAGCGGCGATTGCGCGCGTATCGTGGGATGCAGCGAGGAGGGCGGCGACCATGCCTTGAACCTCACGCCGCCCACGAACTCCCCGGTGGTCGAGGTCGATGAGAGCGGCACCGCATACCCGTTGCAGGCCAGCACGAACCGCTCCTCCACCCAGCCGCTCACCCGCGCCTGCACGCGCTCGACCGAGCTGTCCACGTAGCGCACGGTGCCGCCGGCGGCCGGCTCCTCCCCCAGCACATGCCACGGCTCCAGCGCGTGACGCAGCTCGAGCTCCACGCCGTCCACCGACACTTCGCCGATCTTGGGGAAGCGGAATTCCAGATGCGGCGCGAACCAGTCGCGGTCCAGCGCGAAGCCGAGCTGCGAAAGCTCCTCCAACGCGCTGAAGAAATCCTGCCGGACGTAATGCGGGTACATGAAATCGTCATGCAGCCGCGTGCCCCAGCGCACCAGCGTACGCTCGTACGGCGTGCGCCAGAACGCAGCGATCGCCGACCGCATCAACAACATCTGTGCCAGCGACATCTTCGGATCGGGCGGCATCTCCAGCGCGCGGAACTCGACCAGGCCCAGCCGGCCGGTGGCACTTTCGGGCGCATACATCTTGTCGATCGAGAACTCGGTGCGGTGCGTGTTGCCCGTCAGATCGGCCAGGATGTTGCGGAAGATGCGGTCGGTGAGCCACGGGGGCGTCTCCACGCCGGGCGCCACGCGGGCGAACGCAATCTCCAGCTCGGCAATCGAGTCCATCCGCGCCTCGTCGATGCGCGGGTGCTGGCTGGTCGGCCCGATGAACAGGCCGGAAAACCCGTAGGAGAGGCTCGGGTGGTTGTGCCAGAACCCCAGCAGGCTCCTCAGCAGATCGGGCCGCCGCAGGAACGGGGAGTCGGCCGGAGTCGCGGCCCCCATCACCACGTGGTTGCCGCCGCCGGTCCCCACATGGCGCCCGTCCAGCATGAATTTCTGCGTGGCCAACCCTTCCTCGCGCGCCGCCCGGTAGAGCTGCGTCGTGCGCTCCACCATCTCGTCCCACTGCTCGGCCGGGTGAATGTTCACCTCGATCACGCCTGGGTCGGGTGTGACCGAAAACTGGTTCAGCCTCGGGTCGCGCGGCGGCGGATAGCCTTCCAGCACGACCGTGTGGCCCAGCTCCTGCGCCGTAGCCTCGACGCAGGCGGCGAGATCGAGCCAGTCCTCCGCGGTGTAGAGCGGCGGGAAGAACACGTGCAGCCGCCCGCCCCGCGCTTCGACCACCAGCGCCGTCCGCACCAGCTCGGGCTCCTCACGCCCCGGCTCGGGCAGGCGCTGCGGCGCGAGGCCCGCGTGGCCGTCCGGGGTGTGACCGGCACCCACCTGGGCCCAGGGTTCCGCGTCCAGGACGCGCCGGAAGGCCTGGCGCATCGGCAGGGGACGGTGCGGCGCAAACGGGTCGTCATACTGGTCGAACTCGATCTTTTCAGGATCGGCCCAGGGCAGGCTGTCGAGCGGCAGGCGGAACCCGGCCGGCGCGTCCCCTGGGATCAGGAACATCACGTCCGAGCGGAAAAACCAGCGGCCGGACTGCCATCGGCGCCCGCCATTGGTGCCACGGCGGCGCAGCGGCAAAACGCTGGCCACCGAACTGGCCAGACCCTGGCCGAACACCCGCGCCAGCCGCGCCCGTGTCTGCGGGTCCTTCAGCTTGGAGTCCTCTGCCAGCACGTTGGCCGGGAGCCGGTTCTCCTTCCACAGGAACCAGTGGATGTCCTCGTAGGCCGGGTTGATGTACTCCGGAGGCACCTGTAGCCGCTCTGCCAGCGCGCCGCAGAAGGCGGTGGCGTCGGCCACGCTCGCATGCCCCTCGTCATGGTCGCCGGCGAGAAGGTCGGGGTCGCGCCACACCGCCTCGCCATCCCGCCGCCAATGCGCGTTCAGCGCCCAGCGCGGCAGTTGCTCCCCGGGATAATGTTTGCCGAGTATCTGGGTGATGGCGGCACCCGGCGACCACAGCGGCAGCAGGCGGCGCAGCAGGCGGCCGGCGATCAGACGCTTGGTGGGGCCAAGCGCATCGACTGTCCATTCAGCCGCGTCCATGTCGTGCGCGCTGACAAAGGTGGGCTCGCCGCCCATGGTCAGCCGCACCTGCCCGTCCTCGAGCGCCCGGTCCACCCGCGCGCCGGCCGCGAGGATCGCCTGCCACTGGCCGTCGGTATAGGGCTTGGTCACCCGGGGCGACTCGGCGATGCGGCTGACCCGCATCTCCACGTCGAAGGCCACCTCCGCCGGCTCGACCCCGCCGCTGATCGGCGCGGCCGAGATCGGATCGGGGCTGGCGGCCAGCGGGATGTGGCCCTCTCCGGTCAGCAACCCGCTGGTGGCATCCAGCCCGATCCAGCCGGCGCCGGGCAGGTAGACCTCGGCCCAGGCGTGCAGGTCGGTGAAATCGCTGGCCGGCCCCGCGGGTCCCGCCAGCGGCACCTCGTCGGCCACGAGCTGGATCAGATAGCCGGAGACGAAACGCGCCGCGAAGCCCAGATGGCGCAGCACGTGCACCAGCAGCCAGGCGCTGTCCCGGCACGAGCCGCGTCCTTCGGCCAGCGTCTGCTCGGGCGGCCATGTGCCCGGCTCCATGCGTACGATGTAGGCAATCTTCTCCTGCACACGCTGGTTCAGCCCGACCAGCATGTCGATTGTCCGCTGCCCCGTCCGCGGCACGCTGGCCAGCAGCGAGGCGAGCTTCGGCCCCGGCTCGGCCAGCCGGCGGAAGGGTGCGAGCTCCTGCTCCAGCACCGGGTCGTAGGCGAACGGCCAGGTCTCGGCCTCGGGTTCGAGGAAAAAATCGAACGGGTTGATCGTCGCCATGTCGGCGAGCA
This sequence comes from uncultured Acetobacteraceae bacterium, assembly GCA_964252425.1. Classification (GTDB taxonomy): domain Bacteria; phylum Pseudomonadota; class Alphaproteobacteria; order Acetobacterales; family Acetobacteraceae; genus BOG-908. The sequence goes on from CAXUNK010000019.1 coordinate 3,582, forward strand.
GGTCCACCGTGACCTCGAACCGCGTGGTCCGTTCGGGCACGACCACGCGGGCCAGGAAATTGCCCTGCGGATCCTGCTGCCAGTTGAGGAAATGCGCCGCCGGTTCGATCCGCAGCGCGTAGGACAGGATCGGCGTGCGCGCGTGCGGCGCCGGCCTCAGCCGGATGGTTTGCGGCCCCAGCGCCACCGGCCGGTCGTATCGGTAGGAGGTGCGGTGCGTCAGGGCAACATGCAGGGTCATGCGACTGCCCGTAGGTGAACGGGCCGGTCCAAGCAAGAAGCGGGCAAGACGCGGGCAAGCCCGCATCCGCAGGGGTTTCGACGAAAGATGGCGTGGCACGGCGCGGCGGGCGGCAACCCGCGCGCCGTTTCGCGTTGCCCGCATGACCAGAACGGACGACGACCAATGCGCCTCTTCAAATGCCCCGTCTGCGCCCAGCTGCTCTATTTCGAGAACACAAGGTGCGAGAAGTGCGGCCACACGCTCGGCTACGACCCGGCCACCGCCTGCATGCGTGCGCTGGACCAGGCCGGCGATGCCTGGGTGGACGCTGCCGGTCCGGACCCCGCCGGCACCTGGCGGTTCTGCACCAATGCGGGGCAGGAGGCGTGCAACTGGCTGATCCCCGCCGAGCAGGATGACCGCTACTGCACTGCCTGCCGCCACAACCACCTAATCCCCGACCTCACGGCGCTCGAAAACCGCAACCGCTGGCGAGCGCTGGAGGCGGCCAAGCACCGGCTGTTCTACACCCTGCTGCGCTTCGGCCTGCCGCTCAGGACGCGCGCCCAGGACCCGGTGCACGGCCTGGCCTTCGATTTCCTGGCCGAGACGCCCGCGCAGCCCAAGGTGCTGACCGGCCACGATGACGGCTTGATCACCATCGCGCTCAAGGAGGGCGACGATGCCGAGCGCGCCCGCATGCAGGAGCAGATGGGCGAGCTGTACCGCACCCCGCTCGGCCATTTCCGCCACGAGATCGGCCACCATTATTGGGACCTGCTGGTGCGCGACACGCCGCAGCTTGAGCCGTTCCGCACCCTGTTCGGCGACGAACGCGCGGATTACGCTCAGGCGCTGAAGGATCATTACAGCCGCGTGCACAAGCCGGGCTGGCAGGCCTGGTTCGTCAGCCTCTACGCCACCAGCCATCCATGGGAGGATTTCGCCGAGACCTGGGCGCACTACCTGCACATCGTCGATACGCTGGAGATGGCCGCCTCCTTCGGCGTCTCCATCCACCCGCGCCTGGCGCGCGACCCGGGGCTGCAGGCCGAGATCGATTTCGACCCGTACCGCGCGCCCGACATCGCCAGCATCGTCGATGCGTGGCTGCCGCTCGCCTTCGCGGTCAACAGCCTCAACCGCTCGATGGGCCAGCCCGACCTCTACCCGTTCGTGCTTTCGCCCGGGGTGGTGGAAAAGCTGGGGTTTGTTCACGATCTCATCCGACGCCAGGCGCCGGCGGGAAACACCTGATCCGGCGCCGAAGCGACAGCGGGAACAATCCTGTCATGCCGTAAAATCAGCCGCCTAACGGGAACGATCCGAAGCGCCCACGCTTATGTGATGCGTAGCGGGCCGTGTAACAGCGGTCCCGGCCATAGTGGAGAATGCTCATGACCAACACGCCAACGCTTCGTCCGAAATCGCCGCGCCGCTGGGCGCTGCTCGCAACCCTGCTCGGCGGGCTGGTCGCCGGCCCGGTGCTGACCGCCGCCCCCGCTTTGGCCGGCCCCGACCAGCAGGCCACCGTCGATCATGCACTGGGCACGCTGCAGGACCTGCGCCACGACCGTGAGTTCGGCAACGCCCGGCAATTGCTGCGAACCGCCCGCGCCGTGATCATTGCCCCGCGCATCTTCAAGGGCGCCTTCTTCGTGGGCGGCGAGGGCGGCACGGCGCTGCTGATGGTGCGCGGCGCCCATGGCTGGAGCGACCCGGCCTTCTACACGCTCGGCTCGGCCAGCTTCGGCCTGCAGATCGGCGCCAAGGAAAGCGAGCTGATCCTCTTCATCCGCTCCGAACGCGCGCTGGAGGCGGTGATGCGCGACAAGTTCAAGATCGGCGCGGATGCCGGCATCAGCGTGGCCACACTCGGCTCGGACGTGCAGGGGGCGACGACCGCCAATGCCGGCGCCGACATCATCGCCTGGGCGTCCTCCTCTGGCGCCTTCGCCGGCATCTCGCTCGACGGCTCGGTGCTGGCCCCGCAGGCCGAGGCCAACCAGAGCTATTACGGCCGCCCGGTCACCGTCAGCGACATCGTGCGCCGCCGCGCCGTCTCGTCGCCGGCGGCCTCCAGCCTGGTGCGCGCGCTGAGCGGCCTGGGGTGAGGTGTCGGGGGCTGACGCGCCGAGGCCGTCAGCCGTCCGCCCGTGCGGATGTGTGAGGGGCAGGGCGCCGGGCCGCAGGTCGGTCCGGCGCCCGGGCGGGCTGCCGGCCGGGCCGATGAGCGACGCTGCGTTTTGCTCTGGCGTGCGTGGGCGACCGGTGCCAAGCTTGGCGCGTTGTCAACGCGAACCCAGCCGGATCACGGAGCGCCGCATGTCACCGGGCACCCAGATCATCCTCAGCGGCACCTTGACCTTCGGCGTCCCCCTGGCTCTGGCGGTACGCGACCTGATCGCCCTGCGCCGCCCCCCAAGCGGCAACTGGCGCCCAGACCCGCCCGAACCGATCATACCTCCGCCGCCAGGTGGCGGAACCCTGGTAACGCCGAGACTGCCGCAATGTCTGCTGGACGCCGCTCGAGGAGAAACTGATGCACGCGAAAGGCCTCGGTTGCCTGAACTGGTCTAGCAATCGAGCAATCCTCAAATCCGCCTTCGCGGCACTTCACCCAACGTGCTTGATAGCGACTTTCTGCATCGCGTTTTTCCACATGAGTACCGCATTGGGGCAGACCTGGTTTGCGCCCGACTATCGGACAAGGTCCGCCGACAACGCAGTGCATACGCCTGCCGATTTCATGCACATATTCGACGACACATCCTGGGCTGGCCACCCGCCGCCATTTCAGGTGTTCAAGATCTATGCGATGTTCATCAGGCGAGAGTCGGACAGCACATTGTCTGAAATGATCGCCTGGTTGCGCCGTTCCCATCTTCAGCTTGCTGTGGAATTCGGGATGCTGACCCCAGAGGATTGCGGTAGCGGAGTCGAAGGCTATGACGGCATAAAAAGCGCAGCTTTCATTTCGCGACGTATCAGCCGCTTAGGCGGACGCATCGATTTCCTCGCGATGGATGAACCCTATTGGCATAGCTCTCATTCACCCAAACCAAATGCGTGTCATTGGCCAGTAGCACGCACCGCTGGCAATGCCGCGGCCACCGCGCAGGTGTTTCGCACAACCTTCCCGGCCGTTGAAATCGGTGACATCGAACCCGTTGAGGACGTGCCGACGCCAGGACTGGGAACGGAGTTCGGCGCATGGGCGGATGCGTTCAAACAGGCAACGGGACATAGTCTCGCCTTCTTCCACATGGACGTCCTGTGGGATCGACCGTGGCAGAGCGGGGTGCGGGAGACTAATTTCGCCATGAACAAGAGGAGCATCCCCGTCGGTGTCATACTGTCAGGTGACGTGAAGGAGGGATCGGGCGCGGGCTGGATGGAAAGCTTTCGAAGCCGACAGCAGGCACTTCGGTCGCAGCCTGGCGAATATCCGCCCGCCACGATCATTCAGTCGTGGAGTACCTATCCGGACCATATCTTTCCGGCGAGCGACCCCACCGCTTTCGCGAGTTTGCTGTACGAAGTGCATTGACTTGACGGCCGGCCTGATCCCGTTCCGGCGCGATCGCTTCATCCTAAATCACGCGGGCTTCGGCGACGCAGACTTGGTGGAGCCGAGCGAGCCATGGATGCAGCCTCGTCCCGCCTTCGTGCTGGATTTGTCTCACACGGACAGGATTCCCTGGACCAGTCCAGCGTTCCCAAGCGCGCTGCACGCGACATACCGCTTGCATCGTAGGCAGGTCTTGTTGTTCGGCCCAAACCACTTGACGGATGCGGACGGAAACTGGACGTGCGAGACGGCATCCCGAGCCGGTCAGCACATAGCATTTTACAATTCGCCTGCCTATCAACATATATACAGAGGTCCAAAGCCGACCGTGCGGCCAACGGGCGAAGAAGACAGCTACGATTTTTCAATCGAGCACCTGTTCGATGACGAAATCCCCGAAATCGATGAAGACGTCTTCGTTGCCACTGCCTTGGAGCCTGACAATTGGGGCCGTTGGCTGTCCACGGTCATTCCAAAGATTGCTTATTTCAAACAGCAGGGGCTCGACGGTGCTGCCCGATTCCTCTGCCGTGCGTCCAAATCCTGGCAAAAGGCGTTGCTCAATACGCTTGGACTAGCCTCTGATATGATTGTCGAACACGATCCTGGCCGGACATATCTTTGCCGACGGATCGATACACTGGTTTATTCAGCCGCCGATCTCACACCGAATGCCGCCGAACGCGACATTTATGCCAAGCTGGTCAGGCAGCATTGTGATTCGCCGGATCGCCATATCCGCCTCTATGTGTCACGCCTTGCGCGTTCAGCCGCGGCGCCGGGTTATCGTGTTCTCACTAACGAAGCTGAACTCGTTGATCGCCTGATCGAGCTCGGCTTCCAGATCGTCAATCCGGAACTGCACGGCTTTGTAGATCAAATAAGCATGTTTTCGGCAGCCGATTTCGTGCTCGGATTAGGGGGCGCCGGAATGTTCAACGTTGTGTTTTGCCGGCCTGCGACCAAGGTTGTCACAATCGAGTCCAGCACGGTTTTCATCAACGATCATAGCAGACTCTTTGCCGCCTGCGGGCTGTCTTACGGAGTGATATTCGGGCGGCAGGACGAGAGTGATCCCGCACCGGTGCATAAGAGATGGTCGGTAGACGTGGACAGGACGATTCAGGCGGTCTCGGCATTTCTGTAGGATTCCAAGGTTACGTTTGTGCCATTGTGTGTTAAAGGGAGCCGAGACCCATAATGGCGACGCCCGAACTCTCTGAGTTTATAGCCGACGTGTTCGCAGTCGCACTCAAGCGAATGCCAACGGAACGCGAACTTCTTCGTTGGACCGGCTTTTTGCAGCAGGGGCACTCCTCCGCGGAGCTCCTACGCACAATCATGTGTTCCCAGGAGTACAAGAAGAAGCAGGGTGTGAAGACGGCTTTTCCGGCCGGACACTATTACTCTCCAATCGTCGATCCAACGAGCGTCGGCGCATACGTCAAACGTCGAAGGCACTTAAATCCGAACGACTTGGCGGGTATCGCCCTATCCACCGATGACATGTTGGCGTTCTGGAAAGCCAATCTGGCGACGATATGTTCCACTCAATTTCCCGATACGGCCGGGGGTGACAAGCGGTTCCACTACAAAAATGGCAGCTTTCCCTTTGGCGATGCCATCATGCTGCGTACTATGTTGGTCCATTGTAAGCCCAGCCGGATAGTCGAGATCGGATCGGGCTACACAACGGCATGCATGCTGGACACGATCGACGAGACCGGCCTGACGAAAACCATAATCACCTGCATCGAGCCTTATGCCGACAGGCTGAGAGGCTTACTGCGATCCGAGGATTTGCGCATCGTCACGCTGATCGAGACTGCGGTGCAAACAGTTGAAATCGGCGTGTTCGAGACGTTGGAAGCGGGCGACATCCTGTTCATCGACTCAACGCATGTCGTCAAGACCGGAAGTGACGTTCATTATGAGCTGTTTCACGTCCTTCCCGCTCTCAAGCCCGGCGTCATCATTCATTTTCATGACGTCCCGTTTCCATTCGAGTACCCCGACGAATGGGTGTTCTCCTCCAATTACTCCTGGAACGAAGCATACGTCTTACAGGCGTTCCTGATGTATAACGACCGCTTCAGGGTCACTATGTGGAACAGCATGTTCGCCAGGGAGCATCGCTCCGTCATTTTGCAGGACTTTCCACTGTTCCTCAACAACCCGGGATCGAGCATCTGGCTAGAGAAACTTCGGTAAGCAGTCGACGGAGGCTTGAAACATCCGTAGACCGGACTGGAAGGACTTGCGCCGGCACATTACGGGTCGGACTTCAACTTCGAGAGCAAAACCTCCGCAAGAGCGTCAACCTCGGCTTGCGGTGCAGCGGCGCTCTCCGGGTAATTGTCCAGACTCACGTCGAACAGCCTCTGTTGGTCAGGAAAGAAGCGTTGGCGGACACGATCGTTCGATTCCGCAAACATCTCCAGGAATGCAGTCGCATCGACCCTGGAAGGACGTCGCCCGTCTTCCGTCGAGAGCTTCTGCAGCATGATGATAGTGCGAGCACGCGTTTTAGCGGGCATGCTGTCCGGATGGGTCTTTGCATATCGGTTTAGCGCGTTCAGCGCCGGCTGGAATTTTGCCGAGATGCTGGTATTGCTGTTTGCCGTCCTCTCCAGGCCGGTCATTTCACAGCCGAGGTAAGCCATGAAGTCGTCGGTGATGCTACTATTTACCAGACGAGACCGCGAGAAAATTCGAGGTGTGATATTCGCCTGCCCAAAGACACTCATCCATCGTGTGGTGAGCGCGTCGTAGTCGAAGTAAATCCGTTCCACCCAGCGTGGACCATTGCTCTCAAAGCAGGGCAGTACATCGATGTCGGCATAGCCTGCCTTCAGCGCCTGATCGTACAGGCTCGTTGCCAGCTCGTGCTGCGGCCTCAGATAAACAACGACGTCGACCGTATCTGTAAAATCAGCCAAAAAATCGGCGAGCCTGCGGACCTCGCGTTCGGTGATCAAGCGGCTGTGGCAATGTTCGTTGCTCAGCACCAAGGTCGGCGGAAGCGTCTCGACTTGACAAAGTTCAGTGAAGAATTCGGACTGGACGCGCTGTCGATGAGCGAGCACATCTGCTTGCGTCCGCAGGCCGGCGGCGCGTCTCAAATCGTCGTTGACCTTGTCCAGATCGAGCGAGAACGTGGTCAACCGCTCGTGGTTGGCAAGCAGCTTATAGGGTGAGAGGGATCGAGGAACATAAAAGCCTTTCTGAGCAAGCGGGGTCCTGTTTGCTGCCAGGAATGCCTGGAGCGAGGTCGTGCCTGTTTTCTCCGTACCGATATGAAGAATACATTTTCTGAAACGAACGGCCATGGGCAGGGTTTACCCGGTTACACGGGCCGGGTATAGACATGTGGCACTCAGCGCTGGGGCAGCACCTGGACTATCCGTTGCGCTTCGATTCCATGCGCGTCGTCCGAGAGCCCGGCAACATTCAAATTTGGGCGGCATATAGTCTTGTTCAGTGACCCGGTATTCAGCACCCAACCGACCTATGTGGAGGGGCGCCGATGAGCGATAGCGAAAGCGCCACACCATCCGAAATCCCCCCCGACTTCAACGAGACCGCCTACCTCGCCGCCTACCCGAAAATCGCCGAGAACATCCGGGCCGGGTTCGTGAAATCGGCGCTCGACCATTACCTGCGCAAGGGGATAGCCGAAAAACGACTCGAGCAGCCGCGCTACCGCAAGGCGCTGGCCGAGCAGCAACTCCTCTCGCGCCTGGCCGCCCCGCCTCAGCCGGACGCGGCCAGGCCCGAGGCGCCGGGCGCCGAGGGGGCGCGCGCGTGGTTCCCGAGCGGGCTCGACACGCTGCTTGTCTCGCCGGAGGGGATTTGCGTCGTCATCGGCTGGGTGGACGATCGCGGGCTCAAGCTCGCCGGCATCTCCATCGTGCTGCCGGACGGACGGACGGTCCGCTCGGCCGGGGTCGCGCGCTGCCGCCGCGCTGACGCCGAAGCGGCGATCGGCTGCCCGCCCGGCTACCTGCTCGGCTTCTACACCGTCATCCAGCTCGACGATGCGGCGCCCCCGGGGCCTGGCAGCACCGTGCTGATCGAGTGCGGCGCCGACACCGTCAGCTACCCGGCGCGCCCGCATCTGATGCAGGCGGCGGCACTCCGCGACTCCGTCTTCGAATACCTGGCCGCCGCCGGCTATTTCGGCGCCCATGCGGTGGAGACCTTCCTGCAGATGGAGCGCGGCATGGGCGACGCGCTGCTGCGGCTGAACCAGTCGCTCTCGGCGCGCATCGCGTCGTTGGCCTATGTGGAGCGCCACGGCGACCACACGCGCCGCTTCCGCGGCTCGATCGTGGTGTGCCTGTACGGCAAGCCGGAATATCTGTTCCTGCAGGCCGCGGCCTTCTCGGCCGGCCCGGGCGCGGCCGACTACGAGTACGTCTATGTCAGCAACAGCCCCGAGCTGACCGAGAACCTGCAGCGCGAGGCGCGGATCGCCGCACGGCTCTACGACCTGTCCTTCACGCTCATCTTCCTGCCCGGCAATGCGGGGTTCGGGGCGGCCAACAACGTCGCCGTCTCGCTGGCCGCCAGCGACCGCGTTCTGATCTGCAACCCGGACGTCTTCCCGCGCGGCACCGGCTGGGCGGCGCGCCATGCCGCCATCGTGGACGGCCTGCCCGCCGAGCAGACCCGGCTATGGGGCGCGCCGCTGTTCTATGACGACGGCTCGCTGATGCATGGCGGCATGTTCATCGCCAGCGACCCGGGCCTGTCCGTCCGGGCGGACGGCATCGTGCGCCAGGACCTGTTGCGCGTGGAGCATTACGGCAAGGGCGCGCCGCCGGAGACGGCACTCTACCAGCAGTCGCGTCGCGTGCCGGCGGTCACCGGCGCCTTCATCTCCGCCGAGCGCGCCTGGTTCGAGAAGATCGGCGGCTTCTCGGAGGAATACGTGTTCGGCCATTACGAGGACGCCGATCTGGGCCTGAAAAGCTGGCGGGAGGGCGGGCAGGTCTGGCTGCACGACCTGCCGCTGTGGCACCTGGAAGGCAAGGGATCGACGCGCCGCCCGGCGCATGATGGCGGCACCATGGTCAATCGCTGGCACTTCACCCGAACGTGGCTGGCGGCCGTGCAGGATGGCTGGGGCGGCCCGGACCCGGCACGGCTCTCGTCATGAGCGCGCGTGAACCGACCATCCTGCTGATCAGCCTGTTCCATCCGGAGCTGGTGCGCGGCGGCGCGCAGCAGGTCGCCTACGAGCTGTTCCTGGGCCTGCGCGCGCGCGGCGATTGCCGGCCCGTCTTCCTGGCCGCCATCGACCAGAAATTCACCGCCCTCTACAAATCAGGCGCCCGCATCACCGGCTTCGACGGCCGGCCGGACGAATACGTGCTGCTGTCGCGCGACTACGACCATGTCTGGCACAAGACCGGCTCGGCGTTGAACATGGAGGCGCTGGAGGCGTTCCTGCTGCAGATCGCGCCGGACGTGGTGCACGTGCATCATTTCCTGATGCTCGGCATCGATGTGATGACGCTGATCCGCCGCGTGCTGCCGAATTGCCGGCTGGTCTTCACCTTCCACGAGTTCCTCACGATCTGCAGCGCCAACGGACACATGGTGCGCCGCACCGACGGCTCGCTCTGCACGCTGGCCAGCCAGATACGCTGCCACCAATGCTTTCCGGACCGCGGGCCCGAGCAGTTCCTGCTGCGAAAGATGTGGTTCCAGCAGCATCTTTCACAGGCCGACGCGTTCACCTGCCCCGGCGCGTTCATGATCGACCAGTTCGTGCGCTGGGGCATCCCGCAGGACAAGATTAGCCACGTGACAAACGGCCAGCGCGACTATGCGGGCGGCGCGCGCCTGCCGGCAGCCAGCGCGTCGCACACACGTTTCGGCTTCTTCGGCCAGTATGTCGACGTGAAGGGCGTGCAGCTGATCCTGCGCGCCGTCTCGCTGTTGCGCGCCGAGGGGTTTTCCGGTTTTTCCGTGGACCTCAACGGCGACAATCTGCGCTACGCGAGCGAGGCGGTGCGCGGGGAGATCGAAACCTTCCTGGCCGAGGAGGCGGCGCGTCCGGTGCAGGACCGCATCGTCACCGACCGGGCATCATACGAAGTCACGCAATTGCCGGCGCGCATGTCGCGCGTGGACTGGTGCATCGTGCCCAGCCTGTGGTGGGAGAGCTTCGGGCTGGTGATCTCGGAAGCGTTCATGTTCGGCCGTCCTGTCATCTGTTCCGATGTGGGCGGCATGGCCGAGCGGATCGAGGACAACGTCTTCGGGCTGCATTTCTCGATGGGCGACCACCGCGCCTTGGCGGAGACCATCCATCGCGCCTGCACCGAGGAGGGATTGTGGTCGCGCCTCGCGGCCTCGGTGCCCACACCTCCATCGCGCGAGGCGATGGTGGACGGGTTCTGGCGCGTGTACGGGCTGGCCGACCGCGCCGCGCGCCGAAAGCAGGCCTTTCGGACCATGCCGGCCGCCTGAACCGCCCCCACCGCCCCGCGTTGCCTCCGGACAAGACCAAGAATGGGAGGCATATCATGCGGATCATTTCTCTGGGCGCGCGCGCCCTGGCGCTTTCTACCCTCGTCCTTCCAGCCACGGCCTGGGCGGGGCCGTGCTCCGACGAGATCGCAGCCCTCGGCCGCCAGCTCAGCCAGTCGCCGGCGCTGGGCCCGGCGACCACCGGCGCGCTGTCCGGCTCCGGGCCGGGCAGCATCGGCCATGGCCAGACCGGCAGCACCGATACCCACGGCACATCGGCAGACGGCAAGATGGGCGGCACCGCCGGCACCAAGGAGCTGGACGCGGCCAGCAGCAACGTCGCCACATCGGACGCCGATGTGCGCGCCCAGCAGCTCGGCAAGCCGACCGCCGCGGTCCAGGCCCATTCAGGCTCCGGGGTGGAGACGGCACCCGGCAGCCACGTGACCGGCGCCAGCGCCTCCGATGACCGCATGACACGCGCCAAATCCGCTTGGCAGAAGGCCGTGGACCTGAACGCGCAGAACGATTCCGGGTGCCACGGCGCGGTCGATCAGGCCAAGCAGGCGCTAAACCAGGGCTGAGGCCGCGCGACCCGCGTCAGCGTCCGAACAAGCCTTTCAGCACCGCGCCGGCGACGCCGAGCTCGGCCGCGGTCTCGACCGACTGGCCACCCCCCTCGCGCGCGAGATAGGGGGAGAGCGCGTGCGCCAGGTTTGGCAAGGTGAGCGTCTGCAGCCAGACACGGCCGGGCCCGGTCAGCTCGGCCAGGAACAGACCATCGCCGCCGAAGAAGATGTTGCGCACGCCGCGCAGCATGGTGATGCCGAAGCCCACCCGCTCCTCGAACATGCCGACATGGCCTGGATGGACGCGCAGCACCTCGCCGGCCGCCAGGCTGCGTTCGACCACCTCGCCGCCCAGTTCCACCCAGGCCGTGCAGGCGCCGGACAGTCGCTGCAACAGAAATCCGTTGCCGCCGAACAGGCCGCCGCCCAGCGATTGCTGGAACCCGGTGCCGAGCTGCACACCCGGCGTGGCGCATACGAAACCATGCTTGTGTATCATGTAGCTTTGGCCGGGATGCACCTGCAGTTCGACCATGTGGCCCGGTATCTTGGCGGCGAAGGCCACCGTCCCCGGTTGATACGGCGCGGTGTATTCGGTCATGAACAGCCCGCCGCCGGACAATGCTCGTCCCATCGCACCCAGGAACCCGGCCGTGCCCGCCGTCTGCGTCGTGGTGTGCAGCTCGATGCCGCCGCTCATCCAGCTCAACTGACCGGTCTCGGCCACCAGCCCCTCGCCGGTCTCCAACGCCAGTTCGAGCACGGGGAGCGTGTTGCCGATGATGTGCGAACGCATGGGGCTTCTCCGACAAGTCCGTGCGACGGTAAAACGAGATGTCAGTAACGTCGAGATCAGCCGGCAGCCGACAAGTCTGGCATGTCTGCCGACCTGGATTTAGGCTCTCCGCATGAATGATGCCTTGGCCCTCCCACACGAAGTCGCCTTGCTTCCCGACTGGGTGGCCCGGCGCCCGATCTCAATTGCGGATTACTACCGGATGGCCGAAGCGGGCATTCTGGCAGGAAGTGAACGGGTAGAGCTTATCGAAGGACAGATCATCCCGATGGCGCCGATCGGCAGTGAACACGGCGGTCGCGTCAACACACTGACCCGTCTGTTGGTGATGGCCTGCGGCGAACGGGCCTTGGTAACCGTTCAAAACCCGATACGCCTGGGCGGTTGGAGCGAACCCCAGCCAGATCTCGCCATTCTCAAACCACGGACTGGCGACTACTCGGACCGGCATCCGGCCGCCGACGATATCGTGCTGCTGATTGAGGTGGCCGATAGCAGCCTGACATACGACACCAGGGTGAAGACCGGGCTGTATGCACGGCATGGTGTGGCCGAACTCTGGATCGTGGACGTCAAGCGCCGTTCGGTCACCGTGCACCGCAACCGCGTCGAAGGCGTGTACTCGACGGTGTCCGAAGCGACGGGGCAGGACCGGCTGACGATCGCGGCCTTGCCGGACGTCAGCCTGCAGGTCAGCCAGCTATTTCCCTGATGCGGCCTACACCCGCATCGGCATCAGAACATACAGCGCCGAACTATCCGCCGCGTCGCACACGATGGTCGGTGCCGAGCCGTCAGCGAAACGAAACTCCACCTGCTCGGTGATCTGGTCGGTAATGTCGTTGAGGTAGCGCGCCTGGAACCCGATCTCCAGCGGGCCGGCCGCGTACTGGACGCGGTCGCCGTCCAGCTCTTCGGTCGCAGTGCCCTGGTCGGGGCTGGCCGCCGACAGCGTCAGCAGGTCGCGTTCCAAGGCGAGCTTCACCGGACGCGACCTCTCGCTGCTGATGGCTGCCACGCGGGCCACCGCCTCGGCGAAGTCCCTCTTGCCGACGCGCAGCACCTTGTCGTTGTCGCGCGGGATCACCCGGTCGTATTCGGGAAACGTGCCGTCGATCAGCTTGCTGGTCAGCGTGATCGGTCCGACGGCGAACTGGATGCGCGTGTCCGACAGCGCCACCTCCACGCTGCCGCTCGCCTCGTCCAGCAGCTTGCGCAACTCGCCTACCGTCTTGCGCGGCACGATCACCCCAGGGATGCCGCCCGCGCCTTCCGGCAGATCCTCCTCCACGCGGGCCAGGCGGTGGCCATCTGTGGCGACCGCCCGCAACCTGCGCTGGCCATCGGTTTCGACCGCGTGCAGGAAGATTCCGTTCAAGTAATAACGCGTCTCCTCGGTGCTGATCGCGAAGCGCGTGCGGTCGATCAGGCCGCGCAGTTGCAACGCGGGCAGGTGGAAGCGGTGCGGCAACTGCCCCGCCGTCATGCTCGGGAAATCCTCCACCGGCAGCACCAGCAGCGAGGTCGCGAACCGCCCCGACCGCAGCGCGAGCTGCGCGTCCCCGCCCGGATGGTCCAGCTCCACCTCCGCCCCGTCCGGCAGCTTGCGCACGATGTCGTACAGCGTGGCAGCCGGCGCAGTCGTCGCACCGTTGCGGCTGGTGGTCGCCGCCACGTCCTCGACGATGGCGATCTCCATGTCGGTGGCGGTCAGCGCCAGGCGGCCCTCGCGCACCGCGATCAGCACGTTCGCCAGGATGGGGATGGTGTTGCGCTTCTCGGCCACGCTCTGGATGTGGGCCAGCGCCCGAAGCAGGGTCGCGCGATCGGCCTTGAGCTTCATCTGGATGACTTCCCCGTGCGCCGGCGACTCCGGCAGGTGCATGTCCGCCCAATCTACCAAGGCAGGCGGATCGCGCAAACGTCCTTGGTGAGCGGATGGACTTGCTTCTTGATCGAAGACAAAGAAAGCGCTTCTTTTCTGAAGAAAAGAAGCAAAAGACTTTTGTCTATTTAGGGTGCGGGGCGGGTGGCTTCTATCCTTTCACCGCCTATGGTGCCGGACAGGTGGGCGGTGGCGTGCTCTTCCCGGTCTGGCCAGGTGATCTTGAGGGTTCCGGCGTGGCCGGGGGCGGACAGGGTGACGGACGCTGCGATCAGCCCATCCTCCTGGTTCCAGTCCACCTCGCCCGAGACCGCGAGATCCGACGTCCAGCGCAGCGCGTCCAGGTGCAGCGTGTAGCCGTGCCCGTTCGCGGTCACCTCGAAACGGCCGCCGCGCAAGCCCTGCACGGTGCCGCTGGTCGTCACGTAGTAACGAGCGACCGCATCCCCGACAGTCTCGGCCGCGGCCTGCGCCAGCGACAGCGCGTCCGCATCGGACGACTCTCCGGCCTCGGCGCTGCCGGACGGCACATCGCGCCAGCTCACGGCGAAAGCGGGCACGGTGCGGACCGGGCGCACGCGCAGGGCGCAGGATGTGTCGCCCGGGTCGCCGCCGCTGGCTACGAAGCGCAGCACGATCGGACCGGCGCAGCGCGCAAGATCGCCGCCATAAGGCGGCACGAACACGCCGCCATCGCCCACCGCCGTCTCGTGCCCGGTATTGCGCACCACCACGAACCAAGCCTTGGGGAACAGCGCCGTCGTCTGCGCGGCCTCGCGCGGCGAGGTCACCGTGTCGAGTTCGCCGGCCAGGACCAGGACCGGGACGTTCGGAAAATGCGCGTCCGGCGGTACGGGGAAGCCGGGCCTGACCTGTGGCGGGGGCGCGGGCCAGGCCAGGCACGAGTCGAACGCCTCCGGGTCCAAGGGTGCGTCCACCGCATCGGCCAGGCTGAACGGTGCATAAAGCCCAGGGTCGCTCGCCGCCTTGTCCGCCAGCGCCTGACCGAGCTGGCGCCGGCGCTCAGGTTCGGGCGCGCCGAAATCGAACAGCGCATGGTAGTCCTGGCACATCACCGCATGGGCCAGCCCGACGCTGAACTGGCGCGCCGGCCCGCCGCCTGCCGCCCCGTCCTCCGCCTCGGCGACCAGGCGCAGCAGAGGCAGCTTATCGCCCGCATCCAGCGCTCGTGCAGCCGCGTCCAGGTCGCGATAGGCCAGCAGGTTGTAGCCGGCCTCGTAGAAGACCAGGAACAGCGAGGCGGGGCTGGCCGTCACCCGGCGCATGTCGCCGTTTGCGCCGGGCGCGATCCCGCTCACCGGGTTGGCGCGCAGCCTTGCGAGCAGGGCATCGAAGCGCTGTGTGGGGGTGGGGCCGCCGGCGATCACCGCGTCGTGGCACGCCGGCGAGCGCGCGCAGACGCGTTCCAGCGCCACCGGGCCGTTCTCGATCTCGGTCTGGAAATAGGGCGTGCCGCCCATCACGGGATAGGCGCTGTCCAGCACCATCGTGCGGAGAAGGCCGGGATGACGCTGCGCGAACACCTGGCCGAAAAACGTGCCGTAGCTGTCGCCGTAGTAATCGACCGGCCCGGTGCCGAGCGCCTCCAGCACGGCCGCCACATCGTCGGCCGCCAGGTCCGAGCCATACAGCCACGCGCGTGGACCCAGCTGGCGGGCGCAGGCGCGCAGATCGGCCGCCCCCGGAGCGCGAGCGCGTTGCAGCCTGGGGCAGTCGATCGCGCCCGAGCGCCCGGTGCCGCGCTTGTCGATCAGCAGGATGTCGTGTGTGTCACGCAGCGGCGCGAACAGGCGCACATAGCCGTCGCGCGAACCCGTGGTCGAATAGCCGGGCCCGCCCTCCTGGGCGATGATTGTCCCGGCCGCGGCACCTGACCCGGTATGCGGATAGAGCTCGAACCCGATCGCGATCGTGCCACGCACGCGTCCGGTCGGGTCCAGCGCCCTCGCGACCGATCCGCAATAGCCGTCATAGGCGTCGATGCAATGGGTCAGCGTGACGCTGCCCACCGTGATCGTCTGCGCGGCCGCACGCGGCGGCCAGGCCAGCATTCCGGCCGCGCAGACTGCGATGAGGATCAGCCGGAGCATGGCCCGTCTTAGAGCATGGTCGGTTCAGATGGAATGATTCGCCAGGCGCGCGGCGCGCACAGCTCCGCCCTGCGTCAAAACGGTTGCGGCGCGCCCCCGCGCCGGTCATACAGGACGCGTTCCAAACATCCCTCGCGGGAGAGCAGCGGTGCACGCGCGCCGCCGCCGAAGGCGCAACCGGCCCCCGGAAACGCTCAGGCACCAGGACCGCGAAACGGGATCGGAACCTCTGGAAAGCCGGCGCCGGTGGCGCCGCACCGACGAAGTAAGGGTTTTTGCACGCCAAAACCCGAATCTTTCAGGTCAGCAGACAGAGGGGGGTCAGACCATCCGGGCAACCGGGCCGCGTTCTGACCTGCCGATGGAAGCTCTCCCCTGTCCGACCTGCTCCGCACAACGCCGCTCGACCATCTGCACCGCGCGCTGGGCGGCCGCATGACCGCGTTTGCCGGCTGGTCGCTGCCGGTGCAGTTCGCCGGCACGCTGGCCGAACACGCCCAGGCGCGCCAATCCGCCGCCCTGTTCGACGTATCGCATATGGGCCAGGTCTCGCTGCATGGACCAGACGCGGCTGCCGCCCTGGAATGCCTCGTGCCCGGCGACATCGCCGGCCTCCCGCAGGGCCGTCAGCGCTACACCGTGCTGACCAACGAGGCCGGCGGCATCATCGACGACCTCATGGTGGCCCATTATCCGGGCCGGCTGTTCGTGGTCCTCAACGCCTCGCGCGTGGAGACCGACCTGGCGCATCTGCGCATCCACGGCCTGCAGCCCGAACTGCATGACGACCGCGCGCTGCTCGCCCTGCAAGGGCCGCGCGCCGCGGACGTGATCGCGCGTTTCTCGCCGGAGGCCGCCGCCCTGCCGTTCCTGGGCGTGCTCGAGTGCAGTCTGGCTGGCGCCCAAATCTGGATCAGCCGGAGCGGCTATACGGGGGAGGATGGGTTCGAGATCTCCGTGCCCGGGGCCGATGCCGAGGCGCTGGCACGCGCGCTGCTGTCCTGCCCCGAGGTGGCGCCCGCGGGCCTCGCCGCACGCGACACGCTGCGGCTGGAAGCCGGGCTGTGCCTCTACGGCGCCGACATCGACATGCTGACCAGCCCGATCGAGGCCGGTCTGGCCTGGACCATCGGCCGCCGCCGCCGGGCGGCGCTGGATTTCCTGGGCGGCAAGACCATCGGCGACCACCTCACCCACGGTCCCACACGCCGCCGGGTCGGCATCAGACCCGAAGGCCGCGCCCCCGCCCGCGCCGGCACCGGCATTGCCGCGCTGGACGAGACCGAGGCGGGCTCGATCACCTCCGGCACCTACTCGCCGACGCTCGGGGCGCCGGTGGCCATGGGCTACGTGCGCCGCGACCTGGCAACCCCCGGAGAAAAACTCGCTTTGCTCATCCGTGGCCAGCGCGCCCCCGCATCTGTGGCGACGCTGCCCTTCGTCCCCCACCGTTTCGCGAGATAGCAGGACCATGGCCGACACACGCTACACCAAGGACCACGAATGGGTGCGCCTGGAAGATGACGGCACGCTCACCGTCGGGATCACCGACCATGCGCAGGAGGCGCTGGGCGACATCGTGTTTATCGAGCTGCCCGCCGTGGACCGCGAGGTGGTCGAGGGCGAGTCGGTGGCCACAGTCGAGAGCACCAAGGCCGCCAACGACGTGTACGCGCCGCTGGCCGGCCGCATCGCCGAGGTCAACGAGATCATCGTGGAGGATCCGGGCCTGATCAACCGCGACCCGGCCGGCGAGGGCTGGTTCTGGCGGATGGAGCCGGGCGACGACGACGCGTTCGAAACGCTGATGGATGAGGAAGCCTACGAGGCTTTTCTGGAGACGCTATGATGGACGGATTGGCCGAACTCGCGGCACTCGAGGCGCAGGACGCCTTTGTCGCCCGGCATATCGGCCCGAGCGAGACCGATATCCTCGCCATGCTGCGCACGGTCGGCGCCGGCTCGCTCGACGAACTGATCGCCCGCACCGTGCCGGGCGGCATACGCGCGGCGTCGGCGATGAACCTGCCCGACGCTTCCGACGAAGCCGCCGTCCTGGCCGAGCTCGCCTCGCTCGCCGCGCAGAACGACGCGGACATCAAGTCGCTCATCGGCTGCGGCTACCACGGCACGCACACCCCGCCGGTGATCCTGCGCAACGTGCTGGAAAACCCCGGCTGGTACACCGCCTACACGCCCTACCAAGCCGAAATATCGCAGGGCCGGCTCGAAGCGCTGCTGAATTTCCAGACCGCGATCGCCGACCTGACCGGCCTGCCGGTCGCCAACGCCTCGTTGCTCGACGAGGCGACCGCTGTGGCCGAAGCCGTCGCCATGGCGCATGGCGCCGACCGCGGCGGCTCGACGGTCATCGCGGTTGCGGCCGATCTGCACCCGCAGGCCCTGGCTGTGCTGCGTACGCGCGCGAACCCGCTCGGCCTGGTTTTGGCGGAGTTCGCGCCTGGCGACACGGCCGCGCTGTCCGCCTGCAACCCGTTCGCCGTGGTCCTGCAATATCCGGGCACGACCGGCGCCATCCGGCCGTTGCAGGCCGAGATCGCGGCCGCGCATGAGGTGGGCGCGCTGGCCATTGTCGCGGCCGATCTGCTCAGCCTGGCGTTGCTGACGCCGCCGGGCGAGATGGGCGCCGATGTCGTCGTGGGCTCGGCGCAGCGTTTCGGCGTACCGATGGGCTTTGGCGGCCCGCATGCCGCGTTCTTCGCCACGTCCGACAAATACAAGCGCCAGCTTCCCGGCCGGATCGTGGGCCGCAGCGTGGATGCGGCCGGCGCGCCGGCGCTGCGCCTGGCGCTGCAGACGCGCGAGCAGCACGTCAGGCGCGAAAAGGCGACCAGCAACATCTGCACCGCGCAGGTGCTGCTGGCGGTGATCGCCGGCTTCTATGCGGTGTGGCACGGCGCCGACGGCCTGCGCCGCATCGCGCGCCGCATCAATCTGCAGGCGCGGCTGTTGGCCGAGGCTGCGCGAAGCGGCGGCTTCGAGCCATGCCACGAGGATTTCTTCGACACGGTCACGATACGCACCGGCGCACGCACGGACGAGATCATGCGTTCGGCGCTGGCGCAGAAATTCAACCTGCGCCGCGTGGACGATAGCCGCATCTCCGTCGCGCTGGACGAGACGGTCACGCGCGACGAGCTGCTTCGCCTGTGCGCCCTGTTCGGCGCGTCCTCCGGCCAGGCGCCGGCCTCCGTTCCCATCGCACTGCTGCGGACGACGCCGTTCCTGACGCATCCGGTCTTCTCCAGCCACCGCAACGAACACGCCATGCTGCGTTACTTGAAGCGGCTGGAGGATCGCGACATCGCGCTCAACCGCGGCATGATTCCGCTCGGCTCCTGCACGATGAAGCTGAACGCGACGGCCGAGATGCTGCCGGTCACCTGGCCGGGCTTTGCCAACATCCACCCATTCGCACCCGCGGGGCAGACTCGAGGCTACGCGACGCTGACCGGGCGCCTGTCGGAGTGGCTGGCCGCCGCCACGGGTTTTGCGAAAGTCAGCCTGCAGCCCAATGCCGGGAGCCAGGGCGAGCTTTCCGGCCTGCTGGCGATACGCGCCTATCACGCCTCACGCGGGGAGCCCGACCGACGCGTCTGCCTGATCCCGTCCAGCGCGCACGGCACCAACCCGGCCAGCGCGGCGATGGCCGGATTGAAGATCGTCGTGGTCGGCTGCGATACCGACGGCAACATCGACATCGCCGACCTGCGCAGGAAGGCCGAGCGGCACGCCGATACGCTGGCGGCGCTGATGGTGACGTACCCCAGCACGCATGGCGTATTCGAGGACGGCATTCGCGAGATCTGCGACATCGTGCATGCGCAGGGCGGCCAGGTGTATATGGACGGCGCCAACCTCAACGCGCAGCTCGGCCTGACCAGTCCCGGCGCGATCGGCGCCGACGTGTGTCACCTCAACCTGCACAAGACGTTCTGCATCCCGCATGGCGGCGGCGGCCCAGGCGTGGGCCCGATCGGTGTCGCGGCGCACCTCGTACCGTTCCTGCCGAACCACCCGTTCCGCGACGATGCGGGGCCAGCGACCGGCGTGGGTCCGGTCAGCGCAGCGCCGTTCGGCAGCGCCGGCATCCTGCCGATCAGCTACGCCTATATCCGCCTGATGGGCGCCGCCGGTCTGAAGCGCGCCACGGAGATCGCGATCCTGTCGGCCAACTACGTCGCCGCGCGTCTGGGCGCGCATTACCCGGTGCTCTACACCGGCCAGGCCGGCACGGTGGCGCATGAATGCATCCTCGACTGTCGCGGCTTTTCGCAGACCGCCGGGGTGCAGGTCGAGGACATCGCGAAGCGCCTGCAGGATTACGGCTTCCACGCGCCCACCATGTCCTGGCCTGTGCCCGGCACGCTGATGGTCGAACCGACCGAAAGCGAACCGATGGCCGAACTCGACCGGTTTTGCGACGCGATGATCGGCATACGCGCCGAGATCGCCGCGATTGCCGAGGGCCGTGCCGAGCGCCATGACAATGTCTTGCGCAACGCGCCGCACACCGCCTCCGAACTCGCGTCCAGCACGTGGAAACACAGCTACCCGCGCGAGCAGGCCGCCTACCCGTCCGGCACCGATATCGGCGCGAAATACTGGCCGCCCGTGCAACGCGTGGACAACACCTATGGCGACCGCAACCTGGCCTGCACGTGCGCCCCAATCGCCACCTACGCCGAGGCGGCGGACTGACAAAAGTTCTTTGGTTCTTTCTTTCAAGAAAGAACTTCTTTCTTCTTTGTGGAAGCGCACCCAATGCTGCAAACCGCAACCCGGACCGCCTACACCGAAAGCCATGGCATCTTCCGTGACCAGGTCAGGCGCTTCTTCGACCGCGCGCTGATCCCCAACATCGCGCGCTGGGAACAGGACGGCATCGTCGGCCGCGAGTTCTGGCGCGAGGCCGGTGAGGCCGGGCTGCTCTGCCCGACAGTGCCGGAAGAGTACGGCGGCCTGGCCACGGATTTCGGCTACAACGCCGTCGTGGACGAGGAAATCGGCTACTCCGCCTGCGCCGTCGGCATCACGCTGCAATCCGACATCATCGCCGACTACATCGTCAATTACGGCTCCGAAGAGCAGAAGCAGCATTGGCTGCCGCGCATGATCAGCGGCGAGGCGATCACCGCGATCGCCATGACGGAGCCTGGCGCCGGTTCCGACCTGCAGGGCATCAAGACCACCGCCACGCGCGACGGCAACCACTATGTCGTCAACGGCTCGAAGACCTACATCACCAACGGCCAGAACGCCGACCTCGTCATCGTCGTCGCACGCACGACGCCGGATGGCGGGGCGCGCGGCACCTCCCTGATCCTGGTCGAAGCGACGCGCGACGGTTTTGCGCGCGGCCGCAACCTGGACAAGATCGGCCAGCACTCGGCCGATACGTCGGAACTGTTCTTCCACGACGTGCGCGTGCCGATCACCAACTGCCTGGGCGAGGAAAACCGCGGTTTCTACTACCTCATGCAGCAATTGCCGCAGGAGCGTCTCTCCATCGCGATCTCGTCGCAGGCGGCCGCCCAGCGTGCCTTCGACGAGGCGGTCAGCTTTACCAAGGAACGGCCGGCCTTTGGCAAGACTGTGTTCGATTTCCAGAACACGCGCTTCTCCCTGGCCGATCTCGCGGCCAAGCTTCAGGTCGGCTGGGCGCATCTCGACTGGGCGATCAAGCGCCACATGGATGGCGCACTCACCGCGGTCGAAGGC
Organism: uncultured Acetobacteraceae bacterium; assembly: GCA_964252425.1. Taxonomy (GTDB): domain Bacteria; phylum Pseudomonadota; class Alphaproteobacteria; order Acetobacterales; family Acetobacteraceae; genus BOG-908. The sequence continues at coordinate 24,959 of CAXUNK010000019.1, forward strand.
TCAGCGGCGAAACTGTTCCACACCGAGCTGCAATGGGAGTGCTGCGACGCCGCGCTGCAACTGCATGGCGGTGCGGGCTACATGAACGAGTACCCGATCGCCCGCATGTGGCGGGATGCGCGAGTCACCCGCATCTTCGGCGGCACGTCGGAGATCATGAAGGAAGTCATCGGCCGCTCGCTGTAGCGGCCCGGCCCTGCCATCTGGACACAGCCGGCCGCTTGGCCGAAGACTCGCCGCAAAGCCGGAGTGCCCGACATGCTGTTGCTCATCATCCTGATCGTCCTCGCGGTGGCCGCCTTCGGCCATGGCGGGTATAGCCGGGGCTATTACTGGCGCGACCCGTATTACGCGCCGCCGCCTTCGGCCGGGTTTGGCGGGGGTGGGCTTGGGCTGATCCTGCTGCTTGTGGTGCTTTGGTTGGTATTTGGGCACCATCATGGGTATACTCGGTATTTTTGAAGGCAAGCGGTCCTTTTTTGAAAAAAAGGACCAAAAAACTTCTGCTTATTCAGGGCCGCGCTGGGCGGTGGTAAGGGTGGCCCTCGGCGATCGAGCGGGCTCGGTAGATCTGTTCGGCCAGCATGACGCGCGCCAGCATGTGCGGCCAGGTGAGCGGGCCCAGGCTCAGGACGTGGTCCGCGCGGCGCAGCACCGCACCGTCCAGCCCCTCCGCCCCGCCGATCAGAAAGCAGAGCGGGCGGCCGGACGCGAGCCACGATTCCAGAAGCTGCGCAAACGCCTCGCTGGACGGCGCGGCGGCCCCCAGATCCAGCACCACCGCACGTGACGACGGGGTGAGCTGGGCCAACATCGCCTGGCCTTCGCGCCGCCGCATCTCGGCGGGCGCCCCGCTCGCCTCCGCCAGTTCGACCAGCTCCAGGCTGGGGCGGATCCGGCCGGCGTAGCGGGCGAACAGCTCGGCCTCCGGCCCCTGGCGGGCGCGCCCGATGGCGATCAGCCGCAGGCCCGTGCCCCCTGGACAGCGCCGAACACCACGCCGTGCATGATCCGGCCGGGTAGCAGGGTGAACCCGCCGGCGATGACCAGCGCACCCGGCACGAACTGCGCCCCGCCCGTGATTATGGCAGCAAGCGCCAGCGATGCATGGGCGACGATGACCGGCGATGCCGTCAGCAACGGTCGCAGGCTCATCGCCTACCCGTTTTGCGCAGCGGGCTCGTCGAACTCCGCACCCCACATCTTTTCCAGCGCATACAACGCCCGCGCCTCCGGCTTGAAGAGGTGGATGACGATGTCCCCGGCATCGATCAGCACCCAATCCGACCCGCCAGCCCCCTCCACGCGCACGCGCTTGACGCCCGCCTCGGCCAGCCTGTCCTCCAGATGCGTCGCCATGGCGGTGATCTGCCGATCGGCCAACCCGGTGGCGATCACCATGCGGTCGGCGAATGAGGCGCGGCCGGCGAGGTCGATGGCCACCACCTCCTCCGCCTTGTCGCCCTCCAAACTCTCCACGATCACCCCCTGCAGCCGGGTGAGCATGGCCTGGTCGGCCGGCTCCTCCCGACGTCCGCGCGGGCCGGCCGCCACCGCCTTCTTGCGCGGCGTGCCGGGGGCGCGCGCCGCCTCCTTGGTTTAAGTCCGAATAGTCCAGGTCGATGGGTT
>CAXUNK010000020.1:0-25623 GCA_964252425.1 uncultured Acetobacteraceae bacterium
CGGCGCCCAGTCCTCCGAGCGCCTCCGAGTCGTTCGAGTTGCGGTCGAGCGCCTGCGAGTACAGCTTCCCCGCGCGTTCCAGCTCACCGGCGCGCCGGGCAGCATCGGCTTGCGCGTCGAGCACCCGGTTGTCACCCGCTGCGCTCGGCGTCGCGGGGGCGGGCGGCGCCCCCCCGCCCCCCCGGCCGGGGGCGGGGCGCCCCGACGTCGGTATGGCCGGCAAAGCAGACATGCGGGGCGGCCACACCGATCCGGGCGAACAGGTTCGGCGTGGCGCCGAACGGCAGGCGTGTCACCACAAAACCAAGATCCTGCAGCACCTCGGCGAGTGCGTCCTGTGCTCCGGCATCCTCCGGCGTGACCGAGGGGCAGCGCAGCAGGGTCTGGGCGAGCGCCACGGGATCAAGCATGACGGACCATATTTCCTGGTGATGGGATCACGTACCGGTTCGTCTCGTACCGGTTCGTCTCGCCGGGGACGACCCCGCGCCTGCGTGGACGACGCGGTCGAGGTCGAGCCACCGGGCCAACAGGGCCAGCTCGGCGGCCAGCGCCTCCGCCGTCTCAGCCGGTGCGTGCGCTTCCAGATGAACCTCATGCGCGATCAGCCGGCGGCCCTGACGGTCCGCCTTCAGATCGACGCGTGCGACGAGCCTGTCGCCCAGCAGGAACGGCAGGACGTAATAGCCGTGCAGGCGCTTTTCGGACGGTGTGTAGATCTCTATGCGGTAGGAAAACCCGAACAGCCGCTCGGTGCGCTTGCGCTCCCACACCACGGGATCGAACGGCGCCAGCAGCGCGCGTGCGTCCATGCGCCGGGGACAGCGGGCCTCGCGATGGCGAAAGGCGGCGGGCCAGCCGGGAATTTTCACTGCAACCAGCACGCCCTCTTCGAGCAGCGACGCGATCGCTGGCACGGACTCGTCCGGGCGCAGGCGGAAATAGTCGCGCAGCTCGGCCGCGGTTGCGATGCCGAGCGCGCGCGCCGCATGCTCGACCAGCGCGCGATGCGCGTCGGGCGGACAGGGTGTCGGCAAAGCGAGTGTCGCCGGCGGGATGACGCGTTCTGCCAGATCGTACACGCGCTCGAAACTGCCGCGGCGCGTGCGGGTGGTGACATGCCCGGCCCAGAACAGGAACTCGAGCATGGATTTCGGGTCGCTCCATTCCCACCAGCCGGGGCGGCCGCTTTCCAGCTCGGATGCGGCCATCGGCCCTTCGTCGCGGATGCGGGCGAGCAGCGCCATCGCCTCCGCACGCCGCTCGGTGGCGAACAGGCGCAGGCGAGCCCACCCCGCCTCGCCCCGATCGGCCTGCGCCATACGCCAGCGCAGCAGAGGGTGAAGCCGCAACGGGAGCAGGGACGCCTCATGCGCCCAGTATTCGAAAAAGCGCCGTGCGCTCGGGCACCCCCAGGCCGCCCTGTCAATCAGCGTGCGGTCGTAGGCGCCGAGGCGGGAGTAGGCGGGCAGGTAATGCGCCCGGACCAGGACGTTGACGCTGTCGATCTGAAACAGACCCAGCCGGTCCATCGCGCGTTGCACATGGCCCGCATCGGCGCGCGCCGGCCGCGCGTGCGCGAAACCCTGCGCCGCCAGCGCGATGCGTCGTGCCTCGGGCACAGAGAGATGCTCTACCGGCATGCTCCCCGGCTAATGCATTTCCTGGCCGGGTGGAATTACCCGGCGGGACGCGGCCGCGCGGGCTGCGCGCCGGCACGCGGCCGGCCGCGATCGTGCTGATGGAAAACCACACATGCCTGCTGTGCAAGAAAGGCCCGCAGGTTGCCGGCGTAGGAGCGGGACACGGCAAGCTCATACTCCCAGTCGTCCACGCGCCACAGCCGCACATCCAGATGGATCGCGCGCGTGCAGGCCACATCGCCGATACGGAAGATCGACGGCGCAAGATCGATCGGCACCAGCCGCGCCAACAGCTCCCGCACGGATGGGCCGGACAGGCTGAACGCCTCCCACATGTCGCTCTGGTCGGTGATCGCGGCCAGGCCGGCGAGAGTCTTGTCGAGCCGGTCAGGCAAGTTCGCGTCCGGCTCGGCGCTGGCCAAGTAACGCGCCGGCGCGAGGCAGGACACTCTGACGGGACCGGCCTGCACGAAGCGGGGGGTCGTGGGGACGGATACGCCGAGTTCATCGTGCATGGCTGCGCGAAACCGATCGCGATCGCGAAACACGCCGATGCCGGCCACCGATCGTGGAGCGGCGACCCGTATGATCGTGCCGCCATTGTCAGCCATGCAGCGCGTGTCCTGCAGGATCGTAGAAAATGCTTGGCACGATTTCCACGTCGGTTTCCAGCTTCTGCAGCGGGTTGACGGCGCGGAACACCTGACCCTGGCATCGCTCGCCGCCGGACAGCAGGGCCAGGCCGATCCAGCCCCCGAGCGTATCCGAATACGCCGCAGACGTGACATAGCCGCGATCGTTTCGGTGTGTGGCTGGCGCGCCGGCCGGCACCAGATGCGCGCCGGCCTGAAGCGTGGCGCCGGCGGTGCGAGGCCGCAATCCGACGAGGCGGTGACGGTCCGGCTCGAGCAGGGCGGGGCGTTGCGCGAGAACCCGGCCCACGAAATCCTTCTTGTTCGACAGCATGCGGCCGAGACCGAGATCGGCGGCGGTGGTTTGGCCGTTCAGCTCGGCGCCAACGATGTGACCCTTTTCCAGCCGCAGGACATTGAGCGCCTCCACCCCGTAAGGAACGGCGCCGGCCGCGTGCAAGGCGGCGGCCAGATCCGCACCGTGACCGGCGGCCACCGCGATCTCGTAAGCCAGCTCACCGGAAAACGAGATGCGGAAGATACGTGCAGGCATCGTGCCGCAAAGCCGTGACTGGGCCATGGCCATGAAGGGGAGCGCGTGGTTGCCGGCATCGAAATCGCTGCCCGCAAGCGTTTGCAGGACCGAACGCGATCGTGGACCTGCCAGGGCGAATTGCGCCCACTGGTCGGTGACCGGCTCTATGCACAGATCGAGCTCCGGCCGGAGGCGTTGGCGGCACAGATCGAGATGGCGCAGCACGGCGGCGGCATTGGCCGTTGTGGTGGTCAGCAGGAAATGCTGGTCGGACAGACGAGCGACCGTGCCGTCATCGAACGCAAAACCGTCCTCGCGCAGCATGAGCGCGTAGCGCACACGGCCCGGCGCGAGCGTGGAGACGGTGTTGGCATATACGAAGTCGAGGAAGATGCCCACATCCGGCCCCTGCACGTCGATCTTGCCGAGCGTGGAAACATCGCAGACTCCGCAGGCCTGGCGGACGGCGCGGACTTCACGATTGACACTCTGCTGCAGGCTTGCCTCGTCCGCGCGCGGAAAATGCGTCGCTCGCAACCACTCGCCTGCCGCCACGAACTGCGCGCCCTGCTGCACCGCCCAGTCATGGGCCGGCGTGCACCGCGTGGGCCGGTAGTGTTCGCCACGATGCCAGCCGGCGACGGCACCGATGGCCATGGGCGTGTAGGGCGGACGAAAGACGGTTGTGCCCGTCTCGGGAATCGTCCGTCCGGTCAGCTCGGCCATGATAGCCAGGCCGATGACGTTGGACGTCTTGCCCTGGTCGGTTGCCATGCCGAGCGTGGTGTAGCGTTTCAGGTGCTCGACCGCGGTGAAGCCCTCGCGTGCGGCAAGTGCGATGTCGGACAGGGTGACGTCGTTCTGAAAATCCACGAATGCTTTGCCGCGCGTTCCACGAACCTGCCAGAGTGGCGCCGTCTCCGCGCTCTCCTCGCCGGTCATCCAGGCGGGCGGCGCGTCGGGCGTCACGCCGGCGGCCTCTCGCCCGGCTGCGTGACCGCTCGCCAATGCCTGACGCAGGCAAAACTCGCCTGACGCTGCACCCGCCACCGACAGACCCGGTGTCGTGGGTCCGGGCACGAAGGCGGCGACCGCCTCGTTCCACACCGGCTTGCCGCCGTGATGCGAGGCGAGGTGGAGCGAGGGGTTCCAGCCACCGGAGATCGCGAGCAGGTCACAGTCGAGATGCGTGCCGTCCGCGCGTCCGCCCAACACCACACGGTTGAGGCGCTTGCCGCCGGATGCTTCGCGGACGGTGCTGTTTTCGAAGACAGGTACGTCATGCGCCTCGGCCCATCGGCGAATCGCCGCCGGCAGCGTGGCGCGCGCATCCACAAGCGCCGCGACGTGCACGCTGCATCTCGCAAGATCCGCAACGGTCCAGGCTGCGTCGTCGTTGTTCGAGAAGACGACAGCCCGCGCGCCCGGCCGGACGGCGAAGCGGTTGAGATAGGCGCGCACCGCGCCGGCCAGCATGACACCGGGCAGGTCGTTGCCGCCGAACACGATGGGACGCTCGATGGCGCCGCTTGCCAGCACCGCGCGCGGCGCGTGTATGCGCCACAAACGCTGGCGCGGCGCACCGGCCCAAGCCGCAAGATGGTCGCTGACCCGTTCGACGCCGGCATAGTTTCCGCAATCGTACACGCCGGTGATGGTCGTGCGCGTCAGTATTCGCACCTCCGGCGCCTGCTCCAGCCACGCTCGGGTTTCGTCCAACCAGACGGACGCCGCCTGGCCGTTGATGGTTCGGCAATCCGAGAGGAGACGGCCGCCAAGACTGAAATCCTGCTCTGCCAACACCACACGCTTGCCGGACTCCGCCGCCTGCCGTGCGGCGGCGAGGCCAGCCGGGCCCGCGCCGATGACCAGCACATCGGCGAAGATGCTTTGTTTCTCGTAGATGTCGGGGTCGGGCAGCCCGGACGCACGACCCAGACCAGCAGCACGGCGGATCAGCGGCTCATAGACACGCTCCCAGAACGCGGACGGCCACATGAACGTCTTGTAGTAGAAGCCGGCGGCGAAGACGGGCGCCAACAGCCCGTTGATCGCCAGGAAATCGAGGTCGAGACTGGGAAAACGGTTTTGGCTGCGGGCCGACAGGCCGGCGAACAACTCGGCCGTCGTGGCGCGTGTGTTGGGTTCGCGGCTGGCGCCGTCGCGCAACTCGACAAGCGCGTTCGGTTCTTCCGGCCCTGCCGTTAGGATACCGCGCGGCCGGTGGTATTTGAAGGATCGTCCGACCAATTGCACGCCATTGGCGAGGAGGGCCGAAGCGAGCGTGTCGCCCTGGTAGCCTTGCAATTGGCGGCTGTCGAAGCTGAAGGTTATGGGGCTGTCGCGGTCGATCAACCCGCCTTTTGGCAGTCGGAACGGCTGCATCAGGCGATGGTGGTGCTGAGTATGGCGTGTGTGCGTGTGTCGCGCTCGACGGTCAGGACCTGTCGGCAGCCCGAGGCGTGATACCATAACTCCCTATGCGGTCCGGCCGGATTGTCCCTGACATAAACATAGTCCACCCACGCCGCTGGCGACGCGTCCAGGCCCGGTCGGACAAGCGCTGCCTCGCCCGCATAGGAAAACTCCTCAGTCCCGCGTTCGCCGCAGAAGGGACAGGCCAACCGCATCAGCCTAGCGAGCTCGCGAAAACGGCACGCAGATCGCTTGTCGGAACTGCCTGCATCGTTTCACGCCGACTCAATGCAGCACCACGTCAGCACCACCCCCTGACTCGTCGAGCAGCCGCCCCGTCGCGAAACGATCCAGGCGGTAGGCGGCGGCCACCTCGTGTGGTTCGTCGCGTGCGATCAGATGCGCGAAACACAATCCGGATGCCGGCGTTGCCTTGAAGCCGCCAATGCACCAGCCGGCATTCAGGTACAACCCGTCGATCGTCGTGCGGTCGATGATCGGACTGCCGTCCATCGTCATGTCCATCACGCCGCCCCAACTCCGCAACATGCGCAGACGCCCGATCGACGGCATCAACGCCATCGCCTCCTCGCACGTCTCCTCGACGCAGGGAAGATTGCCGCGCTGCGCGTAGGAGTTGTAGCCGTCCACGCTGGCGCCGAACACCAATCCTCCCTTGTCGGACTGGCTGATGTAGAAATGGCCGGCACCGAAGGTAATCACCGAGTCGATCATCGGCTTGATGCCCTCACTGACAAAGGCGGTCAGCACGTGGCTTTCGATCGGCAATCGCAGACCTGCCATGGCCGCCACGCGCGAAGAGTTGCCAGCGACCGCAAGGCCGATTTTCTTCGCACCGATGGTGCCGCGAGAGGTTTCGGCGGCGATGACACGGCCATTCTCGACCCTGAGGCCAGTGAGCTCGCAATTCTGCAGTATGTCCACGCCGAGCCGGTCGGCTGCACGTGCGTAGCCCCAGGCGACCGCGTCGTGCCGCACAGTGCCGCCACGCTTCTGCAGCAATCCGCCCGTGATCGGGAACCGCGCCGTGTCGAAATCGAGGAAGGGGTGGCGCGCTCGTATCTCGTCGCGGCCAAGCAGCTCGGCATCGACGCCGTGCAGTCGCATCGCGTTGCCGCGACGGATCGCCGCGTCCCGGCCCGCATCGGAGTGGAACAGGTTCAGCACGCCACGCTGGCTGATCATCGCGTTATAGTTGATCTCCTGCTCCAGCCCCTCCCACAGTTTCAGCGATTTTTCGTAGAACGGAATGTTGCCCGGCAGCAGGTAGTTCGAGCGGATGATGGTGGTGTTGCGGCCGACATTGCCGGACCCGACAAGCCCTTTTTCGATCACCGCGACGTTGGTGATCCCGTACTTCTTCGCGAGATAATAGGCGCAAGCCAGACCATGCCCGCCCCCACCCACGATGAGCACGTCGTAGTGGCTGCGTGGTTCCGGTGAACGCCAATGCGGCCCCCAACCGGTTTGCCCCGCGGCCGCCTGCCCCAGAATCGAAAAGATCGAAAACCGGCGCGTCACGCGTTTGCCGCAAGTGCGAGGCCGGCCGGCGCTTGCCATCCGCGCGCGGTTCGCCAATCCTGTGGCAGACCGGCGAAGCGAGAGATCCCGAGCTTGCTGATGTCGGTGAAGCTGCATGCGCCGGTGGTGACCAGGTCGGCGATCGCACGCCCCGCGGCTGGAGACAAACCGAAGCCCACGCTTGAGAGTGTGGCAATCGTCACGTTCGAGGGGGCTGTCAGCCGGTCGATCACCGGGCGGCCATCCGGCGTGTTCTCGATGATCCCGGCCCAGCTTCGCAGCACGCGTGCATGGGCCGCACGCGGAAACAGTGTCGCCAGCCGGCCGGCCAATTGTCGCAGCAACGGCGTGGTCGGCCGTGCCGGTTGCAGGAACGCATCCTCATCCAGCCATTCATGCGGACCGCCCCCATAGGCGAGGTTGCCGCGCAGGGTCTGCCGGCCGTACAGGCCGTTGCCATCCACGCCGCCCACCGGCTGCAACGGCAGCGGTTCAGTCACGATCATTTCCGCCCGGGCCGACGCCAACGGCAAATCCACGCCCAGTCGCGCGAGCAAGGCCGCCGTTTGCGGGCCTGCCGCGATCACCACGGCATCGCAGCCATGCGCGCGGCCGCCGGCGATGATGTCGGTCACCCGGCCGCCGCTGGTCACGAAATCATCGACACTGGTGTGCTGCACTATTTTTCCGCCATGGTCCTGCAGCGCCCACGCATAGGCTTGCACCGTGCGCTGCGGATTTGCATGGCCGCCGAAATGGAAATACTGCGCGCTCAGGGCGCGTTCGGTGGCCAGAGGTGCGAGCGCGCGCAACTCTTGGACGTCCAGTTCCTCGGATTGGAAACCCATAGCACGGGTCAGCGACGCCATCGAGCGGTAGCGCTGCTCGTCCGACGGAGTCATGTTGATGACGATGCGTTCGCGCCGATACTCGGTCGGATAACCCAGCAGATCATCCATCATCGGCCACAGACGCTGCTCCTCCTGGAACAGCGGACTTTGATAATGTGTGGCGCCACCTCCGTTGCGGCCGGAGGCTTCCCAACCGACGACGAAGCGTTCGAACACGGTCACGCTGTTGCCGGCTCGGGCCAGCCACCATGCGGCACTCAAACCTGTGACGCCGCCGCCGATGACCGCAATGTCCGATCCCGTGGCCGACATCCTAGGACGGCACTTTCATGGCAGACACACCTGGTGGACTTTCGCCGGTTTGCTGCGGTCCAGAAGCCAGCATGGCCGCTTCTTCCGGTGTGCCGATCATGGCGTAGGGGATCCATTGCGAGCGTATGCCGAACCAGACATCCCACGGAAGTTCTTTGGTATCTTCGGCCAACACGCCGAGCGGCAATGGACGCACTGGCGCGCGGTAACTTGCAAGCGGTATTTCCGCCAACGGCGCGCCGGTCGCGAGTGCCAATTGGAACGCGATCTGCTCACGACAGCGTCTGCCTTGACAAACGCCCATGCCAGCACGCGTCAGTCGCTTGATCTGGTCGGGGTTGAGCGGACCGTCATCGTGCAGAGTTTGGCTGTTGCGGGCCGCCATCTTGTTGGAGGTGCAGGCGAGATAGCGCGGCGGGCTGACGCCCAGCAATTCGGACCGCGTCACCTCCTCGCACAGGCAGATTGGCACGCTGTCGCCACCCTCGGACAGCATCCGCATCCAGGCGAGGCGATAGTCCGTGCTGTCCGAATCGCGTGCGCGCACGGGGTGGAATCGTGTCAGCTCATGACCGTCCAACCACGCCGCCGCCGCTTGCGCCGCCTCGCGTCCTTGCCGGTTGCATTCGGCCGGCTGGGACAGGCCCGCGCAATCGCCAGCGGCGAACACGCCCGGAACCGACGTTGCGCCACCCGCCCGCGTGACCGGAACGTGGCCGCCCAGCTCACCATCGAAAATGAGTTCACACCCGAGCGAGGCCGCGAGTTCGATGGCCGGCACGGCATCGATCGCCAGACACACCGTGTCGCACTCAAGGCTTTCAGCGCCCGTGCTGGTGCAGGTGACGGCCGCCACACCCATGGCACCGGCCTCGGCGCGCAAATGTGTGACACCTGTACGGATCGCCACGCCGCGCGCGCTTAGAAATTCCACCGCAGACGGTGCGCATTGCGGCTCCGGCAGGGTCTCAAGCAGCGCGGTCACCGCCAAGCCGCGCGACAGAGCCGCCTCCGCCGTCTCGACCGCCAGCGGACCCGATCCCAGGATGATCAGCCGCTTGCCATCAAACGCGTCATAGCGCGTGAGCAGACTATGAAAGGCGCGCGCGCCCATGACACCGGGGAGATCGATGCCGTCGAAGCCGAGCACGAGATCTCGCGCGCCGGTGGCCAGGATCAGCGCGTCGAAACCGCACATCCAGCTTTTCACGCCATCCGACAGGCCTGCGACCTTGGCCGGCAATGCGCGAAGCGCCGCACCGTTGACGAACACGCCCCACGCGGTCTGTCCCAGTCGTACATCCACGCCTGCATCAAATGCCGCTTCGATGGCGGGGTTAGACGCGACGATCCGCTCGATCATGCGCGCCGGTTCCTGCACCGACGCGGTCATGCGCTGACCGTAGAACAGCGGCACGTCGAGGCCCATCAACGCGGCAACAACCGGATTTTCGTCGATCAGAACCACGTGCTTGCCGAGCTCGGCGGCATGGATCGCCGCGGCCAGCCCTGCGGTTCCGGCACCGATCACCAGAAGCTGCGCGTGCTCATCAGGCGCCGCAAATTTTCCGTCGATCGCGAAGGGATCGGTAGGCAGTGCCGCATCCATCAAGCGGCCTGCAAAGCTTGGCGAAAATCCTCAATCAAGTCGCCCTCATGCTCCACACCGACCGACACGCGCAGCGTGTCATCATCTATGCCGACCGCAAGACGCCGTTCAGCAGGCACGTTGAAGTGGGTGGTGGTGGCAGGGTGACAGATCAGCGTCTCGGTGCCGCCCAGACTGACCGCCATCTGCACGACGCGCAACCGGTCGAGCATGCGGAAGGCAGCGCTCTCTCCACCATGGACCTTGAAGGTGAAGGTGGAACCGGCGCCGCGGCATTGGCGCTCGAACACCCGATGCGCGCGTGTGTTCGGTTCGACGAACCCGATATAGTTCACTCCATGGATAGCGGCGTTGCCGCGCAAAAACTCCGCGATCGAGCGTGCGTTCCGCCCGGCGCGCTCGGTGCGCAGGTGCATGGTCTCGAGCGAACGCAGCACCATCCAGCTTGTATGCGCGTCGAGCTGGCTGCCGAGCAGCGTACGCAACTGCTTGAGCGTGTGGATCGGGCCGGCAGCACCGCTCACCCCGCCGGCCAGCAGGTCGCTATGGCCGCCGGCATATTTCGTGAGCGAGGTGACGCAGAGATCGGCGCCATGCGCAAGCGGGTTCTGCTGAAACGGACCGAGAAACGTATTGTCCACCACAACCAGTGGACGACTGCCCTGAACCTCACCGATCTTCGCGGCTACGTCGGCAATCATGGCGATATCCGCGATGCCGCTGGTGGGGTTGGCCGGTGTTTCCGCCAATACCAGGCCGACACGCCCGCCGGTGTGCGCCGCACGCGCTGCTTCCCACACGCAATCCGCGTCCAGCGCGTCATCGATCGCCACGGGCGTGATGCCGAACCGTGTCAAATGGGTGTAGAGCAGACCATCTGTTCCGCCATAGATTGGACGGGTGTGCAGCACGCGATCGCCGGGGCGAAGAAAGGCCTGCATGACCGCGTTGGTCGCAGCCATGCCGCAATTGAACACTGCAGCGTCTTGCGCGCCGTCCAACGCCGCGAGCCGTTCCTGCAGCATCGACAGGTTCGGGTGGTCCAGCCTCGCATAAATATAGGCGGGATCATCGCCCATCTCCGGCGGCTCGGCACGGAAATAGCTCCGATGCACGTCCTTGGCATGTTGGGCACTGCGATAGGCGAAGGTGGATGTGGAAAACAGCGGTGGTTTGATCGAGCCGTGAAACGACGCGGCATCGTAGCCGGCGCCGATGGTCAGCGTGTCCCGATGCAGGCCCTCGCGTGTCGCGTTCAGCATGTCAGTCCATCTGCCCGAGCGCGGTCTCGGCTTCCCGGCAATACCAGTCCGTAAAGCGGCCGACCAGTGCCTCCGCTTCTTCCGAGTAGGGACCGGGCCGGTAGCCGATCGAGTTCACGCCACGCTGGTTGTTCTCGACCAACTCGATATCCTGCCGGTTCGTGGTCAACCAGAGCGCTACCAGGTTTTCGAGTTGGTAATCGACTCCCTCCACAGCCTCACGATGAACATACCAGCGAGTCGTCACCAGCGTTTCCTGCGGACCGGTCGGCTCAGCAGTGAAGACGAACACGTGATCAGCCAAAGCGTGACAGAAGCTGTTCGGCTCGGCCGCAAACCGGACGGAGCCGATGTCGCCGCATTCCTGCTCGGCCATCAGGCGTCGGACAGCATGCTTGCCGTCCATCGTCATGGAAACCACACCCTCGTTCAGCGGAAACCGGATAGCCTGCCACCAATCGCCCAGAGTGGGCCCGACCGGCAGGCCGGCCGCCTGCATGCGCGCCTCGAACCGCGCCACACGGCCATCTTCGTCGCCGTCGAAATGGGCACGCACCTCGGTCGGGAAGGTCAGCGCCAAATCCGGATGGCGGGCGGAGCAATGGTAGCACTCACGTGCATTCTCCATTACCAGCTTCCAATTGCCGCGCTCCACGAACACCGCCTCGTGCGCAAGTTTGGCCTGCGGCAGATGATGCGGTCTGAGCAGCGGGGCCAAACCGTCTGCAAAGCTGTCGAACGGCGGCGGATCTTCGGCCAGACAGACATATAGCACGCCGGCGACGTTGCGAACGTTGATCGGCTGCAACGCGTGGTCCGCCTTGTCGAACGAATCCTGCATGCGCCGCGCGCTGATCAGCCTGCCGGACAGGTCGTAAGACCACTGATGATACGGGCAGACCAGCACCGGCCGCTGGCTGCGGCCGGCAGAACACACCATCGCTCCGCGATGACGGCAGGAGTTGTGGAAGCCGCGTATCTGGCCGGCCCGGTCGCGCACCAACACGATCGGCGACGTGCCGACCGTCAGGCCTAGCGCGGACCCAGGCTCCGGCAATTCGCACTCCAGACCGGCCAACACCCAATGCCGGGCGAAGATCGCCTTGAGGTCGAAGCGAAACGCTTCCTCAGAGGTGTACAGCTCCTGTGGCAGGGCATGCCCGGCGCTGCGGGATTGCAGCCACCGGCGCAGCCGGCTACGATCTGTCATCGCGAGCGAGTAATAATCAGCACCGTCTGCCATCCTAGCAGGGTGCCACAACCGGAAAAGGCCGGGTAATGCCTTATCGGCATCAGGCCATTTGGAATTTAGACCCGCGTGCCCGGAGACGGAGCCGGATTTGGTGACATTCGACAGGCGATGGCTGCCACTGAACGCGTTGCGCGCCTTCGATGCGGTCGGGCGCCACCTGAGCTTCACCGCCGCCGCAAACGCGCTGAACGTTTCGCAAAGTGCCATAAGCCGGCACGTGATCGGCCTTGAGGAGTTGCTGGGTCTTCAACTGTTCGAACGGCGGCCGCAATCATTGACCCTGACCAAGGCCGGCAGCTCGTTGCTGCCAACGGTGCGCGGCTCGTTCGACAGGATCGAACAGGCGTTGAACGATGTGGTGCGCGATGGCGGGGGTTTGCGCACGTTGCGCCTTCAGCTTCCACCTTCCTTCGCCCAAAAACTTGCTCTGCCGATCCTGCAGGGTTTTCGACGGGAATTCCCGGACATCTTCGTCGATCTCTCAAGCGTCGGCATGACCGGTGAGCCTCGCGTGGCGACGGATGTGGCCGTCATCTACGATCGGCCGCGAACCGGGGTTGCGATCTCGGACCTGCTCTGGATGTCACGCGTGACCCCGGCCTGCAGTCCGCACCTCGCGTCCGCGCATGCGGGCAAGACACTGGAGCAGTTTGTCGCCGTCAACGAGCTGCTGCACATCAAGCTCGATGGTGAGCCGCCTGGCGTGATCTGGCAAGCCTTTTCCCGGCAATTCGGCTTGCACGTGCAGACCGGCCGCGGACTGGCCTTCGATACCGCGGCGCTCGCCGCGCAATATGCCGCCACCGGCGAAGGGGTGGCGTTGCTGGACGTGGATTTGTTCGCGCAGGACATCGCCTCCGGCGTGCTGGTGACACCGTTCGACGAAACCTTCCAGGATGGCTACGGGTATTTTCTGCACCTGGCGGCCGAAGACCTGGCCGACCCCGTCATCTCCGTCTTCCGTGCCTGGATGATCGAGAATTTTGCGCGCGGTGAGCGAATCGGCTGACCAGCTTGCCATGCAGCACGTCGCCTCTCTTCCCATGTACGACCTCCCGGAGTTGCGTGCACCCACGGATGCGCTGTGGTCGTTCATCGCCGCCGAGCTCAGGCACGCGGGTCATGACGCGCCGGCCGCTCTGACCCGCGGCGTCCCGCTCGAGGACATGTGGCGTGATCCCGCGCTGCTGCTGAGCCAGACATGCGGCTACCCGCTGATCAAAACGCATGCGCAGCACGTCACGCTGCTGGCCACGCCCTGCTATGATGCGCCCGGCTGCCACGGCGCGGAGTATAGCAGCGCCATCGTGGTGCGTGCGGACGAAGACGCGACGCGCCTGTCGGACATGCGCGGCCGGCGCTGCGCCGTCAACGACATGAGCTCCAACAGCGGCATGAACGTGCTGCGTGCAGCGATCGCGCCCCTGGCCAGAGGCGGACGCTTCTTCGCTGAGACTGTCGTGACGCGCGCCCATTCGGCGAGCGTGAGGGCCGTCGCAGACGGCCGGGCCGATGTGGCGGCGATCGACTGTGTCACCTGGGCGCATTTGCAAACCCTGCGACCGGCTGAGACGGGCAGCCTGCGCGTGCTCTGCTGGAGCGCGTCGTCGCCCGGCCTGCCGCTGATCACGTCACACCGCACAGACGCTGCGACGTGCCGCGCGTTGCTGCAAGCTCTGGACCGCGTCGTCACGAGCGCTGCACTGACGCCGGTCCGCAAAGCATTGAGGGTGTCCGGTTTCACCCGTCTTCCTTCGCCCGCCTACAGCGCCATCCTCACCATGGAGGAGCAGGCGCGAGCGCGATCCTATCCGATGCTGCGATGACGAATATCCTGCTTCACGACGGGTCACATTCAGCGCGGGCGTGACATCATGCGCTGCAGATGGGCTGCGATCTCGTTCGGCTGCACGCACGCGCCACGCACGATCTGGTCGAAATGTCGGGTAAGCGCCCTGATATGTTCGGTCGAATGGAACACGAAATACGTCTGGCCCAAGTAGATGGCCGCGCGCATGGGTCCGAACACGGTCAGCGGGACGGAGAACAGCATCTTGCGGTCGTACAGGAACAAGCGGAACCGCGGGTAGAGTTCGTCGCACAGCGCGATGATCTGCTCCAACTGGGCGCGTCGCAACGAGGTGGGGAGCGTGCGCCAGATATCCTCCCCGCGCCACAGCGCCTCCAACGTCTGGACGGCCGTGCAACATTCGATCTCCGTCTCCGGCTGACGCAGATACTCGAGCCGCGATTGGGTGATCTCGATCCGCCGCCGTGGCCCGACGGTCGCGTAGTGCCCGTATTCGGCCTCGATAATGGCGTCCGTTTTCAGCAGGTCGGGGAAGGTGGTGGAGATGTGGCGTATGCGGTAGCCGGCCGCTTCCTGGTGCCAGCGCAGCAGGCGCTCGTCGAGCGGACTGGGCGCATCACGCTCGATCTGCAGGCTTTCGGCGACCATGCCGCCATCCGGCCGCTCGCCCTGGCTCAACCCCAGCAGCCAGTCGAGCGAGGTGTTGCCGACATGGGCGATGGCGGCGATCGACTCGACGCGCGGCAACCGGTCGGCGCCCGGCGCCAGAAGCTGCGAAAGGGTGCTGCGATCTATGCCGGCCGCCTCCGCAAACTCCGTTTGCGACAGTTCCGACCGCGCCAGAACCTGCCGCAACCTCTGTTGGAAGCGGGGCAGCAACTCCCGCCGATCCAAAGCTGTATGAGCAGGACGCATTATGCGGGAGCCACCATCATGTGCGTATAAACAGCATTATATGTGCAAACGCAACGTGCGCGTTAACTTCGGGGTAAACGCAGCGCTACGTGCGCAAACGCGCCACATCTCACGTCACCCGCTCGGGCATTCTTCTCGGGCCGATCGCGCGTCGGTTGAGAGCGAGCATGAAACGAATGGCCGGGTTGACGAAGTTCATGCAGCGTTGGGAGGCGCCGACCTGGGCGCTGATCGTACTCATATATGGTGGCTGGTCGGCACTCACTCTCTGGTGGAACGACCTGCCGCGTCTGGTCGTGCTGCCGGCCGGCGCCTGGCTGTGTGCGTGGCACATGTCGCTGCAGCACGAGCTCATGCATGGCCATCCGACCCGCCACGCCGCACTCAACAACGCGCTCGCCTGGCCGCCGCTGAATTTGTGGCTGCCCTACGCTCTCTATCGCGAGCAGCACATGCGCCATCACCGGGCCGTGCACCTGACCGATCCGCTGGAAGATCCGGAAAGCACCTACATGTCGCCGGAGGAGTGGGACCGCGCCTCGCCCGCGCGGCGCTGGGTGCATTGCGCCTGCAACACGTTCATCGGCAGGCTGGTGCTGGGTCCCGCCCGGGCGGTGACCGGCTTCTGGATCGGGCAGCTCCGCACCTGGTCCGCCGCGCCGCCTTGGCGCGTTTGGCTCGGCCACGCGGCCGGCCTCTGCCTTGTTCTCGCCTGGGTGTGCGGCGTGTGTCGTGTCAATCTCGCATCGTATGTCGCCTGCTTCGTCTATCCGGGCACGGCGCTCATTCTCATCCGCTCGCTCGCGGAGCATCGGGCGGCGGCGCGGCCGGAGGACCGCACAGCGGTCGTCGAGCGGGCCGGGCTGCTGGGGCTGTTGTTTCTCAACAACAACCTCCATCTGCTCCATCACGAATGCCCGGCGATTGCCTGGTACGCGCTGCCCGGACAGTGGAGGCGGGCGCGCCAGCACCTCCTCGCGGGGCGGCGACCTCCTCTGTATGACGGGTATGGCGATGTCGCGGCCCGCTATGCGTGGCGTCCGCAACACGCCGGCGCCTTTCCGCCTCTGGGTGGGTAGCGGGCGCGTCTCGACGCCCGAGCCCAGCAAAACAGATGACCCTATCGAATTAACGATTGCCAGAACACGCGTTCGTCATGCAACGCTGCTCTCGGTCCCGTGATCCAGGCGCATGCCCGCGGAACCGGATGCGTGCAGGACGGGGGCGGGTATGGGCGCAGGGTTCGGCAAACAGGGTCTCGGCACGGGGCGACAGGACTGGCGAAAGACCTTGCTGTCGGGCGTGGCGCTGAGTTTTGTGTTGTGGTCGCACACACGTGCCGCCGATCAACCCGGCGCCGGCAGCACGGCCGCCGGTCAAACGAGCGCGCCGGGCAAGCCCGCCACCCGCAAACCCTCCGAGCCGGAGGTCGTGACCGTCACTGCCCAGCGGCGCGTGCAGAACCTTCAGGACGTGCCGATCTCGGTCCAGGCGCTCACCGGTGAAACCCTCAAACGCCTGAACATCGAGAATTTCGACGATCTGGTCAAAGAACTGCCGAACGTGACGGCCAGCGGTTTCGGCCCCGGACAGAACAACATCAACATACGCGGCCTCGCGATCGGTGGTGACGAAGGCGGGCAGGGCGGCGGCGGAGTGGGCTCCTTCCCCAACGTGGCCGTCTATCTCGACGACCAATCCGCCCAGGTGCCCGGCCGCAATCTAGACATCTACACCGTCGATTTGGCACGGGTAGAGGTGCTGGAGGGTCCGCAGGGCACGCTGTTCGGCTCCGGTGCCCAGGGTGGTGTGGTGCGCTATATCACGAACAAGCCCGACCCGACCAAGTTTAGCGGCACGGTCGATGCCGGGTTCGCGGGTACCGAGCACGGTGATTTCAGCAAGAACGTCGATATCACACTCAACATGCCGATCGTGCCCGACAAGCTCGCCATCCGGCTGACGGCCTACGATGATCAGCGCGGCGGATACATCGACAACGTGCCCGGCACGTTTGTTCGCGAGGCGACCGATAAGGGCATCCACTACGCCCATTACGCCGGCAACGTGCCCGGCCCACCCCCCGCGATGCACTGGGGCAATAATTTCGGGATCGGCGACACCAACATCAACCCCGTGAATTACGCCGGCGGCCGGGGTGAGGTGCTGATGCGGTTCGACGAGGATTGGAGCGCGCTGCTCTCGCAATCGGTCCAGACACTTGATGCCGCGGGCGTGTTCTATGAGGAGCCGCAAACGTCGGGCACCCATCCGGTGAAGCTCCCCGACCTCTCGGTCGAGTTGTTCAATCCCTCATACGACCACGACTTTTTCGAAAACAGCGCGCTCACCATCAACGGCCGTATCGGCTTCCTGAAGCTGGTGTACGACGGCGCATACCTCATCCGCAACACGTCGCAGGTGCAGGATTACACCAACTATGCGCGCGGTTTGTACGCAGACTATTATCAGTGCCAGCCGGCCAACCCGGCAAAAGGCTTTCCCAAGTCGCAATGTTACTCGCCATCCGCGACGTGGCAGGATTTCGAGCACGACACGCATCTGAGCCAGGAGGCGCGCATCAGCACGCCGGACAATTGGCGTTTGCGCGCCGTGGCTGGTTTCTACTACGAAGATTTCGAAATCCAGAACCGGACAAATTTCGATTACCTGACCGCTCCGGGATTCACGCAGCTTGGCCCCGCACCCGGATCGACGGTCGTCGATCCCAATCCCCGCGGCCCCAACACCGGGTTCTTCAACGACATCACGCGCGGATACACCCAGTATGCGATCTTCGGCTCCGCGGATTTCGACATCATCCCGAAGGTCCTGACAGCGACCTTCGGCACGCGCTGGTTCGACTTCCATAATTTCGAGAAAGGGTCGGTGGTGAGCGGCTTCGGCTGCAGCGTCTCCTACACCGGTCCAGTCCCCTGCACAGCGGGGGCCACCAACCTCGATGCGAAGAACCTGGAAAGCGCCGCTTACGGATTTCGCAACCGCGCCAACCTGACATGGAAGATCACGCCGGACATCATGGTGTATTACACCTATTCCGAAGGGTATAGACCGGGCGGTTTCAACCGGCGTGCGCCGAAGTCGGACGGGATATTGGGTCCGATCGCCTATCAGTCCGATGGACTGACAAACAACGAGGTCGGCTACAAGACCCAATTCTTCGATCACCGTCTGACGATCAACGGTTCGTTCTATCAGGAAGACTGGAACAACGTTCAGGACAGGCTGTTCAACCCGGCGGCCTTCGGCAACCTGGCCTTCACGGTCAACGGCCCGAACTATCGTGTGCGTGGGACTGAGATCCAGGTGACGGGCATCCCCACAGAGGGTCTGACGCTCAACACCACGGCCGCGCTGAACGACAGCAAGCAGCTCAATTCACCTGGTATCGTGGCGCCCATCGGCGTGATCTTACCAGGTTCTGCCGGCACGTTCGGCAATGTCGGCGACACACTTGCCCAATCGCCGGCGTTCAAGATCGCCGCACGCGCACGTTATGAGTTCGACGTCGGCGATTACCTGGCCTACTGCCAAATCGGCGTGCAGCACTCCTCGCACCAACACTCTGCGGTGGCCAACTTCAACAATTTCTACGAAAAACCGATCACCACGGCGGATGCTGCCGTTGGCGTGTCGAAAGACAACTGGCGCCTTCAGGCCTATGTGGAGAACTTCACCAATGAACGTGGGCAGGAGTTCATCAGCGCCGCCCAGTTCGTCACCTCAATCATCGTAACACGGCCGCTGACGGCGGGGCTCAAACTCTCCTACAGCTTCCGCTGACGCCAGGCGTCAACTCGACGCTTTGCAGAGCTCCGTCATATACTGGCAGCATGGACGCAGCTCCCGCAACCCAGGTCGAAGCGGAGGTTTTTCGGATCCGCTCGCTGATGCGGGCGGCACACTACGCGCACGCCCTGGCAGCCGCGCACACGCTGATGGCGATCGTGCCGGAGAACCGCGACGTCTTGTACATGATCGCGGTCAGCCAGCGCTACCTGGGCCACACCGCCGAGGCGCTGACGACGCTGGAGCGGCTGGAGACGGTTCATCCAGGCTACAGCCGCCTGTTTCAGGAGCGCGGCCACTGCCATGTGGCACTTGGCGAACCCGCCGCGGCGCTGACGGCCTATCTGCGCGCGGTAAACCTGAACGCGGCGCTGCCGGCAAGCTGGCAAGCCCTGACCATCCTGTTTCGCGCAGCCGGCCGCACCCAGGACGCAGAGACCGCCGCACGACACGTCGCCAAATTGCGGTCCCTGCCGGCGGCGGTCGTGACGGCGTCCAGCATGTTCGCCGATGGCGAGGTGAACGAGGCGGAGCGGGTGATCCGCGAGCACCTGAAATCCCACCCAGACGATGTCGAGGGCATGCGTCTGCTCGCCCGGATCGGCATGAAGCTGGACGTGCTCGACGACGCCGAGTTCCTGCTGCAAAGCGTGCTGGCGTTTTCGCCCGGCTACCAGCTCGCGCGTTACGACTACGTGCGCGTCCTGCTGCACAGGCATCGCAATGCGAGGGCGCTGGAGGAGGCGAAAACCCTGTTGCGCGCGGAGCCTGACAATCGCGACTACCGGGCGGTTTATGCTACGGCCTGCCTGGCACTTGCCGAATACGACGAGGCGATCGAAACGTATCGGCAGCTTGCGCAGGAGGCGCCGGCGGCGGCCGAGCTGCATCTCTCGATCGGTCACGCGGAGAAAACCCGTGGCCGGCAGGCGGAAGCGATCGCCTCCTACCGCCTGGCGGCCCGCATCAATCCAAGTTTCGGCGACGCGTACTGGAGCCTTGCCAACCTCAAGACCTACCGGTTCTCCGCGGCCGAGATCGATCAGATGCGGGCGCAGGTGTCCGACGCCCATGTCGCCTCCGTGGACCGCACCCATTTCTGCTTCGCTCTCGGCAAGGCGCTGGAGGATGCGGAAGACTACGCCCAATCGTTCGGCTATTACGCGCAAGGCAACGCGCTGAAGAAAGCCGAACTCGCCTACCGGCCGGAGACCGTCGAGCGGGGTGCGGAGGCGCAGATGCGTCTCGTCACCGGCGAGTTCCTGCACAGCCGCCGCACTGCCGGGTGCCAAAGCGCTGATCCAATCTTCGTTGTGGGTTTGCCGCGCGCCGGATCGACGCTCATCGAGCAGATATTGGCGTCGCATCCCGATGTGGACGGCACCATGGAGCTCGCCGACATCACCCGGCTCGTGCAAAGCCTGCAAGGCCGACACCACAACGAGGCATCGCCCGCCTATCCCGCGATCCTGCATGACATCGCGCCTGAGCGGTTACGCGCGATGGGCGAAAAATACCTCGCCGACACAAGGATATACCGCACCGGCAGAGCGTTTTTCATCGACAAGAACCCGAACAATTTCCGCCACCTCGGGCTGATCCACCTCATCCTGCCGAACGCGCGCATCATCGACGCGCGACGGGAGCCGATGGCCTGCTGCTTCGGCAACTTCAAGCAGCTCTTCGCCTCGGGCCAGGAATTCACCTACGATCTCGACGATATCGGTCGATACTACCGCTCCTACGTGGCGCTCATGGCGCATTGGGAGCAGGCGATGCCCAACGCGATCCTTCGTGTGCAGCACGAAGAGCTCGTCACGGATTTCGAAGCGGGTGTCAGGCGCATATTGGCGTTCTGCGGCCTGCCTTTCGAGCCGCAATGCCTGCGTTTCCACGAAACCGAGCGCAGCATACGCACCGCCAGCTCCGAACAGGTGCGCCAGCCGATTTCTACGCGCGGACTGACGCAGTGGCGGCATTATGAACCCTGGCTTGGCCCGTTGAAGCGAAGTTTGCAACGGTGATTGAGAGTGCAAGCGGTCCTTTTTTGGAAAAAAAGGACCAGAAAACTTCTGTCTTCCACGCCTGCGGTATTGCGCGCGCAGGTTCGGCCAAAACCGCCCTGGCAGAACCGTCGCGAGCCCCGGTGCAGGCGAACAGAACAAAAGCTTTTTGCTTCTTTTTCTCGAAAAAGAAGCTCTTCCTTTCTCCTTCGCTGCACCAATCTCCAAATCGACCGGCATGAAACCCCACCGGCCCACCGAGCTGGACCGCCACATCCTGGACGAGTTTCGAGCCGGCCGGCTCGACCGTCGCGGGTTTCTTCGCCACGCGGCCCGCATCGGCGTGTTGGCCGCCATGCCCGTGCGCCAGCCTGGCCGCGGACGGCCGGGGGCCACCATACGCGTCGCCTCCTTCGTGCCGGCCGGTGCCATCGAGCCGCTGACCGTCTCCGAAATCGGCGGCCTGGCGATGCTGCAGCAAACCGGAGAGTTCCTGGTCATGGACGGGTCCGACCTCGTGCTCCGCCCCGCGCTGGCCACGGGCTGGCGGCCGAATGCGGATTGTTCGGTATGGACATTCTCCCTGCGCCCAGGCGTCACGTTCCATAACGGGCGGCCATTCGGCGCCGCCGATGTCGTCGCCACCATGGACAGGTTGTGCGACCCGAAGCAGGGATCGAACGCGCTCTCCGTCATGCGCGGCGTGCTCTCGCCCGGCGGCACCAAGCGGCTCGACGATCTGACGGTGCGTTTCGACCTCGATGCGCCGAACGGCAACTTTCCGTATTACGTGTCGTCGGACAATTACAACGCCATCATCCTCCCCGCCGAGTACGACGGCGATTTCGAGCGTACTTTCAACGGCACCGGACCGTTTCGGCTGGAACGCTACCTACCGAAGCAGGGCGCCAGCTTCGTGCGCAACACCTCCTATTGGGGACCGCCCGCTCTGCCCGCGCGAACCGAGTTCTCGTTCTTCACCGACCAGCAGCCGCAAATCCTCGCTTTGGAGGACGATCAGGTGGACGCGATCGTGCAGATCGCGGTGCAGGGTGCCCAGGGCCTGCTGCGCGATCCGGACGTGCGTATCATCGATATCCCGGCCTCCACACATCGACAGATCCATCTGCGTTGCGACGAAGGCCCGCTCGCCGACCCGCGCGTGCGCCAGGCCGTGGCACTCAGTCTGGACCGGCCGGGGCTGCTGCACGGCCTGTTCCAGGGCCGCGCCAGGCTGGGCAACGACTCGCCCTTCGACCCGCTCTACCCATCGACGGACCGCACCGTGCCGCAGCGCGCCAGGAACATCGCCCAGGCGCGCGCGCTGATGCAGGCGGCGGGCCAGGCGGACGGGTTTGCGACCACGCTGACCACGGAACGCCAGCAGGAAATCCCCGATCTCGCGGTGCTGGTGCAGAACGCCTGTGCCGAGATCGGCATCAGGCTCGATCTGCGAATCGAGGATCCCGGCACCTATTATGGCGCAGCACAATTCGGCCGGTCCGATTGGCTGGACAGCCCCATGGGCATCACCGATTACGGACATCGCGGCGTGCCGAACGTCACACTGGCCGCGCCCTATCTGAGCGGCGGCGCCTGGAACGCCGCGCATTTCAGGAATGCGAAGTACGACCGTCTCGTGGCCGCCTACCTCGCCGATATCGACCTGTCCTCGCAACGCGAGACCGCGGGCAAAATACAACGGCTGTTGCTGGAGGAGAGTCCGATCCTGATCCCGTATTTCTACGACTACATCTGTGCCACCGGCCCGACCGTCACCGGGGTGCAGGTCAGCGGCATATCGCAGATCTTCCTGCAGGACGCGGCCCTCGCGTGAGACGCACCACGCCGCTCCACGCCGTTGCGCGTCGCGCCGTGCTGAGCGCGTTGACGCTGCTGCTGCTCAGCGTCGTGATCTTCGCAGCCGGCCAGTTGCTTCCCGGTGACGTCGCACGGTCCATCCTCGGTCCGCTCGCCGATATCCGCGCCGTGGCCGCGCTCGACCACCAGCTTGGCACGGATGCGCCGCCCGTCACGATGTATCTGCACTGGGTCGGCCATCTTTTGCGCGGCGACATGGGCATGTCCTACGCCTATCGCAGCCCCGTCGCCCCGTTCATCGTCGGTGCGCTCGAGAAATCCGCGATCCTGGCCGCGATCACCTCCGTCATCGTCATCCCGCTCTCGGTCGGCGCGGGCATCGCGGCCGCGCTCTATCGCGGACGGTGGCAGGACAGGGCGATCACGCTGGGGGGCCTGTCGCTGACCGTGGTGCCGGAGTTCGTCTCCGGCATCCTGCTCATCCTGGTGTTCGGCGTCTGGCTGCGCTGGCTGCCGATCTCGGCCAATACGCGGCCGGGCACCGGGGCGGGCGAACAACTGCGCCACCTCATCCTGCCGGCCTTGCCGCTCGTGCTCATCCTGTTCGGCTACATCTCGCGCATCGCCAGGGCCGGCATGATCGAGGCGCTGGAGGCCGACTACACCCGCACAGCCACGCTGAAAGGCCTGCCGCGCTGGCGGGTCGTGCAGAAACACGTGCTGCGCAACGCGCTGCTGCCCACCATCACCGTCATCGCGGCCCAGACCAGCTACCTGCTTGGCGGCCTCGTCGTGGTCGAAACGCTGTTCCGCACCCAGGGGATCGGCAGCCTCATCCTGACCGCCGCGCGCGGCAAGGACTATCCGATGCTGGAAGCCGGCATACTGACGGTGGGTGCGGCCTATGTCGGCTCGGCGATCCTGGCCGACATGCTGGTCGCCGTGCTCGATCCGCGCGGCACGGCGGCCGAGCGGTGAGCCTGGCCTGGCGGCGCCTGGTTCGGCCGGGCTTCCTGTCGGGCGCGGCCATCGTGCTGTTCTGGGCGATGTGCGCGCTGTTCGGCCCGCATCTGGCGCCGCAAGACCCGTTTGCCGACGATCTGATGAACCCGCTGGCGCCGCCCTCGGCCGCGCATTGGTTCGGCACCGACCAGATCGGCCGCGACGTGTTCTCCCGCGTCATCGCCGGCGCGCGCTCCATCCTGTCCGTGGCCCCGGCGGCCACGCTGCTCTCGGCCGTCTGCGGCACCACACTCGGCCTGGTCACCGGCTACGCGGGCGGCTGGGTGGATGCGCTGCTGAGCCGCCCGATCGAGGTCATCCTCGCTCTGCCGCTGATCGTGGTGGCCCTGCTGGTGCTGGTGGCGCTCGGCCCGTCCTCGCTCAACGTCGCGCTGGTGATCGCGCTCGTCTTCACGCCCATCATCGCGCGCACCGTGCGCAGCGCCGTGCTGGCCGAATGCAGGCTGGACTATGTCGTGGCCGCACAGCTCGGCCACGAGAGCCACCTGCACATCATGTTCGCCGAGATCCTGCCCAACATCCTGCCGCCGATCCTGGTCGAGGTGACGGTGCGGCTGGGCTACGCGATCTTCACCGTGGCCTCGCTCAGCTTCCTGGGGTTCGGCATCCAGCCGCCTTCGCCCGATTGGGGGCTGACCATCGCCGAGAATTACGGCCTGATCGTGGGCGGTTACGGCTGGACGGTGGCGTTCGCGGCACTGGCCACGGCCTCCCTCGTGGTCGGCGTCAACCTGGTGGCAGAGGGCCTGCAGGACGCGCTGCGATGATCGGTGCGACCCCTGGCGCCACCCCCGCGCTCCGCGTGTCGGACCTTCGCGTCGCCTATGCCGGGCGGGCGGTGCTGCATGGCGTGTCCTTCACCGTCGGGCAGGGGGAGTGTTTCGGTCTGGTAGGCGAATCGGGCTGCGGCAAATCCACCGCCGCCTTCGCCATATTGCGGGCGCTGCCTGCCGCGGGCCGGGTGAGCGGCGGCACGATCGGCATCGCCGGCCAGGATGTGCGGGCGCTTTCGGCGCGCGGCCTGCGTGCGCTGTGGGCACGGCACGTCTCGATGGTCTATCAGGACCCGAGCCGAGCGCTGAACCCAACGCTCACCATCGGGGCGCAGGTGAAGGAGGCGTTCGCGGTGCTGGGCGTAGCCGACACGCACGCCAGGGCGGAAGCCATGCTGGCCCGCGTGCAGATCCCCGCGCCGGCCCGGATCATGTCGGCCTACCCGCACCAGCTCTCCGGCGGCACGCAGCAGCGCGTGGTCATCGCGATGGCGCTGGCCAAGAACCCCAAGCTGCTGGTGCTCGACGAACCGACCACCGGGCTGGACGCAACGGTGGAAGCCGAGATCCTCGATCTCGTCGATGCGCTGCGGCGCGAACAGGGTGCCGCCGTGCTGATGATCAGCCACAACCTCGCCGTGGTGGCGCGCATGTGCGACCGGATCGGCGTGCTCTACGCGGGCACGCTGGTCGAGCAGGGGCCGGCCGCAGACGTGCTGCGCGCCCCGCGCCACCCCTACACCGCGCGTCTCATCGCCTGCCTGCCGGCGCACGGACGGCGCAAGCGGACCGGCCCGCTGCAAACGATACCCGGGCAGTTGCCGGCGCCTGGCGACCAGGCCACCGCCTGCGTGTTCGCGCCACGATGCGACCGTGCCGAGGCGGTCTGCCTGGCGACCCCTCCCGCCCAATCCTGGTCGGATGCGCATATGGCGCGCTGCCACTTTCCTTCGCCCCCTGCGCCGTCCGCCTCCACCCAGGCGCCCGTCGAACACACGGACGATGCGGAGGCTGGCAGGGGCCGGCCCGTCCTGGAGGCTCGCGGCCTCACCAAGACCTACGGCGGTGCGGCCGGCCAGGTGCGCGCCGTGAACCACGTGACGTTCAGCCTGGGGGCGGGCGAGACGCTGGGCCTGGTGGGCGAATCCGGCAGCGGCAAGACCACGCTGGGCCGCCTGTTGCTGGGCCTGACCGCACCCGATGCCGGAGGCGAGGTGCGGCTGGACGGCGTGGCCGTCAGCCCGCGTCTGCCGGACCGAACCCGTGCCCAGCGACAGGCGATCCAGGTCATCTTCCAGAACCCCGACTCCGCGCTGAACCGCGCCCACCGAATCGGTCACATCCTGGCGCGGCCGCTGACCCGGCTCGCGGGCCTCGCCGGCGCCAGGCTGCGCGCAGCGTTGGACGAGCTGGCG
>CAXUNK010000021.1:0-24815 GCA_964252425.1 uncultured Acetobacteraceae bacterium
AAACAATCGTTCCACCGAACGGCGGCAACAGATCCGGCGCCTCGAACTCCACCACCCACAGATCCGGATCGCGGCCGACCTGGCGCGCCACATAGGCGTCGGCCACCGGCTCGTCCACCGCGCCCGGGCCGGTGCCGCGCATCCAGCGGGGCTCGCCGCCGTCGCTGGCGAGCTGGCTCAGCACGCTCACCCCGCCCTGGCCGCGCAGCACCACCAGCACGCCGCCGGCATCCGCGTCGCCGCGGCGCAGCACCGCGCCGCTGCGGCCATCCTGGAAGGCCAGCCGTAGCGCCGCCGAAACCCACATCCCCGCCTTGACCCGCGCCTCAGCCACGCCAATCCTCCGCCCCGTTCCAGCCAAGGCCACACACGTGTTCCCTCGCCTGCCCGGCTTACTCCCGTTTGCGCTCATCTGCGCTATGGCGGGCGCCCGCGCCGCCCCGCCCGACCACGTCGCCTTCGGTCTCGACTGGCTGGCCGAGGCGGAGTACGGCGGCTACTACCAGGCCGTGGCCCAGGGCATCTACGCCCGCCACGGGCTGGAGGTGACGCTGCGCCAGGGTGGCCCTCAGGTGAACCAGGCGCAGTTGCTGCTGGCCGGGCGGCTCGATTTCACCATCGCGGGCAACAGCTTCATCGCGCTGAACTTCGCCAAGGAAGAGCTGCCGGTGCTGGCGGTGGCCGCGATGTTCCAGAAGGACCCGTCGGTGGTGCTGGCCCATCCCGGTGTGGGCAACGACAGCTTCGAGTCGTTGCGCGGCAAGCCGATCATGATCGGTGCGGACACGCGCATCGGCTGGTGGAATTACGTGCGCGAGAAATACGGCTATTCCGACGATCAGATACGCCCGTATGCCTTCAGCCTGGCGCCGTTCCTGGCCGACAAGAACGCGGTGCAGCAGGGCTATCTCGGCTCCGAACCGTTCCTAATCAAGCAGCAGGGCGGGTTCGATCCTGTGGTGCTGCTGCTGTCGGATGCGGGCTTTTCGGGCTATGCCAGCCTGATCCTGACGAAGCGCGAGACCGCCGATTCGCGCGCCGACCTCGTGCAGCGATTCCTCGACGCCAGCGAGGAAGGCTGGCGCAGCTATCTGGAGAGCGATCCGCGCCCGGGCAACGCGCTGATCAAGCAGGCGAACCCGGAGATGACGGACGCGCTGCTCGATTACGGGCGCGAAGCCATACGCTCGCACGGCATCGTGGAATCCGGGGATGCGGTGGCGCAGGGAATCGGCGCCATGACGGACGTGCGCTGGCAGGATTTTTTCCAGTCCATGGTCAAGGCCGGGCTCTATCCGGCCGGGATGGATTTCCATCAGGCGTACACGTTGAAATTCGTGCACAAGGCGAACCCGGTCACGCCCTGATGCTGGAATTGTCCGGTGTCGGCAAACGGTTCGCGAACGGCACGCGCGCAGTGTCCGGCATCGACCTGAAGCTTGCGGACGGCGATTTTCTGGTGCTGCTCGGTCCGTCGGGCTGCGGCAAATCCACGCTGCTGCGGTTGATCGCGGGCCTCGACCTGCCGACCGAGGGGTTGCTGTTGTGGGCGGACGGGCCGCCTGCGCCTGGCGCGATCGGCTACGTGTTCCAGGACGCGACGCTGATGCCGTGGGCGACCGCGCTGGCCAATGTCATGCTGCCGCTGCGCCTGCGCCGCGCGCGTGAGGCGGAGGCGCGCGCGCGTGAGGCGCTGACGCTGGTGGGCCTCAGCGACTTCGCCGATGCGCGGCCGAAGACCCTGTCGGGCGGGATGCGCATGCGCGTCTCCATCGCCCGCGCGCTGGCGACCGAGCCGCGTCTGCTGCTGATGGACGAGCCGTTCGCGGCGTTGGACGAGTTCACCCGCCACCGGCTGCAGGACGAGATCGTGCGCATTACCACGGCGATCGGTTGCACGACGGTGTTCGTCACCCACTCGATCTACGAGGCGGCCGCACTCGCCAGCCGTGTCGTGCTGATGAGCCTGCGGCCTGGCCGGATCGCGGCCGAGTTGGCCGGCGCCCCGGTTGCCGAGCGCGGGCGGGCGCATCCGGGCTTTCTCAAACGCGCCGCCCGCCTGTCAGAGGCGGTGCAGGCGCTGCACGTGCCGGCGTGAGAGGGTTCGCGTGAGGGGCACGGGCGCGTTCCTCGCTTCGCTTGCACTGTGGCAGGTGCTGGTGATGCTGCTGCACACGCCCGCCTATCTGGTGCCGTCTCCGGTGGCGATCGTCCGCGCTTTTGCCGCCGATGCTCCTGGCCTGCTGCGCGCGCTGCTGGCGACCCTGTCGGTGACCGGCGCGGCCCTGGTCTCCGCCGTCGTGATGGGCGTGGCGCTGGCCTCCGTGATGGCCGCAAGCCGCATCCTTCGCGCGCTGCTGTCGCCCTGGACGGTGATTTTGCAGGTGACGCCTGTGGTGGCCGTCGCCCCGCTGATCATCGTCTGGGTCGGCGACCCGTTCGCGGCGATGACGGTTTGCGCGACGGTGGTGGCCTTCTTCCCGGTGTTCTCCAACACGGCCGCCGGCCTGGCGGCAACCCCGCCCGAGCTGCTCGACCTGGCGCGCCTGAACGGCGCCAGTCTGGCGCAGGAAATCGCGCTGATCCGCCTGCCGGCGGCGGTGCCCTACATGCTGGCCGGATTGCGCGTGTCGGGCGGGCTGGCGCTGGTGGGCGCGGTTGTCGCCGAGTTCGTCACCGGGGCGGGTGGCGTCGCCTCGGGTCTGGCGTTCCGCATATTGGAGGCGGGCTACCGGCTGCAGACGGCGCGAATGTTCGCGGCGCTGGCCTTGCTGTCGGCGGCCGGGCTGGCGATCAGCGCCGTGCTAGGCTGGCTGAGCCGCCGCGCACTGGCCCGCTACGGCTGACACCGTGCGCGACTTCCGTTTTCTACGCCTGCACCACGGCTCGCCCACGTTCTACCAGAACCACATCGGCAGCATCGTTAGATCCATGGTACAGGCGAACAAGCAAGAAGCTTTTTGCTTCTTTTTCTCGAAAAAGAAGGCCTTTCTTCCTCCTACAATGTGTCAGCCTTCAACCCGATTGGTTTGACATCGTCTCATACATAAGCGCCATCGTGTTGCCGCCGAGCTCCTTCGAGAAATCGCCGGCGAGTTCGGCCGCGAATGTGGTGACCGAGGTCATGGCGCCGCCGGCCTGGGTGATGCGCCGCCAGGCGGCGTGCTCGGTGCGTTCGCTCAGGCCGCCGCAGGCGTCCACGGCCACGTGCACCTCGTAGCCGGCGGCCAGCGCGTCGAGCGCGGTGCGCTGCACCACGATCTCGCTGGCCACACCCGCCAGCACCAGCACGGCGCGACCGGCCGAGCGCAGATCGGCCACCAGTTCCGCGTCGGCGAACGCCGTGGTCTGCGTGCGCGTGCGTGGTTGCGTGCCCGAAAGCGGCCCAAGCACAGCCTCCAGGGTGGCGCCCCCTGGCGGCACGGCGGAGATGAAGGATGGCAAATGGTGCAGGACCGCCAGCCGGGCCAGCACGCCGGCGCTGCGCAGCAGCCTCTCCTGCGGCACCGTGCGACTGTGCTTCACGATCTCCTCCTGAAGATCGAGGAAGAGTACGGCAACATTCTGTGGCGTGGGTATCTGCACCTTGGTTCCTCCGGCCTGGACATGGACAGAGCGCCAAAGCCGCCCCGGCGTTTCATGCCTGACATTCGGCCGAACAATTTGTCTGCGACGGATCGTCCCGCTCAGGTCTTGCGCGCGATCACGTCCGCAAGATCGCCCACATTCTTCAACGCGTCGATCTCGCGCGTGTTGAGCTTGATGCCGAAACGCTCCTCGATCGACACCATGATTTCGATCTGCTTGAAACTGTCCCAGCCCGCCACGTCCTTGGCCGACAGCTCGGGCGTCAGCTTCATGTCGTCCTTCATGAACACGTCGTTGAAGATTTCCGTCAGCGCCTCGTAGATCTTCGCGGTGTCGGTCATGCGGATGGCCCTTCGGTGACGTGGATGAATGTGTGCGCCGGCTCGAAGCCCGCGAGGTCGAGCACCGACGTGCTTGCGCCGTCCTCGTCCCGCGACATCGGCGCAAAACCCAGCTTTTCGTAATGGTCGCGCACCATGCCGTTCTTCTTCGTGGGAATGAACTCGCCGATCAGCCGCGTGGCGCCCAACGCGCGCGCCTGCTCGGCCACCAGGTTCAGCGTGGTGCGTTCCACACCGCGGCCCAGCACGCGGCAGCTCATCAGCCACGTGTCGATCGCGATCGTGCCTGGTTCGGTGGTGCGGCCGATGACGATGGCGATGATGCCGTTATCGCCGAACCGGTCGAGCAGGCGAATCTGGAGGCCGAAACTGTGCGGGTCGGCCATGATGGCGGAGATGTCGGCGTCGGTGTGGCGGCGTGTGGTGAGGTTGAACTGGTTGGTCTTGTTGATCAGCTGCACCACACGCTGGCGGCCCACCGAATCGAACCGGTTCCAGACCATGCGCATGTCGAGCGCGCGGAGATAGGACTCCATGTCGCCGGCGCTGGCCTGCAACTCGGCGCGGGCGCGGTTTTCCTGGTACTGCGCGGTGCGTTCCAGATCCTCGGGCGTGATGCCCAGGCTTTCGAAATAGCCGGCATCCGACAGCACGCCCGGCACCAGGGCCGGATCGTCGTCCGGCACTTCCGGGACGGCCACCATCAGCAATTGTTCGCGGACGAAATTGCGCTCGAACGGGTTGTCGTCGAGGAAGACGAGCGCGTCGAGACCGATGTTGAGGTCGGCGGCGATCGCGCGGATGTTGGCGGCCTTGTCGGACCAGTTCGCCTGGAAACTCGCGATGTCGCCACGACGCAACACCATCTCCGGGTGTTTCTCGAACGGCTCCAGCGCGTTGGCCTCGTCGTTCTTGGAGCTGACGGCGAGGATCACGCCGCGGCGTGCCAGTTCCTTCGCGTACTCCTGGACGCTGACGAAGCCCTCGCCGAGCGGGCTGCCCTGGCCCAGCACGATGCCGTCCATCCCGTCATCGCCGATCACCCCGCCCCACAGCGTGTTGTCGAGGTCAAGCACCAGGCATTTGTACGAGCGGCCCTGACGCGCCGCGATGATGCGGCCGACCAGCTCGCCGTAGCTGGGCGACCGCGCGGGCGAGATCTCCTGCTTCGAGCGATGCCACAACGCGGGATCGTGCCAGGCGTACAACCCGTCGCGTGCGGCGGCCTCGTCCACGGCCAGCAGATCGACGCCGTGCGCATCGGCGCGCTCGCGCAACGCCTGGTTCAGCCGGTGCACGAACCGGCTGCGTGAACCGGGCAGCCGGTGTTCGTTGCTGCCCAGCAAAGCAGGGAATACGTCCAGCACCGTCTGCTGCATGACGGGACAGTGGAACGCGTCGCGCGCGAGCGCCCAGCAGCGTTCGATCCGGCCCAGCACTTCGGCCAGCAGCGCGTCCGCATCCGCCGCCGGCATCGCGGCATGCAGCCCCTGTGTCAGATGGACCGCGTCGAAGGCGAACAGGATGGCGGTCGGGCGGAACGCATGCAGCGGGCCGGATGTCTCCAGCAGCTCCTGCATGTACTGGCCATACTCGTTCTCATAGGTCTCGACATGGATGTTGCGGCGCAGCCCGGCCACGCGGATCCCGGCATGAAGATGGGCGAGCGTGGAGGAGCCGAGTACGGCCAGGCGCACCGGTTTCGTGCCCGTATCGGGCGGGGGCGCGGGCACCAGCCGCCGGATCGTTTCGTCCAGCGCGTTGGTGCGCACGAAATCCAACCGCGTATTGGCCAGCGCCACCCCGTCCGCCCAGCCTGCCAGTGCGCGCAGGCGGGGGCGGAAATCGGTGATGGCGGGGAGCCATCTGAGCTGTTCCACGTCTCACCTCGCTGTATCGCGGGCGGAGACTTGCCCGGCCGCGGAGAGCAAGGCAAGGGGTGCGGCCGCGTCGGTCGGAGACCCCGAATTCGAGGCGAAGTCGGGTCGCCGTGCGGCTTATGGCGCGCGCTTGGTCGAGCCGCTTGCCTTGGCATCACCAAGCACGGCGGGTTCGGCGGCCCTGAACACCGCCCTATCGATTGCCGCCATGGCCCCAATCAGCCTGTCCCGCCCCAGTCCGCGTTCCAGCTTCGCCTGCGTGTGGTTGGCACCACGCGACGCGAACGCGACGCCTACAAGCCCGATTGCCGCCGACGCCACCATGACACCGAGTTCTGCTGACATGTTATCCTGATACTGGCTGTGGCTGTAGATTGACCGAACTGCATCAAGACTCCGTCAACGCAATCTCCATGTCAACGCGTTAGGCGGCAAGAAGGTCCACAACGCCGAACATAAGCATCGGAGCGAGTATCTTCCAGGAAAGATGCGCGTCAAGTATGGTTATGGCGAACAGAACCGACTCGGCAAGAAAGAAAATACAGACGACGAAAAATTGGGAGACGAATTCAATTGCTCCTGGCCGAATGTGCGACGATATGTTCACCGAAATCAATGATCGTGTTTCCGGCCACCGCGACGCAGAGCAACATCACTTGCACGCACCAGAAACCTACGCCGAAGACGTTGTCGTCAGCTTTCGGGAAGCCGTCCGGCGTTGTCCAAACCACGAAAGCGCTGAGTATTTGCAAAATGATCGGCACACCTGCGGCGCAGAAGCCGAGGATGAATATCCGCCTCTGCCGCCGCCTCACCCCCGCAATCTGATCTATATCGGACATGTTCACCGCGCCGGAATGGCAGGGGCGTAATGCTACTGCGCGGCCACCTGCTGGCGCTGGTTGAACAGCGCGTCGGCTTGCAGAATCAGCTTCTTCCACACCTCGAACTCGATACCGCGCGCCCCGCCCTCGGCCGACTCGAGAAAGTAGTTGACGTAGCCGACCAGCAATCCCGGCTCCAGCCAGTGCACCGTGCCGGCCGGATGTCCGGGCCGGGTCTGCAGCACGCAGAGCAGCTTGACCTCGCCGTAACGGCGCAGCGCGCGGAACAGGCGTCGCAATTTCTCTTCGCCCACCTCGTGCGCCACCTTGAAGACGAACACCTTTTCGGCCGCCTGCAGATCCTCGATCAGCTTGCCGCGCAGGAAGCGCAGCCGGCGGCAGGTCTGGATGAACATCTTGTCGGCCGGCGCGTCGGTGATGTTGATGAAGGTGTTCGACGCCATGTCGAACCGTTTGTCCGACGTCACGTATTCCTCGCGATCGGCCGAGACGCGCACCGTGGTGAGCTGCGTGTGCTGCTCCTCACCCACGCC
This sequence comes from uncultured Acetobacteraceae bacterium, assembly GCA_964252425.1. Classification (GTDB taxonomy): domain Bacteria; phylum Pseudomonadota; class Alphaproteobacteria; order Acetobacterales; family Acetobacteraceae; genus BOG-908. The sequence continues at coordinate 7,188 of CAXUNK010000021.1, forward strand.
CTCGAACTCGCGCTCCACCGCCTCGGTAAGGATGTCGATGTCGCTCTTGGTCCAGCGCAGCAGGCTGACATGCCGGCTGCCGAACTGGCTTTGCACCATGCCGAACTCGCAGCCGGTGGTCGTGCCGCCCAGGCTTTCGAAGCGCGAGAAGACATTGCTTTCCTCCTCGGCAGACAGTGCGGGAGCCGGCTCGCCCACATCTTCGCCCGCCAGCTGCTGGCGCAGCAGGCGCAGCTCCTCGGTGATCTTCCAGTCATGCGGGCGCTTGCGCTGCGCCTCCATCCAGCGGGCCACCGCCTCCGGCCAGTCGGCCCGGCGCGAGGCCAGGCGCGCGTATTCCGACAGCAGGTCGCGATCGTCCGGATAGGTCTCGAGCGCGGCGCGGCAGGCAGCCTCGGCCTCCTCGTGGCGGTCGGCGCGGGAGAGCACGCGCACATAGGTCGCCTCCAGCTCCGCCGTCGGCTGGCCCCGGCCGCGCAGCGCCTGCACCTGAGCGGTCGCGTCGTCATAGGCGCCGCGCTCCTCGGCCACCGCGATACGCGCCAGAGCCAGCTTGATGTCGTTCGGAAAACGCCGCGCCCATTCGGCCGCACGCTCGGCCGCCTCGTCCAGGCTGCCGGCCAGCCGGAAGGCCTCCAGATGCGCGACATAGGCCGGCACGAACTCCGGAAAGCGCGCGTGCACGCCGTCCAGCCGGCGCCGCACCTCAATCAGCATCTTCTTGCGCTCGCGCCGGACGCCGATCATGACGGTGGCCGCGTTCAGCGCAATCTCCGGGTCGCCGGGATAGAGCCCCTGCAGGATCTGCCAGAGCCGGTCGGCCTCCTGCCAATCCTCGTTGCCGGCGATGTTGGCGCTGAGCGTCAAGATCTCGCGGTCCCTGGGGAACCGCTCCAGCGCCTGCTTCATACGGTCGCCGAGCTGGTCGAAGCGGCGGGTCTTGCGGGCCAGTGCGAGGATGCCGTGATAGCCCGCCTTGTTGTCCGGCTGCGCCTCGCACAGCTCGTGCCAGCGGGCGAAGGCCTGGCCGATATCGCCGCGCGCCTCGGCCAGCCCGGCCGAGGCACGGCGCACCGGCGCGCTGCCGGCGAAACCGGCCAGCGCCTCGCGCACCGCGTCCTCAGCCTCGTCGAACCGGCGCAGGCCGGTCAGGGCGATGATGCGCATGGCCATCGGCTGCGGCTTGTCCGGCACCACCTCACGCCAGCGGTTCGCCACCTCCAGCAGGGTCGCCCAGTCGCCGCGCGCTTCGGCCAATCCGGCCTTGTCGGACAGCAGCCAGGGCGCGTCCGCGTTTTTCGGCTCGGCGCGGGCCAGTATCTTGTCCGCTTCATCAAAGCGGCGCAGCCTGGTCAGTGCCGCCAGTTGCACATGCGCGCTCCGCTCGAAGGCAGGGAAGCGCTGCTCGATCGTGCGGCCGATGGCCAGTGCCGCCTCGTGACGGCCGGCCGCCGCCTCCAAGCCGGCCTGCATCATCAGCGGCCATGGCAGGTCCTGACGCGCGGCGACCACGTGACGCACCGTGTCGGCGGCCAGGCCGCGGCGTCCGGCCGTGGTCAGGCGCTCGACGAACTCCACCATCGAGGCGTGATCGTTGGTGGGCTTGCGCGACGCCGCCCACAACTCCGTCAGCTCAGGCAACTGCTCGGGAGGAGCAGCCTGCCGCAATCCTTCACGGACGATCTCGTCAATGACCATCGCACCCTCTCGATACGCGCGTCCAACGGACTCGCCCGCTCATGTCGTCATCCCGCGCCCCTCAGCCAAGATGTAGCGGGCGGCACACAGCGACTCAGCCCGGTTTCTGTATGGCAAGCTTGATGCGTTCATAGAGGTCGCGCAACATGTCGGCGACCCCGGGTTGGACAAGCCAGCCTTGTCTGGCATAGGGGCTCTGCCGCTTCTGACGCGAGAAGACCTCGCCGGGCACGACACCGGGGCCTTGGACCACCCTGTCGGCAAATTCGGTCATGCGCTGGTAGGCCGCGTCGAAATGCACGGCGCGGTCGTCGATGGCCAGCTCGGCCGTGTCGCCCTCCATCGCCTTGGCCAGCGCGGCGCGGTCGAACGGCACGCGCTTCCACATGATCATGTTGCGTATGCCGACGGTCGTCTCGCCCTTCTCGCGTATGTACATGCCGTTCAGCGTGCGCAACACCTCCGCCTCGTCGCGCGGCATCGAGGCCCATCGCTTGTCGCCCAGGAATTTCGGCGTCGGCACGTCGGCTAGGCCGAGCACGTCGGTGCAGAACCGTTCGAAGACGTCGGATTTCCCGTCCATGACGGTCGAATACGAGAACAGCCGGACCGCGTCCCGCCCGAAGACGGAAGCGTGCTCGCGCCAGGACAGGCTGTAGTCGATGTCCCGCCCGCCGGCATGCGGGCCGAGATTCTTGCGGTAGTACTCGGGCGTGCGTCCGTCCAGCAGGCCCAGATAGAACTCCGGCAGGGTCTGTGCGCTGCCCATGAACAGCGCCTGGTTCCATAGCGAGGCGATCCGGTCGCTCCAGCGGCGCATGACATAGACGATCTCGACCTCGGGCACGCCGATCAGGTCGCGCAGCAGCGACATCTCGTCCGGGCTGAGGAAGATCAGATGTTCGCAGGACAGCACGACCGTCTTGTGGCCCTCGCCGTTGATGCGGGCGAAGATGGGCCGCAGCGTCTCGTGCTGCTTGCGCACCATGGCGGCATAGACCGGCATGTGCATGTGCTTGTTATCGGGGTCGATCAGCTCCGGCGGGTAATAGATCCCCCGCTCCTGCAAAGCGGGCTGCACGGCCGTGAAGCATTGCTGCATGTAGGTGGAGGCGGTCTTCAACGGTCCTACGTGGATGACGTAGCGTGGCGGCATCGACTTTTGATCCTACGGAATTTGGCCGCGAGGCGAGGACGGACGGCTGGATGGCCGGAGCCAAACGCGGTGTCCAATCGCCGAGGGTGGGTATGGATGGTGCGCCGGCCTACTCGGCGGCCGAGACGATGGCGTTCTCACCCGCACGACGCATGATGTCCTGAAACACCTTGAAATAGACCATACGATCGAAATGGTTCGGGTTGTTGGTGCGCTCCTGGTCGGTCGCGTAATCCGTCATGCTGAGCAGCTCGACGTTGCTGAACTCGCGCGCGACCGCCTCGGTCCATTGGTTCACGCTCTGCTTGCGTTTGTTGATGGTGACGACGTTGTCCTTGTTCAGATGGTCCTCGGTCGCCATCAGGATGAACACGCGCGTCTCGGGCGTCTTGCGGCCCAGGATCATGCGCAGGTTTTCCTTGAACGTGTCCTCGTCGATCATGCCCTTGAAGGTGAAGTGGCGCTTGACATGAGCGATCAGCGCAGCGTCCGCCTTGAACTTCTCCGGATCGGCCTGGGTGATGTCCTGCAGCGTGCCCTTGTAGAGGCGGGCCGCCACGGGGATCTGCTTGCCGGTGAAGTTATGCTCGTAGAGCGCGTAGCCCGCCTCCCCCCAGAAACTGAGTATCCAGAGCGCCCGGCCGCCCGCCGGAACATCGCTCAGCAGCGATTTGAAGTGCTCCGGCTTGTAGCCGAGCTTCGCGAACACGCGGCTGGCGGCCTGCGGCAGGCCGGTGATGGCGTGCCGCGCAAAGACGCTGTGGTGCAGCGGCAGCATGACGCCGTCTTCCACGGTATTGTACTCGCCGTGAATCGTGCCCGCCGCCATGTTGAAGTAATGCGCCAGCGCGTGCAGGTCGCAGCCGCCGCGTGCATAGACGTAGTCGAAGGTGCGCGCCTCGGCCACATGGGCGATCTCGGCATCGGGCAGGCGCAGGGTGATCCAGTCCACCTGGCGGGTATCGCCCAGCACGTCGGTCAGCACCTCGCCCATGACGCGCAGCGGCGGACGGCCGAGCCGGTTGTACAGCCAGGTCTCCACGCCCATGTTGAGGATTCGGCAGGAGAAGCAGAATTGTTTCAGCCGGCCGGTGGGTCCGCTGGTGACCACGTACAGGCCGCAATAGCCGTAATCGCCATACCGGTCGCGCACGTGAAGGATGCCGGCCTGCACCGCATGGCCGGACAGCATCTCCCGCAACTCGGCCCGGGCCGTCTCCTGGTCTTCGGACAGGCGCTTCTTGGTATAGTTCAGCTGGTTGGTGCGGTTGATCAGCTCGATCGCGCGATCCAGATGCTTTTCGAGATCGTGGTCGATGGTCACCACGATGCCCGATTCCCGCAGGAACGCGGTGTTGTCGCCGCCGGCTTTCTGCGAGGCTTCGGCTTCGTCCGCCTTGCGCTGCTGCAGCACCTGATATTGCTTGAGGCGGGTCAGCCCGGCATCCGGCTTGCCGCGGAACAGCGGGCTGTCCAGCATCTGTTCCACGAAATGCTCGTCAGCCACCTGGATTCCGGGCACGTAATGCTGCGCCTCGCCCAGGTTCATAGGATTGTCATCGATGAACAGGATGGTCGGCGCGCGCAGCTGCACGTCCTCGACCAACTGGGCCAGGCGCGGCCCTTTCGGGTCCCAGTTGATGCTTGGGAAGACGAAATACTCCCAGATGCCTTCCTTCTCCAGCACCGAGCGCACCGTGGCGTAGTCGTTTTTCGAGCAGATGGAGCTGACGATGCCGCGCTGCGCCAATGCCACGACGATGTCGTGCACCTCGCGCCGGTAGCGATGCCCGCCCTCGCTCAGGGTGCCGTGCCAGAACGTCTCGTCGAGGTCCCACACGACGAGGCGGACCGCTTCGGGACCCGGAGCATTCATAGGTGGCACACTCCCATGGCATGACCGCCGCGAGGCTGCGCGACAGCTAGGCTGATAACGTTAATAGGCCGTCAAGCGCCCAACTGACAACTGTCGCCGCATCGCCGCATCGGCTGCTAGCCAAGCCGGTCCAGCGCCCGATAATACCAGGAGCCAGCCACCGTCAGCGGCACCCTGAAGGTGCGGCCGCCTGGGAACGGCAGGTAGGGCAGCTTGGCGAACGCATCGAAGCGGGAGGTCTCGCCGCAGACAGCCTCGCCCAGCAGGCGGCCCAGCAGATGGGTCGTGGTCACCCCGTGGCCGCTATCGCCATGGCTGAACAATACGCTGGGGGAGACCCGGCCGACATGGGGGACGCGCGGCAGGGTAAGCGCGAAATTGCCGCTCCAGGCGTAGTCGATGGCGACATCGGCCAGGCTCGGGAACGTCTTGAGCATCAGCGGCCGTATCTTGGCCGTGATGCTGGCCGGGTCGGCGCCGCCATAGACGGTGCCGCCGCCGTAGAGCAGGCGGTGGTCCGGGGTTCGGCGGAAATAATCGAGGAAGTAGCTGGCGTCCTCGACGCAGTAATTGGCCGGCAGCAGCGCCTCCAGCCTGGCCGGCTCCATCGGCGCCGTGGCCATGACCTGGCTCGACACCGGCATGATCTTCGAGCCGATCTCCTTGTGCATCAGCGCGCCGAGATAGGCGTTGCCGCAGACCAGCACGTGGCCGGCGCGCACCATGCCGGTCCCGGTCGAGACTGAAGGGGCGCTGCCGCTGTCAATCGCGGTCACCCGGCTATGCTCATGGATGCGCACGCCCAGGCGCTCGGCCGCCGCCGCCTGGCCCAGCACCAGGTTGAGCGGGTGGACATGGCCGCCCAGAGGATCGAGCAGCCCGCCCACGTAGCGATCAGAGGCCACGATGGGCGGGAGCCCCGCGCGGTCCACAAGAGTGAGTGCGGTGTGGCCGTAGCGGGCCCAGACCTTGTGCGCATGCTCCAGCCCGCGCATCTGGCGCGCGTTCAGGGCCGTCATCGCCCCGCCAGGCACCAGCGCGCAGTCGATCGCGTATCTGGCCACCCGGTCACGGATGATCTGCCCGCCCTCCAGCGCCATGCCGCCCAGCGCTTCGGCCGCCCTGACGCCGTAGCGCCGGGCGATGACGTCGAGCTCGCGCGAGTAGCCGTTGACGATCTGCCCGCCGTTGCGCCCGGAGGCGCCCCAGCCGACGCGCGCGGACTCGAGCACGATGACGGATGCGCCGCGCTCCGCCAGTTCGAGGGCCGCGGAGATGCCGGTGAACCCGGCGCCCACGATGCACACATCCGCCCGCGCCTCCCCCTCCAGCGCGGGGCGCTCCGGCGATGGGCGAGCAGTCGCGGCGTAGTAGCTGGGCGCATGCGGAGTCATGCCGCCCTTATACCGGTGGCGACCCGGCGGGGCCACCACGGTAGCGGGCCTGATCCGGATCGCATCAGCGTTCCGCTGCGATCCGGCCCAGCGCGCCCCGGCGGGTCGGACACCGCGCGCCGTGCCCAGACCGTTCGAAAAACGCGTCGAGAGGGGTGTCCAGCTGTGTGCTCCTCCGGCAACTCAAGAGCTCAACCAGGCCCGTTTCGGCGGCGAACCCACGCGGTCGCCACGCGCGTCCCGTGCGGCTGCACGCCCGCGTCATCGCATGCGGCTCGGCGCGCAAAGCGGCGCATGAGCCTTGGCCGAGCGTGGGAGATCGTGCCGGAGTCCCGTTCTGCCTGAGCGCGCCATCCCCTCAGGCAGCCTTTCGATCGAGTTCCGTCTTTTCCTGCGTCGCAGGTCGGAGTGTTCAGCAGGGAGCTAGAACTCCTCCCAGCCATCGTCGCTCGATCCTCCTGCCACTGCCTTCGAGCGGATGGCGCCCGGCGCGATCCCTGCGGATCTGGAGACGTTTCTGATCGGTGCGGGAGCCGGGCGGGTGCGGGCAAGCGCGTTGCGCGCAGGAATGGGCGATGGCCTGACCTTCTCCGGCACGGCAACCCTGGACTGCTTGTCTGCCGGTGTCCCAACCTGAGTGTTGCCGATCCGGAACTTGGCCGTCAGTTCCGTCAGCTCCTCTGCTTCCGTGCGCAGAGCGTGGCTGGCTGCAGTGCTCTGCTGTACCATTGCGGCATTCTGCTGCGTCACCTGGTCCATCTGGTTGACGCCGCCATTCACTTCTCGCAGGCCAACCGATTGTTCCTGCGCAGCCGCGGCGATGTGTGCGATGGCGACGGCGGCCTCGGTCACGCGGCCGACAATCGTGTCGAGCGCACCTCCCGTTTCGCCGACCAATGCCACACCCCGCTCAACCTGGGAGGTACTTGCAAGCACGAGGGACTTGATCTCCTTCGCGGCGTCGGCCGAACGCTGCGCCAGCGCGCGAACTTCGGAGGCCACAACAGCGAAGCCACGGCCCGAATCTCCCGCCCGGGCCGCCTCTACTCCGGCGTTCAGCGCCAGCAGGCTGGTCTGGAAGGCAATCTCGTCTATGACGCCGTTGATCTTGCCGATCTCGCGCGCCGACTGCTCGATTTCGCTCATCGCGCCAACAGCCTGGCGCACAATCTCCCCCGAACGCTCGGCATCGGCTTTGGCCAGTTGCACGATTGCCGTTGCACTGGCCGCACCCTGAGCCGTGCTGGCAACGGTGGCGGTAATCTCATTGAGCGCCGCCGCTGTCTGCTCGAGCGCTGCTGCCTGTTGCTCGGTGCGGCGCGAGAGGTCGTCCGCCGCGGTCGCGATTTCACCGGCGCCGGACCGGATGGCCTGGGTGTTGTGGACGATGGCGCCCAGTGCGGCACGCAACCGGCCGGCCGCCGCGTTGAAGTCGGCCCGCAGCCGCTCGTATTCGGGAGCGAAAGCCTTGTCCAGGCTGCATGTGAGATCACCGTCGGCCAAGCGCGAGAGGCCCTGCGCCAGCCCCTCCACCACCGCCGTTTGCTGCTCGGCGAGGGTGGCGCGCTCGGCCGCCGTACGTTGCGTTGCCGCCGCAATTTCCAGCTGAGCAGCAACAGCCTCCTCTTCCAACTGCTTGCGTTTGGCCGCGCTCTCCTTGAACACTTCCACGGTACGCGCCATGGCCCCCACCTCGTCCGACCGGTCGACGCCCGGTATGGCGGTCGATAGCTCACCGGCCGCCACACGCTCCATCGCGAGGTTCAGCTCAGCGACCGAACCACCCAGGCGGCGGGCGACGATGAGGAAGCCGATCAGCGCCAGCACGCAGATCCCCAGACTCACCAAACCAGTCTCCACCAGGGCGCTTTGCCTGGCGGCCACGACGCCGGTCACGTCCGTCGCAAGCTCCAACACACCGATGGCGCTGTTCTTGAAATTGCGGATCGGCAGGCCGCTCACGGCATAGGTCTTTCCCTGCGCGAACTGCACGCGCCGCACCGCGCGGCCCAGCGTCACCTCGCGCATCTCGTCGGGCGTAAGAAAGCTGCCCCCGGCATAGGTGCTGTTCTGCGTTATGAACTCAGCGCCCCGCGGAATCAGGACCGCGAAATCGGTGTCCATCGAGCGCTTCAGTCCGGCGAAGTAGGCATTGGACAGCGTCGTCCCGACACTGACCAGACCAGCCACTTTGCCGTCCTCGCTGGCCGGAGCCATCGCATAGATGCCCAATCCAAGGCGCCCAACCTCGTTGCCGGAGGTGAACGCGCCTGTGGTCAGCGCGGTGGCGATCATCGGGCGCCCGATGAGGGAATCACCTGCGTTTTGCGGTTCGTGCATGCGCGCGACAACGCGGCCCTGGCTGTCCACCATCCAGACCAGATTGAGGCCAGATTTGCTCTTGATGCCTGCGAAGTCGGCGCCAAACCGGGCGAGCAGGCCGGTTCGATCATGATCCGCAATCAGTTTGGCCAGACCGGGCTCGCTTGCAATCTGTATCGCCAGGGCGGCGGCGGCGATACGCTGCGCCTCGAGATGTTCCGCAGCCAGACGCTCCACCGAGTCCTGCTGATATCGTATGCGGGCCTGCCCATCCTCGAACAACTGCTTGAGCGCGATCGCACCGATAGCCAGGCTGGAGATGAGCACGGCGGTAAACCCGTACGCCGTAATCCGCACCCAGATCGGGCCGGTTATCTTTCCTTTTGCCAGCATGTATCGAGGCTCCGTTCAACGCAGGAAGTTAGGCCTGAAAGGCTGAACTCAGCGTTAAAGGTCGGGCCTGATTTGCGCGCCCGGTCTATCGCGCCCGACAGCACAGACCCTCAGCGGGCGCACACCAGCCTGCTCTCCATGAAAGCACGTCTGCCATTGCCGAACGCGTTGTGGTCAGCTCAAACCGGCGCAGAAAGGACCGCGTCCTTTTCACGCGTCGCGGTAACCCGCGCAATTGGAAAACGCAGGCGCACCAACGTTCCGACCCGCTCCGTCGAGGTCACCACCAGGCTTCCGCCATGCGCCTGCATCAGGCTGCGCGCGAGGGTGAGGCGGAGGCCGATGCCGCGGCTCTCCTCGGGATGCCGGTGCTGCTCGACGACGGGCACGCCGATCCCCTCATCCTGCACGATCAGCGACCAGTCCGACGGATCCGCCTCCGACGACAGCTCGATCCAGTCGCCGTCACGCGTGCTGGCGACGGCGCCGGACAGGACATGGACCAGCACCTGGTTCAACGCGCGGCGGTCCGCATTCAGCCGGACGCCTCGGAGCGATGCGTCGATGCGCCAGGCCCGGCGGCTCGGACCCAGATGCGCCACCACCTGCGCCACCGCGAACTCCAGCACCGGGAACAGAGCTATGTCTTCCTCGGCCAGGGTGCGTGGCGCATCGGGCGTTTCGGTCTGCGCGAACAGATCCTCCGACATGTCGAGCAGACGGCGGGCCAGTGCGGTCAGGGCAGGATCAACGGGATCGGCGGTCTGGGCGTGGCCGAACAGGGTCAGCGCGACGTTGCGCTGGTCGCCGGCCGAGAGGCGCAACAGACGCAACGTCGTATCCCTGACCGCCCGCGCTTCGTTGGCCTGACGCAGGGCGCGCACCAGACGAACATGCTCCAGCACCCAGGCTGCCGATACCGCGGCTGCCAGGCAGAGCAGCATCGCGCTCCATTCGAACGGTCCCATAGGGCCGAGTAGAGCACGGAGGAGACAGCAAAAGGTTAACCGCGCGCCGTGCCGACGAACATCCCGAACGCGACGGAAGACTCAGCTATTCCCGGAGCGAGGCCAGAGCCGCGTCCCGGCTCAGGGCGCGGAAGCTGCGTCCCGTTTGGCGGTGGCGCGCAGGATGCGGCGCTTGATCGCCTGGGCCGCGTCCGGCAGGTCGCGATTGGGCGTCGTGGTCAGGAACGCGTCCAACCCGCCATTATGTTCGATCGTGCGCAGCGCCCGCGTGCTGACGCGCACGCTGACATGGGTGCCGAGCGCGTCCGACAGGAGCGACGCGTCCTGCAGGTTCGGCAGATAGCGGCGGCGGGTCTTGTTGTTGGCGTGGCTGACGTTGTTACCGCTCAGCACACCCTTGCCCGTCATCTGGCAGCGGCGCGACATTTCTGACCCTCGAACACGATGCGCGGCAGGGCGCGAGCCCCACCGGGAAGCGGGGTGTATGGGCAAACCTGCCGCCCGCGTCAACCCGCGGGGCTGGTCTCGCCCAGCTCGGCCTGCGCGAAATCGGGCAGGCTGGCCGCCTGGGCCAGCTCGGCCTGGGTCGCGTCCGTGCCGGCATGGTAGCAGGCCATCACGCGCTCGGCCGGCCCGTCCATGCGCACGCGGCCATGGTCCATCCAGATCACCCTTGTGCACCATTCCAGGACGGCGCCGGGCAGATGGCTCGACAGCACGAGGATCTCCGCCCCGCGCACCACGCTTTCCAGCCGCGCCCTCGCCTTGGCGATGAAATTGGCGTCGCCCGCCAGGAACCACTCATCCATCAGCAGCACTTCCGGCCGGATGGAGGTCGCCAGCGCGAAACCCAGGCGGACCACCATGCCCGAACTATAGAAGCGGACCGGCAGGTCGAGGAACTCGCCCAGCTCGGCGAAGTCCTGGACGTCCTGCTCCAGTAGGGCGATCTGCCGCTTGGAAAACCCGTTGTACAAGCCGCGCAGCATGATGTTCTCCCGGCCGGTCAGGTCGACGTTCATGCCAAGCTGCGGGTCCAGCAGCGCGTTGAGCACGCCCTCGATGCGGACGCGGCCGACCCCCGGTTCGTAAATCCCGGCCATCGTGCGCAGCAGCGTGGTCTTGCCCGCCCCGTTGGTGCCCACAAGGCCAAGCCGGTCGCCGCTGCGCAGCTCGATGTCGATGTCGCGCAACGCCTCCACCACCACGCGCTGCCGCTTGTCCTCGCCGAGCCGGCCGGACGCGGCGGCGAACACGGTCTTCTTCAGGCTGCGGGCGCTGCCATGATAGAGCGGGAAGTCGAGCGAGACACCCTCGACGCGGATGCGGGCCATGCGGCTACATCCAGTAGGCGATGCGGGTGCGGACATGCGCGAACATCAGCCAGGCCAGGCCGCAGAAGACGGCGCTGTCGGTCAGCGCCAGCGCCCAGACCTGACGGGAGGCGGCGTGGCCCAGCATGGGCGTGCGCACCACTTCGAGCAGCGCGTCGAACGGGTTGAACGGCAGCCACCAGCCCTGCGCGCCCAACTGCTCCGGACGCCACACGATGGGGGTGACGAAGAAGGCGATCTGCATCACGCTGCCCACGATGGGCGGTATGTCGCGGAACCGGGCGCAGAGCGAGCCGAGCAGGAAGCAGGCGGCGACCGCGTCGCACATCCACAGCGCGAAGCCAGCCAGGCTTTGGCCTACGACCAGGCCCGGCCAGGTGCCGAAGATGACGAACACACCCAGGATCACCGGCACGTTGTGCAGCAGCGAGATGGCCGTCCGCACCACCACCCGGGTGGCATGCACGAAGTACGGCATGCGGACCGAGCGTATGGTGCCCTCGGCCTGGGTGAACGTGGAGCACGCGTCGGCGACCAGCCCGCCTATGGCGTTCCACATCACCAGAGAGAGCGCCAGGAACGGCAGGTATGTGTGCAGGTCCATGTGGAACAGCACGCTGTACAGCGTCCCCATGGCGCCCACCATGATGGCGGTGGAGATGGTCAGCCAAAACGGGCCGAGCAGCGAGCCGCGATATTTCAGCTTGATGTCGAGCCAGCCGAGTGTCGCGCCCAGCCGCCACAGGCGCAGACCGCCGACGATGTCGGCCCAGGCCATGCGATGACGCTGCGCGTGGGTCACCTCGGAGCCGACATCCAAGGTGGCCAGGCCCAGCCTGGGCAGCATGTGCTCGGAGATAGCGTCCATAACGGGCGGGCGGTACTCCATTCACGGCGTGGTCGCAACCGCGGGCCGGCGCGTGCGGCACGCCTGCTCGCAGCACTGTGTCTGGTCGCGGCCGCGCCGGACGACCCGCATCGCGGCGGGGTGCTGCGCCTGGCCGCCTACCAGTCGCCCGGCACGATCGACCCGATGATCAATTACGTCACCGATTTCTGGCAGCTGTTCTCCATCACCCAGGACGGGCTGCTTGCATTCCGCAAGGCCGAGGGCGCGGACGGGCAGCAATTGGTGCCCGATCTCGCCCAGGCGATGCCGGAGATGCGCGACGGCGGCCGGACCTATGTATTCCGCCTTCGCCCGGGTATGCGCTTCTCGGACGGCAGCACAGTGCGGGTAGCGGACGTGGTCGCGTCCTACCGCAGGATGTTCCGGGTGATGGGGCCCAACACGGGAAGCTGGTACGCGGTCATCGCAGGCGCGGAGGCCTGTCTGCGACAACCAGCCAGCTGCACGCTCGAAGGTGTGACGGGCGACGAGGCGGCGGGCACCGTCACGATCCGGCTGACCAGGCCGGACGCGGAGTTCCTGCAGAAGATGGCGCTGCCCTTTGCCAGCATCCTGCCGGCCGGCACGCCGCCGCACGACCTCGGCACGCAACCGCCCGCCGCGACCGGCCCCTACATGTTCACCGCCTACAACCCGGTGCGCGGCGCCACGCTGCGGCGGAATCCGTATTTCCGCGAATGGAGTGCGGAGGCTCAGCCGGACGGCTACGTGGACCGGATCGAGGTGCGCTACGGCCTGCCGGCGGAGGCGCAGGTGACCGAGATCGAGAACGGCACGCTGGACTGGATGTCCGACCCGCCGCCGCTGGACCGGCTGGCCGAGATCGGCGGCGACTACACGGCACAGGCGCATATCCACAAGATGCTCGGCTACTACTACGTCATGATGAACACGCATCTGCGCCCGTTCGACGATGCGCGGGCGCGCCAGGCTTTCGCGATGGCGGTCAACCGGCGCGTCGCCATCGCGCTCTACGGTGGTCCGGCGCTCGGCACCGCGCTCTGCCAGCTGCTGCCGGAGGGCATCCCGGGATACGCGCCCGACTGTCCGTTCACCAAGAATCCGGGACCGCGCTGGACCGCGCCCGATCTGGACCGCGCCCGTGCCCTGGTCGCCGCCAGCGGCACCGCCGGCACGCAGGTGACGCTGATCTGCTCGGATCGCGACGTGGAGCATGCGATCGGCATCTATCTGCAAAGCGTGCTGCGCGACATCGGCTACGATGCGCGGCTGCATGCCGTGTCGTACAACATACGCGACACCTACATGGAGAACTCGAACAACCGCGTGCAGATCGGCCTGGCCAACTGGTATCAGGACTACCCGGCCGCCTCCGACTTCCTCGACGTGCTGTTCTCCTGCGCCGGCTACCATCCCGGGTCCGACGCCTCGATCAACATGAGCGGGTTTTGCGACCCTGCGATCGACGACCGAATGCAGCAGGCGCTGACGCTGGAGCTGACCGATGAGGCGGGTGCGGCCAGGCTGTGGGCCGGCATCGATCGCGATGTGACGCGGCGGGCGCCCAGCACGACCCTGTTCCAGATCAACGCGCTCGACTTCGTCTCCGCACGGGTCGGGCATTTCCGGTTCAGCCCGCTGTTCCACACGATCTTCTCGGCGCTGTGGGTACGCTGACCCGGCCCCCTGGCCCGTGGTCGCAGGCGGCGCGCCGTCTGGCCAGGGATCGCGGGGCGATCGCGGCGTCCGTGGTGCTCGGGATCATCCTGGCCGCCTGCGCGCTGGCGCCGCTCTACGCCGCCCATGCGGGCGTCGATCCGTTCCGGCCGAACCTGGACGGGTCCATCGTGGTCGGTGGCCGCACGCTGGAGATATTGCAGCCGGCCGACAATCCCCTGCATCTGGGGTCCGCCCCGATCGGCCCCACCTGGCAGGCGGCCTATCGTCTGGGCGCCGACGGCCAGGGGCGCGATGTCGCCGCGCGCCTGCTCTATGGCGGCCGCGTGTCGCTGGGCGTGGCGGGGGGTGCCACACTGCTCTGCCTGCTCCTCGCCGCCGGTCTCGGCACGCTGGCCGGCTTCCTGGGCGGCGTTGTCGATCTGCTGCTGTCACGGCTGCTCGACATCGTCTGGGCGTTCCCCGTCTATCTCCTCGCCATCTCGCTATCCGTGGTGCTGATCTCGCACGACCTGCGCATCGGCCCGGTGACGATCGGCGCCGATTCGCTGCTGCTGCCGGTGCTGATCATCGGCGTGGTCTATGTGCCCTATGTCGCCCGACCGGTACGCGGCCTGGTGCTGGGTCTCGCGCGGAGCGACTTCGTGATGGCGGCGATCAGCATCGGCGCCTCGAACCGGCGCATCCTGCTGCGCGACATCCTGCCGAACGTGGCGAGCACGCTGCTGGTGTTCGCGCCGCTGATCATGGCGCTGAACCTGCTGACCGAGAGCGCCTTGAGTTTCCTGCAGATCGGCGTGCAACCTCCGGCCGCGAGCTGGGGCAGCATGATCGCGGACGGACAGACGCTGATCTATCAGCGCCCGCTGGTGGGGATCGTGCCGGGTCTGGCGATCATGGTCACCGTTCTGGCGCTCAACGTGCTGGGCGACGGGCTGCGCGACGCGCTCGACCCCCGGGCGCAGTTGCGCGCTGGCCGCCAGTAGCTTCGATCGGCCGCTGCTCGTGTCGATGTTGAAAGCCTGCCTCACAGCCGTTTGAATGGCCGCCAGGCGCGGGCGTGAGGCATGTCGGACCATGGAGCTTAGGCGAGCAGGCCGTTGACGGATCAGATGTTTTCGCGGGCTGCCGATGCGGGCCGCCAGTCGGAGACCCGCGTGGGGGCCGCCGGGGTGCCGCGTCCCTGGACGGTGCATGTCGAAGCCTGGGCGGTGCGCGCGATCCTGGCACTGCTGGTGCGGCTGGGGCCGGTTCGCGCGTCGAACTTCATGGGCGGGCTGTGTCGTGGGATCGGGCCGCTCCTGCCCGTCTCGCGCGTGGCGAACGCCAATCTGAGCCGCGCCTTTCCCGAGCACGATGCCGCCTGGCGCGCCGAGATCGTGCGGCGCATGTGGGAGAATTTGGGCCGCACCGCAGGCGAGTTCCCGCATCTGGCGACCCTGCCGCACGACAGCCGGGCGGGTCCCAGTTGGGAGATGGAGGGCGCCGAACATCTGGTGACGCAAGCCGAGCGTGGCGGTCCGGCCATCTTCGTCTCCGGCCATATCGGCAATTGGGAGATGCTGCCCCCAGCGGTGGCCGCCTATGGCATGCCGTTTTCCAGCGTGTATCGGCCGGCGGCCAACCGGATGGTGGACGACATCATCCTGGGTTTGCGCCGGCAGGCCCTGGCGGCGGACGTGCCGATGTTCCCCAAGGGGGCGGCCGGCGCGCGCGAGGCGCTGGCCCATATGCGACGCGGCGGCTACCTGGGCATGCTGGTCGATCAGAAGATGAACGACGGGATCGAGGCAAGGCTGTTCGGCTTGCCGGCGATGACGGCGCCGGCCGCCGCTGCCCTGGCGCTGCGCTTCCGCTGTCCCGTCATCCCCGGCCACGTCGAACGCGTGGGACCGGCGAGGCTTCGTCTGGTGGCCGAGGCGCCTTTGGCGCTGCCCGATACGGGCGACCGGCAGGCGGATATCCTGGCATTGACTCAGGCGATCAACGATTGTCTGGAGCGCTGGATCAGGCAGCGCCCGGAGAGTTGGCTTTGGCTACACAGAAGGTTCAAGACGTAGCGCGCGCCGATCGCAAAAGCGCACCAAAACTGCACAAGAGTTTTTCGGTTCTTTTTTGCAAAAAAGAACATGCTTAAACTTCTCCTGTCCCGCCTCTCCCAAACCGCCTTCGTCCTCGTCGGCATCAGCGTCCTGGCCTTCCTGATCTTCTTCGCCACCCCAGGCGCCGACCCCGCCGCGCGGATCGCCGGGCGCAACGCGACGCCGGAGACGCTGGCGGCCGTCCGGCACGATTTCGGCTTCGACCGGCCGCTCCCGATGCAATACGTGCTGATGATGCGGCGCCTGTTCGTGACCGGCGACCTGACCAGCTTCGTCAATCGCGGCGAGCGCGTTACCCCCGAGATCGCGGCCGGTGCGCCCGTGACACTCTCGCTGGTCTGCGGCGCCGCCGTGCTGTGGGTGCTGGGCGGGCTGGCCATCGGCATCACCGCGGCGCTGACGCGCGGCAGCATCGTCGATCGCGGGCTGATGCTGGCCGGTCTGGCGGGCATCTCCATGCCGGTGTTCTGGGTAGGGCAGGTCGCCAACCTGCTGACCCAAAGCCATCAACATCGGCTGGGCATGTTCGCCTGGGTTCCGCCGCTCGGCTACACGCCGCTCACGCAGGATCCCTGGCTGTGGTTCAAGAGTCTGCTTATTCCGTGGACCACGCTGGCACTGCTGTATATGGGGCTGTATGGCCGGGTGCTGCGCGCCAGCCTGATCGAAGCCTATCAGGAGGATTTCGTCCGCACGGCGCGTGCCAAGGGGCTGAGCGAGACACGCATCCTGCTGCGTCATGCGCTGCGTGTGTCGCTGATCACCTTCGTCTCGCTGTTCGGCCTGGATTTCGGCGCGCTGGTTGGCGGCGGCGCGCTGCTGACGGAAGTCGTGTTCGGGTTGCAGGGCGTGGGCAAGCTCACCTTCGACGCGCTGCAGAACCTCGACCTGCCGGTGATCATGGCGACGGTGATGTACTCGTCGGCCTTCGTCGTCGTGGCGAACGGTGCGGTCGATGTGGCCTATGTATGTCTCGATCCGCGCGTGAGGCGCTGATGTCGGCGGAGTCCGTCCTGGACGTGACGCAACTGTCGATCGGCTTTCGCACCTCGTCGGGCGTCGTGCGCGCGGTGGACGGCGTCTCCTTCACGGTGGCGGAACGTGAGATCGTGGGGCTGGTCGGCGAGTCGGGGTCCGGCAAGACGATCACCATGCTGGCGACGCTCGGCCTGATCGCCAATCCCAACGCGGTGGTGTCCGGGTCGGTCCGCTTTCGCGGGCGCGAGCTGATCGGTCTGCCGCAGCGTCAGTTGCGTGCCGTGCGCGGCGCGCAGGTCGCGATGATCTTTCAGGATCCGATGAGTGCGATGAACCCGGTGCATCCCGTCGGCTGGCAGATCGCCGAGCAGATACGCGCGCACCGGGCCGTCTCTCGCCGCACCGCACGGGTGCGTGCGGAAGAGCTGCTCGAATTGATGGGCGTGGCCGACCCGCGTGCCACCGCTCGCCGCTATCCGCATCAGCTCTCCGGCGGCATGCGGCAGCGCGCGATGATCGCGATGGCGCTGAGCTGCGACCCCGCTTTGCTGATCGCCGACGAACCGACCACTGCGCTGGACGTCTCCATCCAGTCGCAGATCCTGGAACTGCTGGACAGGCTGCGCGGCAAATTCGGCTCGGCCATCGTGCTGATCACGCATGATATGGGCGTGGTCGCAGAAATCGCCGACCGGGTGATGGTGATGTATGCCGGACGTCTGGTCGAGCGTGGCGCGGTGGCCGACGTTCTGCACGCGCCGGCGCACCCGTACACGCGCGGCCTGCTCGCCGCGATTCCGCCGGTCGCCGGCCCCCGTCCGCATCGCCTGGCCGCCATACCGGGCGCGCCGCCTGCGCC
>CAXUNK010000022.1:0-24234 GCA_964252425.1 uncultured Acetobacteraceae bacterium
CACCCTCCCGGGGTTCGACGACATCCATCCCTTCGCCCCGCCCGATCAGACCGCGCCCGCCCCCGATGCCGGAACGGCCACCGATACGCCGCAGGCGACGGGCGCGCCCACGCCGGTCAAGCCGATGCATCACCACGTGGTCAGGCCCGCCGGTGGCGCCGACGGCCAGACTTTTGCCCATGAGCCGGGCACCGGCGAGAGCGGCCCGGCCTCAAGCAAGGCCAGCAACATCAGCCAGGCGGATAGCCATTCCGACATCGCGCCGCATTTCCCATTGCCGCCCGGGGGCCTCAACGCCGGCCCGTGGAACTACCTGCGCGACGCCGACCGCGCGCTGGCGCGTCACCGGACGGGCGAGGCGCAGCAGGCGCTGGAGATGGCCGAGACGCGACTGCTGGACCGCAGCACGCCGGTGGACCAGGCCAACCAGCCGGCGCAAGGCCCGGAGATCATGCAGGTCAGCCAGGCCCGCCGCGCCTTGGGGGCCGGTGACATAGAGGGCGCCCGCGCCGCCATCCGCACCGCGCTGGCGAGCGCGCCGCCGGCGTCTGGAGAGCCTCACTAGGATCGGCCGGGCAGGCGGGCCGGTGCAGCCCTACCATGCCGGGTGAAGTGTCACTGCTTTTTCTCTCGCATCTGCGAAACGCAGCCACTATCTAGCCGACAAGCCGGTTCTCACAGGGTCTGACCTCTGGTCAGGCCCTTTTCGCATGAGCCATCGACCCTTCTCGTAAAGTGCGCGCCCCATGGACATACGTAACGTCGCCATCATCGCCCATGTTGACCATGGCAAGACCACGCTGGTCGATCAGCTGCTGAAGCAGTCGGGCGCCTATCGCGAGCACCAGGCGGTGGTGGAACGCGCGCTGGATCGCAACGACCTGGAGCGCGAGCGCGGCATCACCATCCTGGCCAAATGCGCCAGCGTCGTCTGGCAGGACACGCGCATCAACATCGTCGACACGCCGGGCCACGCCGATTTCGGCGGCGAGGTGGAGCGCATCCTGAACATGGTCGACGGCGCCATCGTGCTGGTGGACGCGGCCGAGGGCGTGCTGCCGCAGACCAAGTTCGTGGTGGGCAAGGCGCTGCAGCGCGGCCTGAAGCCGATCGTGGTGGTCAACAAGATCGACCGGCAGGACGCGCGGCCGGACGAGGTGCATACCGAGGTGTTCGACCTGTTCGCGGCCCTGGGCGCCACGGACGAGCAGCTCGATTTCCCGATGCTGTATGCCTCCGGCCGGCAGGGCTGGGCGGATGCCGAGCTGGAGGGCGCGCGCAAGGATCTCTCCGCGCTGTTCAACCTGGTGCTGAGCCACGTGAAGGCGCCGGCGCTGGATGCCGAGGCGCCCTTCGCCATGGTCGCCTCGATCCTGGAATACGACAATTTCCTGGGCCGCGTGCTCACCGGCCGGATCGAGCAGGGGCGCGCGCGGCTGAACATGCCGGTGCGCGTGCTGCGCCAGGACGGCAGCGTGGTCGAGAGCGCGCGCCTGACCAAGCTGCTGGGCTTCCGCGGCCTCGACCGGGTGACTGTGGAGGAGGCAGAGGCAGGCGACATCGTGGCCGTGGCGGGTCTGACCGACGCCACCATCCCCGACAGCATCGGCGCGCCGGAGCTGACAGAGCCGCTGCACGCGATCCCCGTCGATCCGCCGACTCTCGCCATGACGTTCCGCGTCAATGACGGGCCGCTGGGCGGCAAGGAAGGCAAGAAGGTCACGTCGCGCCAGATACGCGACCGGCTGCTGCGCGAGGCGGAGGGCAATGTCGCCATACGCGTCACCGAAAGCCAGGAGAGCGAGGCCTTCGAGGTGGCCGGCCGCGGCGAGCTGCAGCTTGGCGTGCTGATCGAGACGATGCGGCGTGAGGGGTTCGAACTCTCCATCGGCCGCCCGCGCGTGCTGACCCAGCAGAACCCGGAGACGGGCGAGCGGGAGGAACCGTATGAGGAGGTGCTGGTCGATGTGGACGAGCCGTACTCCGGCGCGGTCGTCGAAAAGCTGAGCCGACGGAAGGCACAGATGCAGGACATGCGCCCGTCCGGCGGCGGCAAGGTGCGGCTGACCTTCGTCATGCCCAGCCGCGGCCTGATCGGCTATCACGGCGAGTTCCTGACCGACACGCGCGGCACCGGCATCATGAACCGGCTGTTCGCCGGCTACCGTCCCTGGGCGGGCCCGATCGAGGGCCGGCGCAACGGTTCGCTGATCAGCTCGGAGGCCGGACACGCGGTGCAGTACGCGCTATGGTACCTGCAGGAGCGCGGGACGCTGTTCGTCAACCCCGGCGAAGCCGTCTACGTAGGGATGATTTTGGGTGAGCACTCGCGTGAGAGCGACCTCGACATCAACCCGATAAAGGAAAAGAAGCTCACCAACATCCGCGCCGCTGGCAAGGACGAGGCGATGCTGCTGATTCCGCCGCGCCGCATGAGCCTGGAGCAGGCGATCGCCTATATCGAGGATGACGAGCTGGTTGAGGTGACGCCGAGTGCGGTGCGCATCCGCAAGCGCTATCTGGACCCGCACGAGCGCAAGCGCCACGAGAAGAAAGCGGACGCTGCCGCTTAACAACTGGGATATTGCGGCAGCATGCGCTCTCATGTATCGTAATCGAAACGATACCGGATGACCTCATGCTGTCTCGCTCCATACTTGCATTCGCGGCGATCGCCTGCGCGGCTGGTTCCACACCCCTGACCGGTGCCCGGGCGCATAGCGTTTTCGTCATGCCTGCGCCTCAGGTACATGTTTCAGCAGGCCACCAGAGTTTCGGCGGGTTTCATGGGCGTGCCGGCGCGTCCTACGCGCGTCCGGGCACACGCACGGTGATCAACGGGCAGGTGGTCTTCGTCGGCGGCTACGACCCGGGCATGATGATGCGGAACGGAAGCGCCGAACCTACGCTGGATGCGCCGGTGCCTTCGGACGCAGACCGCTACCGCGCCTCGACCGGCGGGATGTTGCCGGCACATCACGGCCTGGTTGTGCTGCAGCCCACATCACCGCGCGGCGACGTGACCTATCTCTGGTCCAGCAGCGGCGGAAATTGACCTTTCGCCTAGCCGGAGGCCGGCGGTGACAGTCCGCCCGGAGACACGCTAGCTCTCATGCTCTAAGAGCGCCGTTCGCGCCGGTGGCACCCCGCCCCGGCGACTACGGAGTGCTCCATGTTCAAGGGCTCGATCGTCGCCCTGATCACCCCCATGCGGCCGGACGGCGCGCTGGACGAGGCGGCCTATGCGCGCTTCGTCGAATGGCAGGTTGCGCAGGGCACACAGGGGCTGGTGCCGGCCGGCACCACGGGCGAGTCGCCCACGCTGACCCACGCGGAACACCGCCGCACGATCGAGATCACCGTCGAGGCCGCCGCAGGCCGCGTGCCGGTCATCGCTGGTGCCGGGTCGAACAGCACGCAAGAGGCGATCTCGCTGGCCACCTACGCGCGGCAGGCGGGGGCCGACGCCATCATGGCCGTCACCCCCTATTACAACAAACCCTCGCAGGAGGGTCTCTACCTGCACTACACCGCCATCGCGAACGCGGCGGACCTGCCCGTCATCATCTACAACATCCCCTCGCGCAGCGTGGTGGACATGTCGGTGGCCACCATGGCGCGGCTGGCGGCCCATCCCAACATCGTGGGTGTGAAGGATGCCACCGCCAACCTGACCCGGCCGCTGCACACCCGCGCCGCCTGCGGAGACGAGTTCTGCCAATTGTCCGGCGAGGACCATACCGTGCTGCCGTTCCTGGCCGCCGGCGGGCATGGCTGCATCTCGGTCACCGCCAACATCGCCCCACGCCTATGCGCCGACATCCACGCGGCCTGGGCGGACGGACGCGTTCGCGAGGCGATCGCGTTGCAGGACCGGCTCGTCCCCCTGCATGACGCCATGTTCTGCGAGAGCAGCCCGGTGCCAGCCAAATTCGCCGCCAGCCTGCTGGGCCATACGCACGAGCACTGCCGCCTGCCGCTCGCTCCGCTGTCCGAACCGGCGCGCGCCCAGGTCCGCGCGGCCATGGCCCTGGCAGGCCTGCTGGGCTGAAATCGTGGCAGAAACCAAAAAGAAATCCGGCCTGATCACCCACGGATTGGCCGCGCAGAACAGGAAGGCGCGCTTCGACTACACCATCAAGGAGACGGTGGAGGCCGGCGTGGTGCTGCGCGGGCCGGAGGTGAAGTCGCTGCGCCATGGCCGCGCCACCATCACGGAAGCCTGGGCCGGCGAACGCGACGGCGAGCTTTATCTGTTCAACTGCTACATCCCTGAATACCAGGCCGGCGTGCTCTCCCGCTTCGAGCCGCGCGCACCGCGCAAGCTGCTGCTTCACAAGAAGGAGATCGGCAAGCTGATCGCCGAGACCACGCGCAACGGCATGACGCTCGTCCCGCTCGACATACACTTCAACGACCGGGGCGTCGCCAAGGTGGTGCTGGGCCTGGGGCAGGGGCGGAACAAGGCGGACAAACGCCACGCGATCGCCGATCGCGACTGGAAGCGGGACAAGGCGCGGATCATGCGCGACAAAGGCTGAGGGGCTGCCCTCGCGTTCATTCGATCCGGTCCGGGACTTCGTCTCGCATCCGTTGCGTGCGGGGACACGTAAGCCGGGGGTGGCACAAGCCGCCGCCGCGCGAAGCGGTGTATCTCCAAGCGAGGAATTCACATGCCAATCGACGACGCGACACAGGAAATTGCCGCCATCGCCAGCCGCCGCGGCCTGCTGCGGGGTGCCGGCCTTGGCGCCGCCATGCTCGGCGCCGCCTCCGTCGGTTTCAGCCGCCCGGCGCAGGCCGATGCAGCCATCACCGATGACGACATTCTCAACTTCGCCCTGAACCTCGAATATCTCGAGGCCGAGTTCTATCGCCTCGCGGTGTTCGGCGAGTCGCTGCCGCACAGCGCCGTCACCGGCAAGGGAACGCTGGGCGGCGTGACCGGCGGCAAGAAGGTGACGTTCACCAACAAGCAATACCTGCAATACGCGCAGGAAGTCGCCAACGACGAGTACAACCACGTGCTTTTCCTGCGCAAGGCGCTGGGCTCGGCCGCGGTTGCCCGCCCGGAGATCAACTTCACCGACGCGTTCGCGACCCTGGGCACCGCGTCGGGCGCTGCCGAAGGTGGCAAGTTCGACCCGTTCGCCGGTGAGGGCATGTTCGTGCTGGGCGCCTTCGTGTTCGAGGATGTCGGCGTCACCGCCTATCTCGGCGCGGCCGCCTCCATCAACAGCAAGGCGTATCTGACAGCGGCCGGCTCGATTTTGGCGGTCGAGGCCTACCACGCCAGCGAGATCCGCTCGCTCATCCTGCAGACCAGCCACACGCTGGCCGAGAAGGCGGACAAGATCAGCGCGCTGCGTGCCATGCTGTCCGGCGCCCAGGACGACCAGGGCCCGCTGCTCATGGGCAAGCCGAACGTGGTGCCGACCGATAGCAACAGCCTCGCCTTCCCGCGCACACCGAGCCAGGTGCTCAACATCGTCTACGGCGGCGGCTCGGCCAGCAACTACCTGTTCTTTCCGAACAAGTTGAACGGCGCGATTTCGTAAGCGACGCCCACACCCCGCGCCGTTCCGGCCCCACGGGTCCGGGACGGTGCGGGACGACCCGGTCGAGTGACCGGGCTGCTTGCTCGCCCAGGCGGGATCGTGCTTGATGCGATTTCGAAATAGAGCCGGGTGCGCCATGAAATTCCATATCCTGGCTGTGGCGCTGCTGATATGCGCGCCCGCCGTGGCACAGCAGGCTCCCGCCGGAACACCGGCGCCGCCCGGCGCCGAACAGCGCCGTGCCGAAGTCAAGGCGGCGTTGGCGCAGGCCGGCATCGCATCGCAACGCGGCCCAGCCGATATCGCGCTCGCCGACGAGGGACGGCTGCATCTCCCGGCTGGCCGATTCTGGGTGCCCCGCACGGAGGCGCTGCGGCTGTTGCGCGCCTGGGGCAACCATCCTGGCCAGGATCTGCTCGGGCTTGTGAGCGGCATTGTGGGTGGTGACCGGTACGTCGCCACCGTCAGCTTCACGCGCGACGGCTACATCAAGGACGACGATGCGCGCGACCTCGATCCGGAAAAACTCCTGGCCAGCATGCGCGAAGGCGTGGAGAGCGAGAACCAGACCCGAATCGCGCATGGCTTCCCCGCGATCGCCATAGACGAATGGCTGCAGCGTCCGCGCTACGATAGCGCCCGCAAGCGCCTGGTGTGGGCGTTGCCGCTGCGCGATGTGGGCGCGGATGCCGCCTCGGCCACCATCAACTACAATACACGGGCATTGGGGCGTGATGGCTATCACAGCCTGAACCTGCTGACCGACCGCGCGCATTTCGACGCGGCGAAGCCTGAAGCGGAGACGCTGCTGGGCGATCTCGAGTACCTGCCGGGCAAGCGTTACCAGGATTTCAACAAATCGACCGACCACGTGGCCGCCTACGGCCTAGCCGCACTGATCGGCGTGGTGGCGCTGAAGAAGCTGGGTCTGATCGCGCTCGGCACAGCCTTCGTCCTGAAATTCGCCAAGCTTGGGATATTGGCCGTGGTGGGCATCGGCGCGGCCATTCGCCGCATGCTGCGCGGCCGCGGCGCCGCACCGCGCGCATGATCAAGGTGGCACTGCTGGCGCTGGGCGGGCTGAAATTCGGCAAGGTCGCGCTGACCGCCGGTACGATGGCGCTCTCGCTCGCCGTCTATGCTTCCGTCTGGGGCTGGCGGTTCGCGGCGGGTTTCGTGGCGCTCCTGTTCGCGCATGAAATGGGTCATTTCGTGGCCGCGCAACGGCGCGGATTGCGCGTGGGCGTGCCTGTGTTCATCCCCTTCGTGGGCGCCTGGATACAGTTGAGGGAACAGCCGATGTCCGTGGAGACGGAGGCGTATGTGGCCTTCGCCGGACCGTTCATCGGCACGCTCGCGGCATTCGCCGTTTATTTCTACGGCCGGCAGATCAACAGCATGCTGCTGCTGGCCATCGCCTATTCGGGTTTCTTCCTGAACCTGATCAACCTGCTGCCTGTGACGCCCTTGGACGGCGGCCGCATCACCGCCATCCTCTCGCCGCGCATTTGGCTGCTAGGCCTGCCCATCCTGCTCGGGCTGTTCCTCTACCAGCCCAGCCCGATGCTGCTGGTGATTGCCATCATCGCCGCACCCCAGGCGCTCCGCGCGTGGCGGGCGACGCCGAGCGCTGCGGGCACCGCGTATTACGCCGTCGATCTGAACACCCGCGTAGAATACGGCGTGCTCTACCTCGGTCTGACCGCGCTGCTCGGGCTGATGACCTCGAGATGCACCAGGAACTGGCAAACATTCACTGACCTGATTGTCGAAGTCTTTTGCTGCTTTTATTCAGAAAAGGAGACCTTTCCTGCTTACAACCGCGCCAGGATCGCCGAGGTGACGTCCGCCGTACTGGCCGTGCCGCCCAGATCGCGGGAGCGCACACCGTCGGTGACAAAAGCGTGGCGGATGGCGGCGCGCAGGCGGTCGCCGTCCGCGTGCAGCCCGGCGTGGTCCAGCATCAGCCCGGCGGCTAGCAGCAGGGCCGCGGGGTTGGCCACATTTCGGCCGGCAATGTCGGGGGCCGAGCCGTGCACCGCCTCGAAGATGGCGGCGTTGGCGCCGATATTGGCGCCGGGCGCCAGGCCAAGCCCGCCGATCAGGCCGGCGATCAGATCGGAGAGGATGTCGCCGAACAGGTTGGTGGTCACGATCACATCGAACTGCCAGGGGTTGAGCACCAGTTGCATGGCGCAGGCATCCACGATGCGGTCGTCCATCGCCACCCGCCCCTCATAGTCCGGCGCTATCTCGCGACCGACTTCGAGGAAGATGCCGGTGAGGGCCTTGAGGATATTGGCCTTGTGCACGATCGTCACCTTCTTGCGGCCGTTGGCCACCGCATACTCGAAGGCGTGTCGAATGATCCGCCGGCAGCCGGCGCGCGTGTTGAACCCCGCGGAGAACGCCACCGCCTTGTGGTCGTCGCCCACCGGCATGTAGTGCTCGAACGCGGCATAGAACCCGTCCAGGTTTTCGCGCACCAGCGTGATGTCGATATTGTCGTAGCGGCCGCCAGGGATGAGCGTGGTGGCAGGGCGCATGTTGGCGAACAGCTCGAACTCGCGGCGCAGCTCCACGTTGACGGATTTGAAACCGCCGCCGATCGGCGTGGTGAGCGGACCCTTCAACGCGAGCTTCGTATGGCGGATGCTGTCCAGCGTGGTGGCGGGCAGCGGGTCGCCATGGCTGGCGATGGCGCCGAGCCCGGCCGGCGCCACCTCCCAGGCGAAAGGATTGCCAAGCGCCTCGAAAACCCGGGTCACGCTTTGCATGATTTCGGGGCCGATGCCGTCGCCGGGAATCAGGGTCGCGGGGATCGACATAGGGGGCGCTCTCCAGACATGGCCGGCTGATGTAGAACACCAGCCCGCCCGCCGAAACTACCGCGAGTGGAAACCCTCTACACTCCTCCTTCGAAAGACACGTGCACTACTTGGCGGTGGGCGCGACCGAGGGACGCAGCTGCGTCA
Organism: uncultured Acetobacteraceae bacterium; assembly: GCA_964252425.1. Classification (GTDB taxonomy): domain Bacteria; phylum Pseudomonadota; class Alphaproteobacteria; order Acetobacterales; family Acetobacteraceae; genus BOG-908. The sequence goes on from CAXUNK010000022.1 coordinate 8,534, forward strand.
GTTCGGCGATGGCCGCCTCGGTCTCCGGCGGTGACAGGTCGCCGCTGAGCGTCATCGCCGCGTCCTTGTCATGTCCGGCCATGACCTGGGCCACGGCGTAGTCCACCCGTACGCGGCGCATGCTGCTGTTGTCGGCCGCCACGTCGCGCAGCATCTGCTCGGCCTCGGCGGCATGGCCGCTGAGCGACAGCGAGAGTGCCAGGTTGACGCGGCTGGAGACGCGGGCGGGGTCGGCTGCGATGGCCTGCTGGTAGCAGGCTTGCGCCTCCGTATGACGCTCCTGCAGGTCGAGCACGTAGCCGAGATCATTGAGTGTCAGGGGGTCCCGCGGAGCGTCGGCCAAGATGCTGCGGAACGTGGCCTCTGCCGCATGCAGGTCGTCACGTATCTGCAACTTGCCCATGCCCAGGCGTGCGTGGATGTCGCGAGGCGAGATGGCCAATGCTTTCTGATAGCTGATCTGGGCCGCCAACCTGTCGCCGAGCACGGATTGCGCGTCGCCCGACTGGGTCAGGGCCGCAACGTTGTTCGGCTGCGAGATGAGCACGCCCCGCGCGATGGCCAGCGAGGTTCCGGCTTCGCCGCCGTTCAGCGCCTCGCGCGCCGCTTGCAGGCTGTTGCCGCTGCCCGCCATGGGTGCCAGCGGCCGGTTCTGACAGGCTGACAGGGCCGCGCAGGCAAGCACCAGCCGAAGTGTTCTGTGCATTCGCATATCCTTAATGCTGGCCGAGCGTTTTGCTTATCTGCAGTCCGGCGGGGCCGCCCACCACGATGAACACGCAGGGCAGGATGAAACAGATCATCGGCAGTGTCAGGAACACCGGAAGACGCGCCGCTTTTTCCTCGAACTTGGTCAAATTGTCCTGCCGCATCTCGGCGGCCAACACGCGGAGTGCCTGGCTGAGCGGGGTGCCGAACTGCATCGTCTGGATGAGTGTTCCAGCAAGTCGCCGCATCTGGTCCAGCCCCGTCCGCTCACCCAAAGCCAGCAGAGCCACCCGGCGATCGGTACCGATGCGCATCTCGCTCGAGCAGATCGCGAGCTCAAGGGCGACAGCCTGATTGGCGAAAACGAATTCCTGGGCCACGCGGTCGATGGCGTTCTCCAGTCCTAGACCGGCCTGGGCGCAAATGACCATCATGTCGAGCGCGTCCGGCAAGCCGCGCGACACTTTCTTGAGATGCTTGCCGCGCATCTGCTTGATGAAGAAGTCCGGCGCCAGCATGCCGATCGCAAAGGAGCCGCCGAGGATGCCGTAGAACATCGTCGTGGAATAGCCGCGGCCGGAAAACAGGATATAGGCAATGACGGGCAGACCGAACATCAGCAGCACTTTGCTGCCGATGAACAGGCCGAAGACGCGCGAGCCGCGCAGGCCGGCCTGATTGATCGTCTGTTCCAATTGCGCGCGCGTGGCGTCTGACAAGATGCCGCTCTTGGCCAGCGCGCCGCCAAACCTGGCGACAAGGTCGAGCAGCTTCGTTCGATCGCGCCTTGCCTCGATCAACGGCCCCGCATCGCCGCCTCCGGTGGCGTTCGCCAGGCGGGCCCGGATCTTGTCCTGCTGGTCGATCGCTCGCAGGAGTGCGAACGACCCAACCACGAACAGCAATGCCACGATGCCGATGACCGGCAGCGGCAAAGGAAGCGCGGCAGGATTCACGAGAGGCTCCGCTTGATGATCTGCTGCATAGAAAACAAACCCAGGCACAACATGAACACCGCGATGGCGAGCAGCTTCTGTCCACCCGACGTGACGAACAGGATGTTGATGTAGTCGGGGTTGGACATCCACAGCATCAGCCCGCTGATCACCGGAAGCGCGGTCAGAACGTAGATGCTGGTCTTGGCCTCGGAGGCCAAAGCAGCGCCGCGTTTGCGCGCAGCCTCGCGCTTGCGGATCGTGTCGGCCAGGGTATCGAGAGTTTCGGTCAGCCCGCCACCGGTCTGACTCTGAAGCGCCAGCGCGGTGGCAAAAAACCGGTATTCAGCCAGTTCGTTGCGTTCGGCCATCTCCACGAGAGCCACCTCCAGGTCGAGCCCGATGGCCACGCCGTCGGAGGCCCGGCCGAACTCCTCACGCGTGGGAGAGAGGCCCTCGCGCGCCACGACCTTTATGGCCTCGCCCAACGGCACGCCGACACGCACCGAACGCGACACCATGGAGAGCGCGTCGGGAAACTGGCTCAGCAGCTCGCGGGAGATCTTGCCCGTGCAATAGCCGAGAAACGTGCGGGTCAGGACGATGTCCACGACCGGCAGGAACGCCCAACCCAACGCGCCCAGCACGCGCGTGGCCAGCAGGGCCGCAATGATCGAAGGCCCGAGCGCCGCGATCGCGACACCCCACCAGCTCATTGGATACTGGCTTCTGCGATCCTCTCGCCAATTGAATAGCGAGTGGATCTGGCCCATCGCATTGGCCGGCTTCTGTTTTTGCCGGGTTGCCAGCATCAGCGTGGGACCGGAGCTGACTTTCGGTTTCAGGTAGCCGCCGATCGTGGCGTCGCGGCGCGCCGTCCAGGCAGCCTCGTGCTTTTGCTCCGATAGCAGCCAGAAGCCGGTGCCGGCCACACCAGCCAGGCAGAGCAGCCCGCCACATAGCAGAAAGGTAAGGCCGCTCACCAGTTTGTCTCTTCCATTGCGGCCACCCAGGCGCGATCCATTTGGAAATACACCAGCCGATCCCAGAAGCTCGGCCGGCCGCGGCCGACCTTGTAGGCGCCCACAAGCTTCGTGCCGTCCGGGCTTTCCCCAGTGAATTCGAACTGGAAGATGTCGTTGAGCACGACAACGTCGCCTTCCAGGCCGACGATGTCGGTCACCTGGGTGATGCGCCGGCCGCCATCGCGATGCCGCTCCACCTGCACGATCATATCGACCGCGCCCACGATCTGCGTTTTGATCGCCTTGCTGGGCAGGCCCATATTGCCCATCTGCACCATGTTTTCGATACGCGTGAGCGCGTCGCGGGTGTTGTTCGCGTGGATGGTGCTCATCGAGCCGTCATGGCCGGTGTTCATCGCCTGCAACATGTCGAACGCCTCGCTCGACCGCACCTCGCCGATGATCACACGGTCCGGACGCATGCGCAGCGCGTTGCGCACCAGGTCGCGCTGCGTGATCTCGCCGCGGCCCTCAAGGCTTGCGGGGCGCGTTTCCATCCGCACCACATGCGGCTGCTGCAGTTGCAGCTCGGCCGCGTCCTCGATCGTGATCACCCGCTCGGCGGGGTCGATCATGCGCGACATCGCGTTCATCAATGTGGTCTTACCCGAACCGGTGCCACCCGAGATGATCACGTTCAGCCGCGACCGCCCTGCGATCTCAAGGATTCGGGCCACCTGCGGACTGCAACTGCCATGCGCCACCAGACGCGCGAAATCCATCTTGCGTTTGGTAAATTTTCGGATCGAGACGTATGGCCCGTCGAGCGCCAGCGGCGGAAAGACGATGTTGACGCGGCTGCCGTCCATGAGGCGGGCGTCCACCATAGGACTGCTCTCATCGATGCGGCGGCCGATGCCGGCGGCGATACGCTGGCAGATATTGGCCACATGCCCCGCATCGCGGAACCGGACGTTCGACAGGGTGACGCGGCCGGCCTTTTCGATGAACACCCGGTCCGGCCCGTTGACCATGATATCGGCGATCGAGTCGTCGTCCAACAGCGGCTGCAACGGGCCCAGGCCCAGCATGTCGTTGACCAGCTCGCCAGCCAATTGCCGCTGCTCGCGCGCATTGAGCTGGATGCGGCGCTCGGTGGCGATATCGCCCACAAGCTTCTCGATCTCGGGCGTCAGCCGGTCGGGCGGCAATGCCGCTGCGGCGGCCGGGTCGAGCTGCGAGAGGGCCAGCGTGCGCAAATCGGCCAATTGGTCCGACGTGGACTGACTTTGCACGGGGACAGCGGCCGCAGGCTTGGGCGCCAAGGGCGGGGGCGGCAGGTTGGCGTCCGCCTCGGTCCGCCTTCGGCCGAACATCGGGGTCGCGTTCATTCGGCGCGTCCCGACAGTCTCTCGATGAACCGGCCAAGGCCGAACGGTCCGGCGGCGCCCGGCTTGCCAGACGCGCCGTTGTTGGACACGAAGGCGACCTCGCGGGCAAGCGCCAGGATGCCGGTGCGGAAACCGCCGCTGGCGACGCAGGCGGGCGTGCCCATGGTCGCCGCCTGACCTACCTGTTGCGGCTTGTAGGGGATTGCCAGGTCAACCGGCATTTCCAATGCTTCTTCGATCTGCTGACGCGTGAGGCCGCCCGGCTGCCCCAGCCTGTTCAAGACGATGACCGCGCGACGCACCTGGTCCGGGCCGGTCGGCAGCGCCAGCAGGCGCAGCGTGTTGCGCATGGAAGCGAGCGTCGGATCCATGACGAGCACGCGCTGGTGGGCAAGCATCAGCAGCTCGCGATACACCGGCACTGGAGAAGAGGGCACGTCGGCCACGACAAAATTATAACGGCGACGCAACGCCACCAGCAAGGCCCGGCCCGCGCCCTCTGCAATGTCGGCCGACTCCGACACTTTCTCGTCGCCTGCCAGAACGGACAGACGCTCGGTTACCGGCTGGGCCGCGCGTTCGACGAACAACTCGTCGATCCGCGAGGGCGTCTCGAGCGCCAGGCGCAGGCCCGTGCCGGTTCGGCCGCCCAGCATCATCGCAGCATTGCCGGTGTAGATGTCAGGATCAAACAGGAGTGTGTGCCGTTTCAGCTCCTCGCCAAGATACCAGGAAAGGTTGGCGGCGATGGTCGTCGTACCCACGCCGCCACATGCGCCGCTGACGGCAACGATCCGGCCGCCCTGCAACGCACCGCTGCTGACGGGCCGCTGCAGGCAGGCGGGCCCGAACATGCGGGCCACCATCTCCTTCGCCAGCGGCTTATAAAGATACTCGGCAACACCCAGATCGCGGGTCAGCGAACGATAGAAATTCATGTCCGCCCGGTCGCCCACGACCAGAACGCGCGTGCTGGGCTCGACCACTTCCGAGAGGTCGTGCAGGGCGGCCAAAGGCGCGTCCTCACCGGTGATATCGACGACAAGCACTTCCGGGCTCGGCATCTTGCGCAACAGCGCGGTCGCTTGTCGTATCGAGTGGCGCTTGATCTGCATGCTGGGCACCAGCTCGGTCATGCCCTCACGCAACGCCATCTCGCTGTCGGCATCGGTGACGAATGCCATGACGGTCGAACGGTCGGCCGGCTTCTGGCCGGTCTCCGCCGGCGCCTGTGCCAAGGCATTCTGGACCATGTTATGGCGCCCCGGAGCCGGAACCTTCGTTGTCGCCCGACTCGATCTTGGACGCGTCGGTCTTGGGCAGCTTTTTGACCTTGTCCTGGCGGAGCCGGTCCACGGCAGCGGCGGCCAATTGACCGTCCGACGTGCCCCGGCCGGTGCCGCGCACGAGGTCGGCTGGGTTGGCGACCATCAGGGTCAGGTTGGCGTGGTTGGCGTGGTTGGGAGTCCACAACCCCTCCCGGGTGAGCGGGTCGTAAGCGGGACCGCAGCCTGCCAGTCCGACCAGGGTGGCGAGCGCGGCCAATGGCACCGCAAATGAGCTGTTCGGTATGCGCATCACGTTCCGCCCCCTATTCGATGATGAAACCGGCATCGGCCGGTATGCGGCCATAGGCCTGGTAGCTGCCCCGGCCGAGCTGACGCAGCTCGAGGATGCGCTCCAGGTCGTTGGGCGCATGAAATCCGTCCGAGGAGAGATGAAGGGCGGCCGGGTCGCTGACCGGGCGCACGATGTAGGGCGTCACGACGATAACCAGTTCGGTTTCCTGGCGCTGGAAGCTGTCCGACCGGAACAGCGCGCCCAGTATCGGCAGGTCGCCCAATCCAGGTGTCGCCTGCGTGACCTGCGACGTCTGGTCCGATAGTAGCCCGGCGATGGCGAAGCTTTGGCCCGAGCCAAGCTCGACAGTCGTATCGGCACGGCGAACGGTCAACGCCGGGATGCTGACGGACAGGCTCTGATTCAACACCGACGTCACGCCGTTCGCCTTGTCCAGCGCGCTGACCTCCGGCCGGACGTGCAGGCTGATCCGATCATGCGCGATCACCGTCGGCACGAATGCGAGGCTGATGCCGTATTGCTTGAATTCGACGCTGATCGTGTTGTTGCCGGTGGCAACCGGGATCGGAAATTCTCCGCCGACGAGGAAACTGGCGGGCTGGCCGCTCATCGTTGTCAGGTTTGGCTCGGCGAGCGTGTGCACCAGCTGGTCCTGACTGAGCGCGTCGATCGTGCTCGTCAGGTTGAACCCGCCAGCTTTGCCTTCCCGGCCGATACCGGCCGAAGCGAAGGACGGCGCAACACCAGCAATCGGCAGCACAACGTTCTGCGTCGCCGCGCTGATTGCCGCTTCCTTCCCGAGCTGGGCGACAGCGGTCCAATTGACGCCAAGCGCGCGGCTGAGGGAGCGGCTCATCTCGGCGATACGCACGTGCAGACCGACCTGGATGGGCTCGGCGACCGTCATGCGGTTATCGACCTTGCCGTCGGCCGGCAAACCCGATTTGGCCGCGGAGACCACCCGGTCCGCCTCGCCGGCATCGGCTACATGACCGGACAACGCCACCCCGGTCTCCGTCGCACGTGTGCTGACCGAGGCGCGCCCTACGCGGTTGATCGCGCCGCGGGCAGTGTCGGCGTCATAGGCGGACGGCATGACCGAGACCTGATATTGCCCGATCGCCTCGCCGTTGGCGCCGAGCGCGGCCACCGTCGTCTCGCCAGGCCCGACCCCGAAGACGAAGAGGCTGTTGGCGCTGGCCGGGCGAACCTCGGCCACCTTGGGATCGGCGGTGAACACGTTGGTCGCCGGTGCGGGCAGATGCACGACGCGGCCGCTGCCGGCCGCCATGCTGAGGTTGGCATGCACCGGCTGATAGTTTGGCGCGGCCGTCGGTATGGCCTCGAGCGTCCCCTGTTGAGCGGCGCTGGCGCCGGGCAGCGGCGAGGCCGTACCCTGTGCACCGCCGACATAGGATTGCGCCATGGCGTGGGGACCTGCCGCGGTGAAGAGCAGGATGCTGGCGCCCCGCAACAAGCGGGCTCTGCCCAGGGATCTCGGCGATCGCATTAGAAATGGTATTCCTTATCCTGAGTGCCGGAATAGACATGCAGCGAGGGAGGAGCGAGCGTCTCTGTCGGCCGGCGCATGTTGCCGATCGCGCTGGAGACGTCCTGGCTGTAGGTGACGGCGTGGTCCTTCTGGTCGGCGGGCATCCCGGCATCAACCGGGCGAACCGCCAGGCCCAATTTGCCTAAACGTGTCGCTACCGCAACTTTTTCCGCGTCTTCCGGCGAGACTTCGAGGGTGACGGTGCGTGATTGCTGCGAGGTGTCGGCCGTGCTCGACGTGCCGCCCTGCACGAGCTGCTGATCGATGGCGATGACGCGCACATCCTTCAGCACCGTTTCGCCCGCAAAACGCCGGCCGATCGGCACCGAGGGGTCGTCGATCTGCTGGGTGAGGATGAGATCGACATGATCACCCGGCCAGATCAGCCCGGCCGTGCCCGAAACGCTGTCCACGCCCACGGAGGTCGCGCGCTTGCCCGGGGTCAGCACGGCGGCCAGGAACCCGTGGTCGCCAGGACGCATCACATCGGCGGGCAGGATCATCTGGTGGGGCAGCAGGGTCTGGCGGACCATGGCGCCGAACAACTCCGCGCGCGCCTGCGGCGTGTCACGACGTGCGCCGGTCGGGATATCGCTCTCCGCGACCTCGCGGATCTCGAGATCGTCGGGCTTGAGCAGCGTGCCTGCGCGCAGCGTGCCGGCGGCGGCCAACACGTTCGTTTTCTGGACGGGCACCACGACCGGGGCCGGAGGGTGCATGTACACCCAGGCAGTCGCCGAAAAGCCGAGCAGACCGCCCGCCATCAGCAGAAACAGCAAGGTCCTAAGCATTCATATGCCTCCTGATTGAGCGCGGGGCGTCATGATGCGGCCAGCGCCAGCCATCCGCCTGTGGCAATGGCCGCTGCATAGGGAAGTGGGCCGCGCAGGCGCAGCCGGCGCAGTTCGCAGCGTGCCGCACGGCGAATGAGGCCTGCCGAGGGTCGCGCCGGCCCGTAGGAGCGCTGCACCCAGCGGCTGCCCAACAGATAGATCAGCGCCAGCACACCGCCGGCCAGCGAGGTGCCGATCACCAGCGTCGGCACCATGTGGGGCGGCACGAAAACGGCTGACGCGGTCAGCAGCTTCACGTCGGCGCCGCCCATCCAGCCGAAGCGCCAAAACGCATAGGTGACGATGAAGACCAGGGTCCCGCACCCCAGGCCGGCGAGCACATCGCCCTGGACCAGGCGCAGCAGCACGCCGATCAGCAGAAGTGCGGCGGATACGCGGTTAGGGACGGTGCGGAAGCCGATATCGTGCAGGGCCGCCCAGGCCAGAAGCGCCACACCGGCCAGATCGAGGAGAATGGCTGCATGAAGCACGGCGGAACCCTTGGATGATGTTACGGTCGTAAGCTACGAGGCGACGTGTAAAGCTTGGGTAAAAGACCATAGCATTTCGTTATCGTAACAAAAAGGGCGGGGCCGATGATTTGGCCCGCCCCGCGTCTCGGGCAGGTCCAGGCCGGCTCGCGCCGGCCTAGCCGCCAGGTTTCAGATCGAGCTGCCGACGTTGTTGAACAGCGTCTTCATCGTGGTGCCGAGATTGGTGAAGATGGTGACCAGAACCAGGCCCAGGATGCTGGCGATGATGCCGTATTCCAGGGCGGTCACCGCCTTGCGGTCGGCCTTGAAGGTGAGCGCGCGAACGATAAGCTTGTCCATCGAAATAAACTCCTGTTTGCGAGCACCGAGTCAGTGACCGCGTTGCACAATCCAGCGGCACTGCCGCCCGAGACGCCGTCGTTTGGAAGGCGTAAGCAATCTCGTAACGTTTACCAATCAACCCGTCAATCTCAAAATTCGGCCAAATTCAACCGGAGCCGTATTTTTTTTGCTACGCGACGGCCCTGCCGCAATCAGTTCCTGAAGACTGCTATGGTTTTCCAGTTTGCACGGCAGGCCGCTGGGTCACGACATACTTAGTTATGCAATTGTTGCGGAACACGCCCGGCTAACGCCGGCGCCCGGGAAGCCGGTCCAGGTATGACCGCTCGCCGTCGAAAGCTCAGCCAGAGCAGTGACGGGGCGACCAGACTGCCCACAGCCAACCGCAGCAGGGATGCGGCCGGGAATGCGATCAGGTCGAGCGCGCCCAGCCAGGCGAGGGTCGCTGCCTCGCCGCGCCGCCAACCATCCTGTCGTGCGGCCCTGGCAAGCCAGGCCGCAGAAACGGCTGCCATGACCAGATCGTAGAACAGCACGAACGGCATGGAAGCGAGCGTGCCGGCAATCAACGCTGCATTGCACACGGCCCGATGGTGCTCGCTGTCCTCACGGCGCAGACCCGACCACAGCCACGCCACGGCCAAGCCCGCCAGCAGTGTGTTGGCCGTCTGAAACACCCAGCTCCACCCAGCCGGCACGCCGATCAGCCGTGCGGCACCGCCAGCGTCAACATGGCCGGCCAGTTGAATACCCGTCTCGATCGTGGAGCGGGCGTGTGATGCCATGTCGAAGAACGCACGCCAGGCATCCGGACCGAAACACGCGACCGAAAGCGCGCACAGCGACGCCGCGCTGAAGCACGCGCCCAGCACGGCCCGCCACTGCCGCCCGGCAAGCAGCGCCACCGGAATCAGCACACCGAAATTCGGCTTGAAGCACAACGCGCCGAACGCCATCCCCGCCCAAACAGGGCGGCGCGGCAGCAAAAGTGTCGCCGCAGCCATCAGGCTTGCCGACAGAAACGAATTCTGGCCCCAGCCCAGCGCCCACCAGACCGAGGGTACGCAGGCCAGCGCGAGTGCCGCCAATGCTCCGCCCCCGGCAACCCGCGTGACCAGCACCAGCCAAAGCAGAGACGTCGCCGCCTCGAACAGCACAAACGCCACAAGGTAGGGAAGCCGGGCGAGCGGGGCACAGATCAAGAGAAACACAGGAGGGTTAAGAAATCGCTTTTCCTCCACGCCGGGCGCGATCACTCCCGCCTCTGCCGCCCGGTGCGCCGCAGGCACGTAGGCCAGCCCGGCCTGGCCACGATCGGCCAGCACGCCTGCCGCGTAGAAGCTCGCGAAATCGGTCGTCGTGGGCGGCTCCGGCTGAGGCGTGAACGCGCCGTGCGTGCCAGCCACCATGAAGGTGAAGCCCGCCGCCTGAAGCAGCAGCAAGGCCCGCAACGCGCCCAGCAGACGGTTCGGCGCGCGCAGCCACCGCTCGAAACTGTCCATCATGTCTGGGGTGCCGTCGATCGCATGCCGACAAGCACCAGCAGGCCGGCAGCAAGGAACGGGGATAGTGGCACGCCGAGGCTGAGATTGGCGTAGCGGGCCAGCACCGGCACCATATAGCTGCCGCACAGCATCGGTTTTTCCCACCGGCGCCATCCGCTATGCGCGGCCCGGCCGGCGAGCCACGCGGCCGGCACGCTCAGGCAGACCAGATCGTAATCCCACAGATAAGGCGTGCAGAGCAGCGCGGCGGGGGTAATCGCCGCAACGTCGCCGCCGTCCGACAGGCGCTGCCTGGCCAGCCATATCAGATAGCCGAGCGCCAGGATCGCGGCCAAGCCCTGGCACGCGGCGGCCAGCGGCACGCCGGCCCGCAACAGGCGGGCCGCGCCATAGACGCTGACCAGCCTGTGCCAGACAGCCTCCTCCCTCAGCAGCGACCCAGCCCAACTCGAGCGCGCGAAGAATGCGGTCCAGGCCGCTTGCCCGAGTGCGCACCACGAGAGTGCACAGACCGCAAACGCCGTGGCGCCGCAGGCGGCCAGCGCGCGCCAGCGCCTGCCGGCCAGCAGCACGACAGGGATGGCGAGCGCCAGTTGCGGCTTGAACACCAAAAGGCCCAGACACACGCCCGCCAAAGCCGGTCGCGTGCCCACCAGCAGGAGGCCGCCCGCCAAGCAGGAGGCGCTCAAACATCCTGCCTGGCCGGTCACCGCGTTCAGCAAAGCGCCTGGCGAGAGCAGGATCGGCAGCCACCAGCCATGACCTGCGAGCCTGCGCAGGCAGCACGCGGCCAGCCCGTAGCCGGCGGCCACGAACACGACCAGCGCGAACGGCAGAGGCAGCAGGCCGAACGGCAGCGTGAACAACAAAAACGCCGGAGGATAAAGGTAGGGGCGTGGGAACGGCGCCGCGGGATCGCAGGCCGCCTCCTGGCACTGCGCGGCCTGCGCAGCCTGCGGGTCGTAGGCGGCTTGCGGGTCGCCCAGCGCCGCCAGGCGTGCTGCGGCCCAGAACGCGCTGAAATCGGTGGGTGCGATCCGGTGCCGCATGTCGGTCATGGCGGGGGAGACGATCCGGCTAACCATACCGAAGGTCAGAACCAGCCCCAGCACCCAGACCGGCGCCGCATAGGCCCGCGCCCGCCCGGCGGTCAGCCAGTCAAACTTGCCGATCATGGGATCGCGTCGGGCAATCGCAGACACGTGCCGTTCAGCCAGCTTGCGCGCTTAGCCGGTCCCGACAGAGGCAACAAACCTTTATGGGTCCGCACCGGAAATGCGAACGCGAAGCGGTTCGTGAACGGAACGTACATGTGCCGACAATGAAACGAATTCCGATGCAGTGGAAGCTGTGTTCCAGCCACACCGCAACGAATTCACATCTTGCTGCTGCCGGCGACGGCTTCTCGCGTCGTGATCACCGCGAGAAGGCTGATCAGGATCGCGGGCGCTATGGGCACGTGGAGAGACAGGTTGAGGTTCCGAGCCTCCAGCGGAAAAAGATAGAGCAGCCCAAGCAGACATTTCTCCCAGGCCAACCAGCCGCCAATGGCGGCCTGGCCTGCCACCCAGGCCATCGGCACGGCGGTGCACACCAGGTCGTAGTCCAGCAGGTAGGGCGTGCAGAGTAGCGATCCGGCCACCATCGCCGAGACTTCCGGCGCCGCGCCAGGCCGGCGCGCAGCCATGCGAACGGCCAGGCAGGCGGCGCAGAGGGCTACCAAGGCCTGTGCGGCGTAGGCGGCGAGCGGTCCGGCATGCAGAATCCGGAACGCGGCATAGGTGCTCAACATGCGCGGCCAGGTGTCGTCGCCCTGGATCACCTCGTGCATCATGCCGGAAGCAGCCAGGAAGCCGCGCCATGGAGCGGCGCCCAGCACCGCCCATGACAGGCCGGCGAGGCCGGCGGCAGTCGCTGCACAGGACGCCAGCGCCACCCAGCGCCGCGCGGCGAGCAGAACCAGCGGTACGCACAGCGCCAGATGCGGCTTGTAGGCGAGCAGCCCCAGGCACACGCCTGCCCAGATCGGCGCGCGCTCGAGCAGCAACGCGGCGCCGGCATAGCAGGCAGCGGTGATCGCACCGTTCTGCCCTTCCGTGCCGTTCAGCATGGCGACCGGCAGCGCCGCAATGGTCAGGCTGGGCCAGGGGCGCGGCAACAGCCGGCGCAGACACGCAACGAAGGCCAGGTAGGTGGATGCGACGAACACCAGCATCGCCGGCAGGTATGGCAACAGGCCCAGCGGCGCGCAGAGCAGCAGGAAGATCGGCGGGTTGAGGTAGGGAAAGAACTGGTGCGCGGCCGGTTGCGCACCGATCCGCTCGGCCGCCTGCATGATGAACGGAACGTAAGCCCAGGCGGCGTGGCCCTGCAAAGTCAGCCGCGCCGCCGCCCAGAACGTATCGAAATCGGTGGGTTCCGGCCGCCAATGCGGATCGGAGGCGGCAGAGCGGAGGATGCGTATCGTCAAGTTGGCCGCCTGTATGGCGACCATGATGGCGACCAGCCGGCTGTACACCCGGGCCCGTTCTGCGGTAAGCCAGCTTGCGTCGCGAAATGGCGACAGTCCCCGACATATGGCGGTCTTGGTGTCGTCCGCCGCCTGCTGCGCCACGGCCTGCCTCACGCAAGCCAGGCCCGGCGGCACAGGATCAGCATCAGCGCCGCCACCAGCGGGGGCCCCAGTGTCAGCCCCAAACCCATGCCGGCGGGGCGCGCGAGCAGTGGCAGTACGAAAAGGGCGGCGCCGCACGTCTTCTCCCAGGCCAGCCAGCCAGTGCGCTGGGCCATGGCGAGCAGGCAGGCGAGCGGCACCGCGAGCACAGCCAGATCGTAGTCGTAGAGGAACGGCGTGAACAACAGGGCGGCGGTGGCAAGCGCCGCCATCTCGATCCGGCCGCCCGGACGCCGCGCGCACAGCCAGACGAGCAGGCCGCACGCGGCGGCCGAGAGCACGGCCTGTGCGGCATAGGCCGGCGCGTTGCCGCCCCCCGCCAGCCGTACGGCGCCGAACAGGCTCTGCATCTTCGGCCACTTGATCGCGATCGTTTCGATATCCAGCCGCGCCATCGGCGCGTTGGCCAGGAACCCGCGCCACACGCCGGTGCCCAACACCGCCCAGGACAGCGCCGCCAGACAGAGTGCGGTGGCGCCGCATGCGAGCAGCGCCCGTATCCGCCGCGCCGCCAGCAGGGCCACCGGCACGAGCACCGCCAGTTGCGGCTTGCAGGCCAGCGCGCCCAGGCAAGCGCCGGCCAGCAGCGGCCTTCGGTCCAGCAGGACGGCCGCCCCGGCGAAGCACGCGGCCGACAGCGTGGCGTTCTGGCCGGACAACCCGTTCATCAGGAAGCCCGGGAAGGTGAGCAGCGGCAGCCAGGCCCAGTCCTGCGGCAGGATCCGGCGCAGCGCGGCCAGTGCGGCGGCCAGTCCCGCGAGCAGGAACACGGCGAGTGCGGTGCTGTAGGCCAGCACACCCAGCGGCAGGACGAGCAGCAGGAAAGTCGGCGGGTAGTAGAAGGCGAGATAGCCCGGCGCCATCTCGGCGGCCGCGCGCTCGATCCGCTCGATGATGGCGTTGTCGTAGGCGCTGGCGGCGTGGCCGAACGCGGCCAGATGCCCCGCGGCCCAGAACGCGATGAAATCCAACGCGATCGGCTTGGCCTCCGCGTGCAGCGCGGTCTGCATGCCGACCCAGAGCAGAAAGATGCCCACGAGGGCGCCCAGGCACCCGGCGTAGAGCCGGGCGCGAGGTGCGGTGAGCCAGTCGGCGCGCGCTGTGGCGAGCATATTCATTGCACAACCGGTATAGAGCGGCGCCGCCGGGCTGGGAAGCCGCCCTGGACGCCGGCCCGAAAGCTGCCCTGGGGCCCCGCCCCTGGCGAAAGCCTCGCCCCTGTGGTTAGAGCGCGCGCAATCATGCGGCATTTCCTCGATTTCGAAAAACCGATTGCCGAGCTGGAAGGCAAAATCGAAGAGCTGCGGCAGATGTCCGAGCCCGAGGGCATCAACATCGCCGAGGAGGTCGCCCGTCTCACCGAAAAGGCCGACCGCCAGCTTCGGGCCACCTACGCCAAGCTTTCGGCCTGGCAGAAGACGCAGGTGGCGCGGCACGAGGACCGGCCCCGCGCGCTCGACTACATCGCCACCCTGATCACCGACTTCGCCCCGCTGGCCGGCGACCGCGCCTTTGCCGAGGACGCAGCCATTGTCGGTGGCATGGGCCGCTTCCAGGGCCGACCGGTGATGGTGCTGGGCACCGAGAAAGGGTCGGAGACGGAGTCTCGCGTCAGGCACAATTTCGGCAGCGCCAAGCCGGAGGGGTATCGCAAGGCGAGGCGGCTGATCGAGCTGGCCGGCCGGTTCTCGCTGCCGGTGCTGACATTCGTCGATACGTCCGGCGCCTTCCCGGGCATCGACGCGGAGGCGCGCGGCCAGGCGGAAGCGATCGCCCGTTCGACCATGGCCTGCCTCGATGCCCCGGTGCCGGTGGTGGCCACCATCATCGGCGAGGGCGGCTCGGGCGGGGCGATCGCGCTGGCCGCGGGCGACCGCGTGCTGATGCTGGAGCACGCGGTCTATTCGGTGATCTCGCCGGAAGGATGCGCCAGCATCCTGTGGCGCGATGCGGCACAGGCAGCAACCGCAGCCGAGGCGCTGAAGCTGACGGCCGCCGATCTGAAGGCGCTGCACCTGATCGACGCCGTGGTGCCTGAGCCGTTGGGCGGCGCGCATCGCGACCCGGCGCAGACCATGGCCGGGGTCGGTGCGGCCATCGGCGAGGCGCTGGCGCCGCTGCTGGAATTGGCACCGGAAGCGCGGCTTGCGTTGCGTCGCGAAAAATTCTTGGCGATGGGTCGCGAGGGGTTGACGTAGCCTGTCCACCGGACGGTGGTACATCGGCGACAAAGTGTGACAGCCATGCACGGCCGGTCCGGCCAGCCCTGGCTGGACAGGGATGGTTCGCATATCTGGCGCCCATATCCAACTATGACCAGTTGAGTTGCCGGCAAGTGGACAGGCTTGAGAGAAGCGGGGCGATGCCGGGGAGATTATGGATCGACGTCGAGGATCTGTTCGAATACGCGCGTAACCACGCGCGCCCGAGCGGCATCCAGCGTCTGGCCTTCGAGATCTACCGCGCGCTGCAAGCCGGCCATGGCGAGAGCGGCCGGGTGCAGTTCGTCCGCCATGCGCCGGTCAGCAACGGCTTCAGGGTGGTGTCCTGGTCCGAGCTGGTCGCCCTGTTTGCCGCGCTGACCGATGCCGACGTGCCCAGCGCGCATGCGCCCGACGCGGCCCTGCGACGGGGCCCCGGCCGGCAACTGGCGCGAAGCCTGGTCCACCGCATCCCCGCCTCGCTGCGCCCCGACGTGCTCGAGCTGCTGCTGGCCGGCAG
>CAXUNK010000023.1:0-24181 GCA_964252425.1 uncultured Acetobacteraceae bacterium
TGGCGGACTTGCGGCTGGTGCTGCTGCTGGCGGCGACGGGCGCCTCGTAGGGCTTTCAGTCGTTGCCGGTGATGTGGGCGTGGGCGTGGACGGCACCCTCGGCGGCCGCCATCAGGGCGTAGGCTTGCAGGCCCATCTCGGCAGCAGCGCCGTGCTATCGCCACCCTCGACGCGGTGCAGCCGCGACTTCTCGGTGCCAGGCAGCCGGGCGGCACGAGCCATATTGAAGGGCTGAGTTCAATGGCGACGTGGACGGTATTGTCGGACGGCATGGTTGCAGGCTCCCTGGTTGATTGCGGATGCCTGCCCAGACATTCGCGCGCGACAGGGACTTGGCCGCATGGCTTGGGCTGGTCCTGAAGCAGATGACCACCGGCGGAAGACCCAAGCTTCTCGGAATCAGCAAGCGGGGCAACGGCTACCTACGCAAGATGTTGATCCACGGTGCGCGTGCTACCTTGTACGTGCCGGCCCATCCAGCAGCTCAGTAGCGATGGGGATTGAGGAAAGAGACTGGTATCGGTCGAAAGCCCGCAACAGGTTTGCCAAAGCCGATGCGTCGTCCCGACCGGCGTGGGACGCGTTCGAGAGTCGGCCGACACCAGTCAAGGCAAGAAACTTCGGCTTGCGCGTCGGACCACTGGGCTGGGTAGCCTTGATCGCCGCCGTCAGTTCGTTCGGGGTGGGGAAGGCGTCAGCAGAGGATGGCGGATCGCACCTCGCCCGGCGTCCGTCCGATCTCGCGATGCATAGCGCGGGCAAGATGGCTGGCGTGGGTAAAGCCGCTGCGCCGGGCGACCTCGCCGACGTCGGACCCGGGCGCCCCGAGCAGCTCGATTGCGCGATCCACGCGGCGGGCGACGACGTAGCGATGCGGACTGCATCCCGTGCTGTCGCGGAACGCCCGCGCGAAGTGGAACGACCCGGTGCCCCGCGCTCAGGTTGACGATCGCCGTGAGCTCGTCTTCGCTCTGCACCTCGAACCGATGATCGGCGTGCCGCACCCGGCGCAACGCACCGCCGGCCGCCTCGCGCATCACGGCATCGCGTCCCGGCCACACGTCGAACAAGCTGCTCACGGCTGCCTCCTTAGCGCCTCGCTCGCCAAGCCGCGATCGTCCCGCAGACGCAGCCGCCGTTCATCGCGCCGCCTCGGCGGAGCGGCCGGCGAACGGATCGGGCATGGCGAGCGGGCGCAGGCCCAGGTCGTCCAGCAGCCGCTCTGTGCGGATCGGATCAACGGCTTGGCCCGGCGCCGCATCGTACGGCGGCGCCGCTCCGGCGCGTTCGCCCGCCTGTTCGAGCACGCGCTCGAACCCGGCCGGGGTGACGAGGTATAGGAACCGCGCGCCCGCGCCGAGCGCGACGCGGGCGTGCGGCGTTCCTCTCGAC
Organism: uncultured Acetobacteraceae bacterium; assembly: GCA_964252425.1. Lineage (GTDB taxonomy): Bacteria > Pseudomonadota > Alphaproteobacteria > Acetobacterales > Acetobacteraceae > BOG-908. Next base: position 1,393 of record CAXUNK010000023.1, read on the forward strand.
ACAAACACGACGTCGCCCGCCTCCGCCCGGCTCACCTCGTCGCCGATCCACAGGTCGAGCGAGCCCTCCAGCAGGTAGTAGAAGACGTCCGACCGCGCGAACAGGTGCGGCGCCGCGCCCGCGCCCGCGGATGCTTCGACTTCGAACAGCGAAAAGCTGCCGTCCGTGCGCGCCTGGTCGGCGAGCACCGACCAGCGCTGGCCGTCGTGCCGCCACCGCGGTGACGAGCCGGCGTCCGCCATGTACGGCGGCACGACCGCGTCCGGGTTTGGGCGGCTGAACATCAGCTCGGGCGCCGGCGGAACCGTGCCGGGTAGGGGATGGCCCGGGGCGGCGAGCTGGCCGAAGTCGCGCGACAGCTGCTCGACCAACCGCACCGGCGGCAACGCGGCCTCGCCCGGCCGGGGCAGCTCGTCGCGCTCGGCCGGGTGCGCGAAGCCCATGATGAACAGCTCGAACCCGGCGGGCAGGTAGAAGTTGAGCAGCTGCGTGCCGGGCGCGTCGACGCTGAAGGCGTGCTCGGTGAAGCGCGGCACGAACACGAAGCTGCCCGCGCCCGCCGAGACGGTCTCGCCGCCGGCGTGGAAGGTGCAATGGCCCGAGGCGACGTACAACCCCTCGTCGCTCGGGTGCAGGTGGATGCCCGGCCCGCCGCCCTCCGGCGTCACCAGCTGGTCGATGAAGCAGAGGCTCCCGCCCGTCTGGTGGCCGCTCGCCATCACCCGCCACAGATTGCCGAGCTGCCAAAACCCCGGCGCGTCGGTCGGGCCGCGCACGTAGCCGCGCGGCGCCGTCGAGAAGGTTGGTCCTGGCACTCGGTCCTCCAATCGTCCGCTTGCGATGGACACGGCAATAACGGACTGGAACCGGAGCTGGTAGGGAGCGCAAAGCACGATCTTGCGGCAAATAGCCGAGATCGACGCGGTGCTGCGTGTGACTAGCGCTGTCATCGTCCACTCGACTGCGCCAGGAACTCGACCGGCGCACGGTTCACCGCCTCCGCCGCCTCCAGCTGCGGCCAGTGCCCGATGCCGGCGAGGAGGGTGTAGCCCCGCAGGCTGGGCAGCGAGGCGCGCATCGTCGCCTCGTCGGGCTGGAACGTCCGCAAGCCGTCCTCGCTGCCGGTCAGGAACTAGGCGGGCTGCCGGATCGTCGCGCCAGCGTAGGGGCCGGCGGCGACCGCGAGGAACGGGTCGACCGCGCGGTAGTAGTTGAGCGGGCCATGAAAGCCGGTCCGCGCGAACACCGCGACCGCCTCGTCCAGATAGGCCGGGTCGATGGTCCGGTGCCGGCTGGGCGCCGGGCGCAGCAGCCCGGCCGGGTTGAACGAGTCCCAGGGCTCGGCCGCCGTCGGCTCGCCGGAGGTCCACTAGTAGCAGCCGGGGATCGTGGCGGCGGCGTTCGCCCAGGCCTCACCGCCTCCCGCCGCACGGTGATCTCGTGAAGGGCGCCGCGCGCCAGACCTTTGTCGGGCAGATGACAGCAGATACGCTGAGTTTGAGGCTACCCGATCCGCGCAGACGGCTACCGCGGAATGCGCTCACCATGGCCCGATGGGCCGCGTCGAGAAGAGTCCGCAGCTCCGCGCGGGCGCGGCCCTGAACGACGTCAAAGCGCAAAAGAGGCATTCTGGATCCCTGGCTGGTGAGTGACGTAGGATGAGATCGCCTCGATCCGCTCTTGGGCCTCAAGAGCGATGCGCTCTACGAGCTCCGCTGCGGGTGGCAGGTCGTGGATGAGGCCTATTGCCTCGCCGACCGTCACGTTGGCAGTGTCGTAGTCACCGATGGCATGTGCAGCCTCGAAAGCCGCCAGACGATCCGGCTGCTCAAGTGCGAGCTGCTCCTCCCGGCCTTGCCAAGTCTCGATGAACCCGTTGCGCATCAGCCGAGCGTCGTAGCCGGTAGGCCAGTTTTTCTGCCGCACGATGTCGTAGACCCGGGTGCGAACCGTCTCGTCGCCATTCGCATTGAGGATTTTCTGCTTGGCTGCTGGATGAATCACTGCCTCCTGGGTGGCCCAGAACCGACTGCCCATCAGCACGCCGTCGGCCCCAAGTGCGAGGGCCGCCGCGAGCCCTCGCCCGTCTGCGATGCCCCCCGCCGCCACCAGCAGCGTATCGGGTGACCGACGGGCGAGCAGGTCGGCCACAGTCGGGAGGAACGCCATCGTGGACCGCGCACGCTGTCCATGGCCGCCAGCTTCGGTACCCTGGGCCACGATGACGGCGGCACCGGCAGCCAGCGCACGCTCGGCATGCTCCAGGTTGTGCACTTGTGAGATCAGCGGCACGCCGGTCGCGTGGATGCGGGAGGCGAACGGGCCAGGATCGGCAAATGAGAGCATCATCGCCGCGGGCTGTCGTTGTAACGCGAGGTCAAGCAGTGCGGGATCCTGCGCCATGGACCAGGTAATAAAGCCGCATCCGACGCGCTGGTTAGCGGCAAGAGCAAATTCCGATTCCAAGTGGTCCCGGTTACCGTAACCGCCGCCGATCATGCCAAGACCACCACCGGCCGTGACGGCCCCCGCCAGTGCCCCGCCCGATGCGGGGTCCATCGGCGCCAGGATGATGGGGTGGCGGATGCTGAACAGCCGGGTCAGTCGGGTCTCGAGAGCCAAGGCCAGTCTCCTTCCATTCCAAGTCGCTACGGCGGCATGTCACGGCTGAACTTGTTCCAAATCCTGTGCGGAATAAACGACGTTTGTTCAGATGGAAGGCATCAGGTTATGAGATGGCTATGAACAGCCGCGATCTTGCATTCTTCCTTGCCGCTGCCCAGGCCTCCTCCCTTGGAGCGGCAGCAGATCGCGATCCCAGTTCACACCGTTGCGCTTCCATGTGCATCAGCGTTGATCGACGCTGATGGCTGCCACTTGACCTGAGCAGTCACGAGGCGGCAGTTTGCGGAGACGTTGGCCAAACCATACCGAGTGTATGGTCGACGTGTGTTCGACAACCGGTCGAGCCTATGACGATCGAGCCGCGCTGTCGTTTTACACGACAGACGTTAGTCTAGGCCTTCCGCCGAGTCCGAGCAACCGATCTCAACAGAATGGGAAGCATCGCCGCCTTGTCGTCGCTCGGTTCAGGGCAGACGCGGCACGGGCCGGCGCCAAGTCGTAGGTTGGCCAACTCGTCGTCATCGATTGCGATCTGCCGACGCGATCGCCAGGATTTTTTCCAACTTTTGGGCATTTCGAACAGTCATGTTGCCGCCTACCTCCGACCGTGACGCAAGCCATCGAACACCGTGAATAGTGAACCCATCGACCACGCGCTGGCGCGCTTCCACGCCGCGCTGGGCGCGCCGTTGAGGCTGGCCCGCATCAACAGGGCCGGACGGACTGTGGCGGCCGTGGGCCGGTGGCGGCATGACGGCAGCCGCGTCGAGCTGTCCGACATTGCGGCGATCAGGCTGGTATTCAGCATCACCGGTGGACAGGAGCTCGAGTGGCGACGAGGCGATCGGACCACCAAAGCCACGGCGCGCTGCGGGGCGGTGGCGATCGCGACAGAGTGGGACAGCGACTTCCTCGAGGTTCGCGGTCAGGGCGACACGCTCCAGATCCTCATCGACCCGCTCGCGCCTGGCGAAGCGCGCCCGGACACGGCCTTTCCGACGTCGCGCCTTGAGGAAGCCTTGTGTCTCCGCGCGCTGTCTGCGCAAGCGTTGGTCGCGCTTGCTGAATATTCCGACCGTTCAATCCCGCAGATCGTGCAAACAGCCGGCGCGCTGATGAGTCGGGCCTCGAGCCCGTCTCCGCCGGTGGCGCGAGGCGGTCTATCCCCAGGCGTGCTCCGTAGGGTGCAGGCGTTGGTGGACGGGCAGCTTGAACGCGAGCCCGACAGGCTCGCTTCAGTCGCCGACCTCGCCGATATGTCAGGTCTTAGCTTGTCGCACTTCATCCGAGCGTTTCGGGCCAGCGAGGGCACCACGCCGCACCGGTGGATCATGGCGCGTCGGCTCGAAGAGGCGATAGCTCAGCTGTTGAGAGATCGGACTAGCGTGACCGAAACCGCGATCTGCTCCGGCTTTTCGTCGGCCGCACATTTCGTCGCAAGCTTCCGCCGTAACCTTGGCGTGACTCCGGCCCAGTTCCGCGACGCCTCGCGCGCCTGAGGATTGTCGCGATTTTTTGATACCAGCCTCTCCGGGCAATCTCCATCGTCGCGCCAGAAGGAGTTCTGCAATGGATTTTGCTAAATGGATGGTCGCCGTCGTTGCGGTCTATAGTTTTGGCGGGCTGCTCTACGACGCTGTGCTGCCGCGCACCGCGCGCATGCACCTCCATAACCCGGCATGGCCGCCCCACGCCAAGTTCCACAATGCTCAGACGATGCTGCTCGGCGTGTTTCTCGGAACCCTGGCACTCGTCATCCTCTTCGCGTCGCATCCACTCACGCTGCCGATGTTCCTCATCGCTGCGGCGGTTGCCGGCAGCTATTTCCTGGCGATGGTCTTCGCTCCCTTCTTCCCAGGGACCGCCTGGATCGATCCGGAGTTCCGGGATTTCGTCCCGAAGCCGCTCGGTCTCAATCCGCAGCAACTGGTCACCTACATCCTGTGCGGGCTTCTCACCGCCGCGGTGGCGATCGCCTGCACGGCAGGAGGGCGGTGATGGAGACCCTCGCTGGTTCGATCGCCCGCGTCGCCGACTACCCAATCGCTTCTCGCGTTCTAGAACGCTGGTCGCCCCGTGGAAGCTTGGGTAAACGGCGATTTGAAGCAGGACTCCAACACCTCCAACATGATCTGGTCCCTGGCCGAGCAGATCTCGGCCATGTCGGACCACGTGACGCTGGAACCCGGCGACGTGATCCTGACCGGAACGCCGGCCGGCGTCGGCCTGGGGTCCAACACGTTTCTCCGTGTTGGCGACAAGGTTGAAGCTGAGATCGAGGGCCTTGGCCGGCTCAGCATCGAGATCGTGCCCGACCAGCCAGTGGCCCGCGGGGCCTGAGCCGGAGCACACCATGTACGAAACAACCGAGCTGCTCGGCTTCGAGGCCGGTCGCTGTGACGCAATGGTGGCGGCTGACGTCGGCGCACTCGACCGGCTGCTGTCGGATGACCTGACCTGGGACGCACTCTTCGGCACGCCAGGATACCAAGGCGAGCTTCCTCGCCGGGCTGCAAGCCGGCGGCACGCGCTAGCTCGAGATCAGACGCTCGGACGAGCAGGTTCGCCTGCATGGCGAAATCGCCGTGATAACGGGCGTCGCCCATATGTGGGCGAGTATCGACGGGGAGGAGCGCCAGCTCCGCAACCTACACCAACGTCCGGACGAGGTCGGATGAGGGCTGGCGGATGATCGCCTGGCAGTCCACCGCCACTCCGTTGTGAGCCCGGCGCGGCGGTCCGGGGTTCGGGCGTTGGGTCGGGGTCGGCCGGGCGGCGTCCCAGTGAAAGGGCCTCAGGTCCAGGATTCCGCCTTGCTGCAATGTTAACTGCTGGAGGAGCGCCCAGTCGGCTTGTTTGTTGGTCTGCCGCGACGTTGCATAGACGTGCGACCGGCTGAAAAGCATATCGCCGTCGCTGACGACTTGGGAGTCGCGCACCTCTAGCGAGGGCCAAGTCGCCTTGAACATCCGCATTCAGCGCTCCACACCGTCCCGGCCCGCCACTCGCCGCCATAGGGCAGCGACTCCGGCTCGCAGAGCAGGCAGTCAGGATGCAGGGTGGGGGCGACTGGCCCAAAGTCAGGCTGCTCGGCCGCCATGAAGCGCGCTTCCGCCTCGTAGAAACGCTGCAGCACGTCCCGGTTGGACATGGCGTCAGCCCTCTACGATGGCGGCGCGGTAGTCCGGGACATTCCAGTAGAACGGCCTGAACTCAACGATCCGCTCGCCTCGGACCGTCACCACCTGCGTCATGGGCGCGTTCACGACCGCGCCGCTAATGCGTGAGCGAGTGACCAGACGGCAGATGGCGACCACGACGTCGCCCTCGGAGATGAGCTGTCGGTCCTTGACTTCGAGCTGGTCAAACGCCTCGCTCATCTGACGCGCCCAGTGCTCATAGCCCGCATGGCCGTGAAAGTCGCCGCCCCAGGGCAGGTCGGGCGACTGATGGAGCACGACCTCGGGGTCGAGGGTGGCAGCCAGTGCGGCGAAGCTCGCGCCGCCACCCGCGCCGCCGGCGTTCATGTAGGCGCCCTCGGCCTCGTAGAAGCGCTTCAGCACGGCAACGGGGCCGGGCTCTGGCGTCTCGTCAGGCACCGCGGCGCCGCTCCCCATCGTCGGCGCGACATAGTCGGCCCGTAGCGGCGCGAAGACCTTCATTTCCCGAGGCGCGCGCAAGAGGTCCGGCAGCCGCGCCTCGTAGCGGGCGCGGTAGGGCTTCTTCATCTGGACGGAGAAGAAATTCTCCCGGTCGCTCCAGGTTTCGTGCAGCATGAACAGGCCCGGGTCCTCGGCGCTCCGGTGGAGCACCGTGTTCACGAAAGTAGGTTCCTGGCGCATCTCGTCGTTCACCGCGTTGACGAGTGCCAGGTACTCGTCCTCGCAACCGGCCTTGATCGGCACGGTGACCAGTAGCACGAACTGTTCGTTGCTCATGTCCGGTCCTCCCTTACGCTTCGACCTCGCCGCCCTCAGGGTCGGCGCGGTAGGTGGCGGTCCCACCAACGCGGAACGTGGAGGCGGTGGCGAAGGTGTCCTCCATGAACTGCATGTAGGCGACCTTGCCGTCCCGGACCTTGGCCAGGATGGCGAAGGGCGAGGTGACCGGGCGGCCGACCGTGGTGGAGCGGTAGGTGAAGCGGCCGAAGACCGCAACGTTCTCGCCGGACTCAAAGATGTCGCCGATCTCGAACCCTTCGTTCTTCCAGTAGCGGCCGACGCGCTCGTAGGTGCTGACGATCGCCTCGGGCCCGATCTGCGTGCCCGCCCAGGGCATCAGCCGCTGCAGTTCGGGATTGTCGTAGTTGAGCGAGACATAGGTGGCGTCGGGCGCGACCAGCGCCTTGACCGAGTCAAGGTCGGTAGGATTGTCCAGGACAGCTTTGACGATATCGACGTTGGACCGTGGCATGGCGGTTCGGTTCCTTGGCATCTGATGTTTGGAGAAGGGATCGCTCAAACTCGTGCCGAGCGGGCTTCGACAAGGCCCGGGCTCAAGGCGATGTGTTTGTATTCCAGGAAGTCGTCCAACACGGCGAGGCCCCGCATACGGCCCTGGCCGCTCTGCTTGAAGCCGCCCTCCTCGAACTGTTCGTGCAGCACCGCCCAATCGTTGATCCAGATCGAGCCGGCCTCAATCTCGCGCGCCACGCGCAACGGCCGGTCGACGTCACGCGACCAGATGCTGGCGCTGAGGCCGTATTGGGTGGCGTTGGCGAGCTCGATCGCCTGCGATTCCGTCTTGAACCGCTGCAGGGTCAGCACCGGGCCGAACACTTCCTGTTGGACGATGTCCATCTCCGATCCTGAGTACAGGTTCGAGCACCTCGGTCGGGCGCGGGTCTTCAAGTTGCAGGTCCTGGAACCTGAACCGACTGCCCTTCTCGTCGATGACCGCTACGTAGGCCCGCACTCGAACCTCCCGGCTTCTCGCAAGGGATGACCTGTGGATCGGTTGGTCCACAATCAAGACCGGGATGTAAGCGCCTGCCTGAACTCCTGAAAAGAGGTCCCCGTGGTTGCGACGCAGGGGGATTGGGAGATGCCGGCTTGGGACAAGCTTGTAGGTTTGGCGACCCCGAAGCGGCGCTCGTCCGTCGCCGCGCGGTTCCGGCAGTCTTCCTGGCTCGATCCGCAGCCGCGCGAGACGGGCTCCTCGAGCACGGGACCGAGCACGTGCTCATTTCGACGGAAAACGGGTTCGAGGACAAGTTCGCTGCATTGGCCCTTGAACTCGATGCCACGACCGTGTTCGACGGCGTAGGCGGGGATCTGCTGAGCCGGATCCTGCCGCACCTGCCCATGAATACGGCCGTCCGCGTCTATGGCTTCCTCCGAGGCGCCAGTCCGATCGCACTCCCAACGACGTTGCTGATGGGTCGGAACCTTATGCTTCGACGCTTCACGGAACTGGAAAGTCTCATTGCTATCGATCCAACCCGCTTGGCCGACGCCTTGAGAGAGGAAATATCATGGATGAACCGCTGTTCCGAACGCGGATCAATAGTGAGCCGCCCCCCCTGAGTTCGTGGGTTCCGCGGTGGCTGCGCGAGCTGGACGACACCGGTGTTTTAGCTTGGCACCTCCGACACGTGCATCTGCCTTCCGTCCGCGGAAAGCCCATCAGGTAGTGGCGCGCGGCGGCCTTAAATAGGGGCAGCCCTTTCGTAATCCGCTATCCCCCGCGACACCAGACAAGCCGGTCATGGCTTCCCCGCTCTAACGTTGTCGATCCACTGGTATAGTATCTCCTCAGCGCCAGGGTTGCCCATGTGCGGGCGATCGCCACGAACGACGAGATCTTTGCGATGCCCGTCGATTGCGGCCAACAGGCTATCCTCGATCGGGAAGATCGAGTCTTCCGTTCCGTTTATGGCAAGAAGCCTGCACGTGGGTGTCCCGATCAGCCCTGCTTCCACCAAGCTGAATTTCCGCGCCTCGGCTGCATAGCGCGCGACAGCCGCCGCGCCGTCGCTGTCCCTGTATCCAAATTTCCATGTCAAGGCCTCGGCGAGGGCGAAAGGATATTCCATCTGATCCTGGGCACGTATCCAGTCCGGATCGAACATGTGATGACAGCCGCCACCTTGGGCGACGACGGCGAACAGACGATCCGCGTGTGTATGCGCAACCCGAAACGCGTAGTAGCCGCCAGTGCTGATCCCGCGAGCGACCACCTTCCGGGTGTCGAAACCGTATGCCGAGGCATTCGCTTCGACCCAATCGAGGATGCTGGTCATCAGGCGATCCGGCGAGGCGGGATCGTTGGGTGCGGCAGGACAGTCGCCGGTGCCCGGTATCTCGAAGCTCAGCGTTGCGAAGCCCCGGTCGACATGCTGTTGGGTGCGCGGCGTGTGGTCGGTCCGGTAAGCGTCCAGCCCGCAGATGAACAGAACGACCGGCCAACCTGAACCTGGCCGGTCGCCCTTCGGCAGACGGAGGTAGGCTTCGATCGGGCCGTCGGTGTCGCCGGCGCCGGCGTCGGCATGGGTGAAGGGCAGGCTCACGGGGACGCTGGGAGGGTCGAGCAGTCTTCCGCCTTGCTCGTAGGCGGCCTTGCCGAGCCGCCACGCCTCGTCCCCAAGCCTGGATCGGTTGATCGGAAACCTGGCAATCCGGAACACCGCGGCCGATCTCAGGAAGAGGTCCAGCGCCTGATCGGGCTTCGATTGCGACAGGGCGTCGGCGGCCTGAGCGGCCAGCCGTTCGCCGACGGGAAGGAACGGTCGCGCATAGTCGTCCGGCCGATACAGGATGGCCGGATCGTCGCCGCATCGGTCGACGAGGTCGGCGAAGATCGGGTCGAAGTCGGCGACGTCGCCGTCGGTGAAAGGATAGATGCCGTGCGAGCAAGGCGGCCGCCACTTCTGGGCCCACAGCTTCGAGACGGAATCGTGATGCGCAAAGTAGGGAAAGCCGCCCTTCAGCTGTTCAGCCGTCGACTGAACATGATATGGAGGCGCGGATATGTTGATCAAAGTTTGCATTTGTAAAACTCTCCTTTGGAAGGGGTTCGACGAACCATTCCTCTCCCGTCTCCCCAGAGGATAGAGTGGGGGAACGACCTGGAACGCGAACAATCTTCAAGCGATAGAGGCATCTGCGGCAATGTCCGCCGCGGTTTCGAAAATCGCACTATCTCGAGCCGTCATCGCGCAAATCGCGTCCCGCGATCGGGAGGCCGGCCAGCAGCGCATACGTCACGGGGTTGGCATATTCGAAGACCTTGACGATCCTGCCGCTCTCCAGAACGAACTTGAAGATGTACACGTTCTTGTACGCCTTGCCTTCTTTGGAGACGTAGTCGCCCTTAGACTCAACGAACACTGTGTTGCCGTCGGCGCCAATGGTGACCTGCATGTCACGCATCTTCAACTGAGAGAAGGCGTCAAGGGTCTTGCGCTGATATTCGACCGTGGCGTCCTTGCCATCGTAGACGAACCAATTCTCCTGCGCACCGGACGCGGGCAGCGGAAAGGTATAAACAATGTTGTCGGCGAACAGCGCTTTCAAGCCATCCAGATCGTGCTTCTCTTTCGTTTGAAAAAAGGCCTTCACAATCGCCTCGGGAGTATCTTGATTCGTGTTAGGCATTTTCATCAACGTCCTTTTCGTTCTACTCGAAATGAAATGTTTCGACCGCAGCTAGAGCATTTCTGTCCGATACTTCGGTGCCAGTTCGGCCGACTTTTTTCCGCGCTCCGCCTGCTCTTCCTTGCTGAGCTGGGGCGGCGGGGAGGTGCGGCCGGCGACGCGGTCGCCGACCTGGGCGAAGAACTCCTCCTGACCGGCGGGCGTGCACATGCAGAGCATATGCACGGTCTTGCCCGAGGCGTTGCGGAACTGGTGCGGCGCATTGGCCGGGATGTTGACCGTCGCACCTTGTGAGACGGTCATCGTTTCGCCGCGGAAGGTGAACTCCAACTCGCCTTCGAGCAGCGTGAACATCTCCTCGAAACTGTGGCGATGCAGCGGCGGGCCGCTGCCGTCCGGCACCAGCATGTCGATCAGGCAATAGCGCCCTTCAGTCTGCTTGCCGGAGACCAGGACCGTGTAATTGTCCCCGACCACCGACAGATGCAGCAGGTTCGGGTCGTCAGGGTTGGAGACGGTCAGCGATCGGCTCAGGTCGTCGGCGGGCAGCGGACCGGTGTCGCCGCTGGCGGTGATCGAATAGTCAGCCATGGGTGCTCTCCTTCAGTTCAGCGGTTTGGGCGTTCGCCATGTGGATGATCGCGTCGGCCACGGGCGCGGGCGCCTCCTCGGGCAGGAAGTGTCCGCTGGTCGGCTCGACCGAGGTGTGGACGTGCTCGGCGACCAGAGCGACCATCTGGCCGACGCGGGCGCCCAGCCCCTTATCTCCGCCCATCGCCCACACCGGCGTCTTGATCCTGGCCTTCAGCAGCGGCTCGGTCTGGGCGATGCTGGTGAAGGCGGCGCGATAGACGCCGAGGCTGCCGAGCACGCCCGCGCGGCCGGAGAAGGTGCGCAGATACTCGTCCACCACGGCAGGCGGGAACGCGCCGTGATTGACGACGTGATCACCCTCGTAGAACCAGCCGAGGAACGCCCGCTCGTTGCCGACGATCAGCCGTTCGGGGACGCCGGGCGCAAGCGGCAGGATCCACCACCACATCGAGCCCTGTGCCATGGCTTCGGGCGTATAGGCGAACACCGGGCGCAGCACCTGGCCGAGCATGACGGGAGCTTCGATGTAGAGCAGCGCCTTCACCTCGTCCGGGTGGTCTGCGGTCCAGAGCAGCGCGGGCAGCGCTCCCATGTCATGGGCCGCGTGGACCACGGCCCCGCCCCGGCCAAAACCGATCCGGGCAACCAGGGCGCGGGCTTCCTCGGCCAGCGCACGGGCGTCGTAGCCCGCCACGCCCGGCGGCTTGTCGCTGTCGCCGAAACCCCGCATGTCGGGCACGAGGACGGCGAGTCCCGCGTCCGCGAGCGCGGGGGCGACGTGCCGCCAGGCGTAGCCGGTCGAGAGAAAGCCGTGCCATAACACCACCTTCTGTCCCTCGGGATCGCCGCCGATCCAGTAGTGCAGGCGCACGCCGTTCACCTCGGCAAAACGGCTGTCGAAACCATCGATCAGGGGCGGAGAGACCTTGGCCGGCCTGGTTTGCTCTCTGGCATCCATGGTCAAGCCTCCAGCGCCGGATAGTCGGTGTAGCCCTCCGGCCCGACGCCGTAGAATGTTTTCGGGTCAGGCTTGTTGAGCGTCGCATTCTCCTGGAAGCGGCGCACCAGGTCGGGGTTGGCGATATAGGGAACCCCGAACGCCACCAGGTCCGCGCCGCCCGCTTCCAGCACGGCGTTGGCTTTTGCCTTGTCGAAGCCGGTGTTGACGATCAGCGGCACAGTCACGAGTGGCTTGAACGTCTCGGCAACATGCTCGATCTGCACGCCCTGCTCTGCGTCTTTTGCATTCGGTTCGAGCAGGCAGAGATAGGCCAGCCGCAGGGCCGAGAGCTTTTCAACGACGTAGCCGAAGGTCGCGCGCTTATCGCTGTCGTCGACACCGTAGAGATAACTCGATGGCGACAGGCGAACGCCGACATGCGCCGCGTCCCATGCGGCAATCATCGCTTCGGCCGTCTCCAGCATCAGCCGCGCGCGGTTCTCGACCGAGCCGCCGTAGGCGTCACGGCGATGATTGCTGCCGTCCTGCAGGAATTGGTCCTGCAGGTAACCGTTGGCGCCGTGCAGCTCGACGCCGTCGAACCCGGCTGCGCGCGCATTCCGGGTCGCCACGGCGAAGCTCGCGACGATGCCGGGGATCTCGTCGAGGCGAAGCGCGCGGGGCACCGGAAAGTTGACTCGCCCGCTCGGCAGGAAGAAGTCGCCCGTGGCAGGGATCGGCGACGGGGCGACGGGTGGCTCGCCGCCGCGCATGTCCGGGTGCGCGACCCGGCCGCAATGCCAGATCTGGCAGACGATACGCCCGCCGGCGGCATGGACCGCGTCGGTGACCGTGCGCCATCCGGCCAGCTGATCGTCGCGATGAAGCCCCGGGCAGCGGATGATCCCGTGCCCCTGGTCGGAGACCTGCGTGCACTCGGTGATGATCAGCCCCGCCGAGGCGCGCTGGACGTAGTAGTCCCGCATCAGCTCGGTGGGAACGCCATCTTCGCTGGCGCGCGTGCGGGTCATCGCCGACATGACGATGCGATTGGGAAGTTGGAGGTCGCCCATTCGAAAAGGCGTGAACAGATCGGGCATCTTTGGTCCTTCTCTCTGTGTCAGAGCATCCGGTTTCCGCCATCGATGATGATCGTCTGGCCGGTGATGAAGTCCGCGTCACGGGAGGCGAGAAAGCATGCCCTCCAGGGCCGCGGCGATGGCTTTCGGTTCCCTCAGATCGCCGACCACCACGTGGACGGCGCCTTCGTCACGTATCGAATCCGGGGCTTTCGCCTCGTGCACCAATTCCCTTACTGTTGCGCCACGTGCAACAAGCGCCGGAACGACGCGGCCGGCGAATTGCCGGCCGCGCCCACGGCCAGGATCAGTCCGGACATGGTTCCCAGTGCTCCCCAAAAGCGGCGCATTCCGCCCGTGCTCCTCAAGATGCGCGGCCAGGGCCCAAGGAATAAGACAGCTCATCCGGAACACACTGTGCCGGGGAACGGAACGGCAGGCCCATGCTGGACTTGAACGACCTGCAGGTCTTCGAGCGCGTGGCCGCCCTGCACGGCTTCTCCGAGGCGGCGCGTGCGCTGGGGCTGCCCAAGTCGAACATCAGCCGCAGCATCGCGCGGCTCGAAGGAACGTTGGGGGCGCGCCTGTTCCACCGCTCCACGCGCGATGTGACGTTGACGGCCGCGGGCATCGCCCTCAGAGATCGTGCGCGTGACATCATCGAGCGGGCGGGTGAGGCGCTCGACTACGTCGGCGGCTTGGCGCGCGGGCCTCGCGGATCCATCAAGGTCAACTCGGGCATAGGCTTCGGCCTGAACGTTCTCGGCTACGAACTTCCCACCTTTCTTGCGCGATATCCCGATGTGGACATCACCCTCGACCTGGAGAGCCGCGTGCCGGATCTGGTCAGCGAAGCGATCGATGTCGCCGTGCGGGTGGGTCCGCTCCACGATTCCAGCCTCATCGCCGTTCGGCTGGGCGCCATGCGGCGCTATCTCTGCGCCGGCAGACGCTATGTGGAGCGGCGTGGGACGCCGACTTCCATCGACGCGCTGAAAGACCACGACGTCATAGAAATGCCCGGCGCCGACGGGCGGCCTCGCCCATGGGTGTTCACCCGAGAGGGCGAGCAATCGCGCGTGGCCCTACACCCGCGCGTGACCGTCAACGAAGCTCTCACCGTCCACCGGCTCGTGTCGAGCGGCGCGGGCCTGGGGGTGATTTCGGGTTATCTTTGCGGCCCTGGGATTGCCGATGGCAGCCTCATCCACCTGCTGCAGGAGTGGAGTCTGCCGCCGGTCGAGATCAATCTCGTCTTCCCCAGCCGACGCGAACTTTCGCCCGCGGTGCGAGCATTTGCCGAGTTCATGAAGGAAATCAGCCGGCCTGGCGAGCTGTGGCAGAACGATCCGTTGAGGCACCAAACCTAGGTTATCATGGCAGTGCCAGCTACCACGCGGGATGCCAAGTCGCGCGGACGATCCCGGCCGGGTCGTATCGATGGACCGCAACGTCACGATCGGCACTGTCCAGAGAACGTCGAGCGCCGCGCGGCCACGGGCGCAATACGTGAGGGCGCGGCACGTCAGGTGCGGGCAGCTTGGGAGACGGCATGGCTATCTTCCAACATTTGGAAACGCGTCACGATGCCGTCTGCTATCGTCAGCACCAGTGCAAATTGCGTGGCGACGATCCTGCCCGTCGCTTTGATCCGGGTCCGCAGCGCACCGATGACGACCGCGCGCGTCTCGCTGGCGAGCACGTCCTCGACGTCGAACGCCAACGGCTCCGTCAGGGCGCGCTGATCGCGCAGGAAGTCGGCGATCGCCCCGCGCCCGCTCTTGCGGCCGATCCAGGGCAGCACGTCGTCGTCACCCTGGACCTCGAACACGAGATCCTGCGCGAATGACGCGGCGATAAGATCGGGGTCGCGACCACTGCCGATTCCTTGCAGCAGCATGGTGGCGATCTCGATATTGCGGTCTCTGCTCATATGGGTTTGCCTCCTTGTCTGGGCCAGGCGTTCGCCCAGGTTGGGCGGCGACGCTTCAGCCGCAACCCCGTACTCTCACCGTCATGATGACCCGAAAGAGGCAGAAATCGATATGACCGGCTCCTCGCCGTTTGCCTTCCTCACGTAAGCCCGTCTGCCAACCTTTCCTGAAGCCATCTTCCGGCCGGCCCCAGCGCCCTGTCGAGGCGTCGAGCCACCGACATCTCCAGCAGCATTCGGCCCCTCGGGTCGGCGGGGCGGCCGGCATGCAGCTTGACCAGGCGTCCGGCAGCAATGTCGGTGGCGGCGAGGTGGAGCGGCAAGCTGCCCCAGCCCAGACCCGCGCGCAACATGGCATGCTTGGCGCTGAGATCGGCCAGCCGCCAGGTCGAGGCCGACCACACCCCGTGGTCCTGGTCGCGCGTCCGCGGCGAGCGGTCGGAGAGCACGAGCTGCAAGTGGTCTTTCAGATCATCGGTTGAAATTGGGTGCGACGCGGTGCTGGTCACCGCCGCGAGCGGGTGGCCCGGGGCACAGACATATACAAGCTCGACGGAGGCGGCCGTGCGCAGCTCCAGCTTGCCCGCCGGCGCGAAGAAGGCGTTGAGCAGCCCCAGATCGGCCTCACCCTCCACCACCATGTCGGCCGCGGCGCCGAGCGACTCCCCGTGCACGCGCGTGGCGACAGTCGGAAACCGGTCCTTGAATGCGAGCAGCGCGTCCGTGAGATGATCAGGAGGAAAGATGGCGTCCACCACGAGGGAGATCGAGGGCTCGAGCCCGCCCGCCATGCTTTGCGCCTGGTCCTGCAGCGCTCCCGCCTCGTGCAGCACGCGCCGTGTCCGTGCCAGCAGCGCGCGGCCCGCGTCGTTCAGCGCCGGCCGGTAGCCCGACCGGTCGAACAGTTCGACCCCAAGGCCCTCCTCCAGTTCCTGAATGGCATACGTGACCGCCGACTGCGCGCGGCCCAGCCTGCGCGCGGCTGCCGAGAAGCTGCCCTCGTCCTGCACGGTGACGAAGACATGAAGCTGATCGAGCTTGAGCGGCGCTCGCATGTTCAAAAATCCTGATGAACTCCATCACAACTATCCCGCTTTTTCGGAGTTCGAGAAAGGCCGAAAGGAGGCGGGAGATGTTCATGGCCGTCGTCATCACGACGAGGGCCGGAGCCAAGGAGACGCGAACCATGAAGCTGCTGCACCTCCATTCCAGCATTCTCGGCACCCATTCCGCCAGCCGGCAGGCGGCCGCGCAGGTCGTCGAACGGCTCTCAGGCGGAGGGAGCGTGGACCTCGTCGAGCGCGATCTGGTCGCCGATCCGTTGCCGCATCTGACGTTGCCGACGCTGCCGAGCAGGCATCCCGCATCGGCCAACGTGGACGAAGCTGCCAAGCAGGCGTTCGCTGCCGAGCGGCTGCGCAGCGACGAGGTGCTCGCAGAATTCCTCGCCGCCGACGTGATCGTGGTGGACGCGCCGATGTACAATTTCACGGTGCCGAGCCAGCTCAAGGCCTGGGTGGACAGGATCGTGGTCGCGGGTGTCACGTTCAAATACGGCGCGAACGGCGTCGAGGGGCTGGCCGGCGACAAGCGCGTGATCCTGGTGCCTGCGCGCGGCAACTTCTACGGCGAGGGCTCGCCGGCCTCGGCCTTCGAGCATCTGGAGACCTACCTGCGCACAGTGTTCGGCTTCATCGGCGTGACCAAGCTCGAAGTCATCGCCGTGGACGGCCTGGCCACCGGACCGGACGCGCGCGCGACGGCGATGGAGCGCGCCGCGGCCGCCGCCCGGGAACTGCAGCCGGCCTGAGAGACAACCATTCTCTAGCGGAGATCGACATGATCGAGCATCGCTCCCTGGCACAGATGGACGGCGCGGACCTCGGTTGGCTGCGGGCCAAGTACCATTTCCAGGTGCGCCCACAGGGCAACCCGAGTCACAAGCCGGTCGGCGACATCTATGTGTGGAACGACGACGACATCGCACCAGGCACGGCCGGCTTCGGCATGCACGGCCATCGTGACGTCGAGATCATCACCTATGTGCGCGAAGGCCATGTCTCGCACCGTGACAGCTTGGGAAACGAAGGCGTGATCCTTGCCGGCGACGTGCAGGTGATGAGCGCCGGCTCCGGCATCAGGCATGACGGGCTTCCGTCGCCTGACCAGCGAACGAAGATCTACCAGATCTGGCTTCATCCGCGATCGGCCGGCGGCGAACCGCAATGGGGGACGAAGCAGTTCCCGAAAAGCGAGCGCGCCGGGCGGTTCAGCGTGCTCGCGAGCGGCTTTGCCGAAGACGTGGACGCGCTCCCGATCCGGGCCGACGCAAGATTGCTGGGAGCGACGCTGACCCGTGGGCAGCGTCTCTCGCACCGGCTCGCGGATGGCGTCGGCGCCTATCTCGTCACGACAAACGGTCGCGTGTCGGTAGGCGACGTGACGCTCGACCCGCAGGACGGCGCCGCCATCACTGATGTGACCGAGTTCCACATCATGGCTCACGATGACAGCGAGATCGTGCTGGTCGAGACGCGTCAGCGTCGAGGACACCAAGGCATGTTAGGTTCATCTTGAACCGGACAGGATCCGGATTCGAAACTCAATCAGGGATTACGGAGCAGGCTCGCAGCGAGACTAACCAGACTGAACGCCGAGTTGCCGCAGAACGCTCCTGTTGTCGGTGCGCACCCACTCGTCGATGAGGCGGCCTTGCTCGTCGACCCGGAAAATGTTGGCTAAGTCCCAGATCACCCTCTCCCCGTTCGGCGGCAGGACGCCCACAGGCGAGTGGGTGAACTCACGGACGAAGCGGCCTTCGACCCAGGTCTGGCAGGCGATGTATTCGCCTTCGACAATGATGATGCCGCGACTGATCGAACGATCGACAAAGGCCGATCGCAAGGATTCGAAATAGCCGCTCAGCCCTGCAAAGTCCGACTCGAAACCATCGGGGCCGTGGAACCGAAACCTGTCCGTGTCGAAATACGACTCCGCCTCAGACAGGTTCTCTCCTGAGATTTCAAGCTCGCCCGCCCTGATCAAGCGGGCTACGAGTTCATCGCGCGACAGGGTCATAGCATCTCCTCACATGATCGCCGGCGTGGCCTTGAGCCAGACGTCGGCTCCATCCTCTTCTGCGGTCAAATCCAGTAGAAGGGGAACAGCCGGAGGTGGTTGCAGGGGAACTGCTCGACTCCTGCAGCCAGATCGAGGAGATGGGGAGCGTCGCAATCGGCTTCAACGGTCGGGGGGCAGCGGACGGTCCGCGAGGTGCTTGCCGTTCGGGAAACACGCAAGCAACGCCGGCATGAACCCAAGCGTCGCGAGAAGCGTGCTGCCCAGGCTGGCCAGCAGCAGCCGGCCCATGCTGGCAGTGCCCGGATGCGCGGACAGCGCCAGCGAGCCGAAGGCGGTCGCCGTCGTCAAGGCGGAAAACAGGATCGCGCGCGTAGTCGCCGAGCGCAGCGGCGCCCCGCGTCCGGCCCGCCAGTTCATCACGTAATAGACGTTGAACGACACGCCCACGCCCAACAGCAGCGGCAGGGCGATGATGTTGGCGAAGTTCAGCGGCAAGGGTGTAGCCACCGTGACGATCACCGTCAGCAGGGAGGACAGCAGGAGCGGCACCAACACAAGCAGCGTGTCGAGCAATCGCCGGAGTGCCGCCAGCAGGATGAGCGTGATCGCCGCCAAGGCTGCCGCGGCCGCGAAGCGGAAAGCGGCGATGATCGTGTCCGCACTTCGCACGATCGTCACCGCGGCACCGCCCGCACCGGGTGCGGCAGCCGAGACCTCCGCCACGAAACGGTGCAGCCCTGCGCTGTCATGCGAGGCAGACTGTGTCGGCAGCACCTGCAGCTTGGCCGAACCGTCAGGTGTCACCCAGTCCCGCGCCAGATCGGCCGGGATGTCGGAGCGCGTGGCGGGTGTTGCGCGAAGGGCGGTTCGCAGGCGGTCCAGTTGCAGCGGAAGGAAACGCGTCAGCGCGGATTGTGTCGCCAGCAATCGAGCGGCCGGAGCGTCGGCCAGCGCGCGCAGATCCCGAGTCAACACGCCGAACGCGTCGCCGGGCGGCAGGAGCGCGGAGGCCGACTGCAGGTCGGGCAGCGCGCCCTGGAGTGCGGCGCGCAACGACGCGACGTCGGGTGGCGGCACGGCGGGTGCATCCAGCGTGGGCAGCAGCACGCCGGCGGCATCGGCCAGCAATGGCAGCTTGGCGGATTGCTGGTCCGGCACCAGGCTGTCCAGGCTCAGCACGCCGCCCACCGTTGGCAGCGACTCGACATGCGGCGCCAATGCCCGCACCGCCGCCTGCGAGAGCAGGAGCACCTCGATCCCATATGGGCTGGTCACCGGGTCGGCCACCAGATCGTTGAGTGTCCGCACCGACTCGGTCGCCTGGTTCTTCGTGTGCAGCGGATCGCTGTCGAACCGGACCGATGGCAGCAGCAACAGCCCCAGCACACCGAGCGCGCCGAACGCGCACAGGAACACGCCGCGTCGACGCACGGCGAACGCGTCCAGCGGGGCAGCCCAGGCGAACCCCACCTCCGCCGTTTCCGCCGGCGGCCGCAGCAAGGCGATCAGGGCCGGCAGCACGGTCAGCGTGCAGCAGAACGCGATCAGCATGCCCACGCCCGCGATCAGGCCAAGCTGTGCCACGCCGGCGAAGTCGGTCGGCGTGAAGGCGAGGAACCCGGCCGACGTCGCCAGCGCGGCCACAAGGATCTGCCCGCCGCCCCGTCGCCCCGCCTCTTCTATGCCGGACGCGGCGCCGCCCGACTCGCGCACGCGCATGGCGAACTGGATGGCGAAATCGACCGCCAGGCCGACGAACAGGACCGCGAAGGCGACCGAGACCAGGTTCAGCGTGCCCACCGCCAGGGCGGCGAAAGCCGAAGTGAGCAACAGGCCGAGCAGCAACGTCAGGAGGATCGGCACGATGAGCCGCCATGTGCGCACCGCCAGCAGCAACCACAGTGTGACCAGCGCGAAACTACCCGCCAGACCGCCGGCCGCGCCCTGCGCCACGGTTGCGAACTCGTCATCGTCGAGCGCCACCGAGCCTGTGATGCGCACCCGTGCCAGGCCGCTGCGAACGAATTTCAGCCGCTCGGACGCGCGACGGACGGCGCGCGCGGCGGCGGCGCCTGGTTGCAGCGCGCCGTAGTCCAGCACCGGCTTGGCCAGCACGAAACGGTAGCGCCCGGCCATGTCGACGAGAGGGCCGCCCAGCAGCCGTTCCCATGAAAGCGGCTGGGCGGGGTCGGTCAGCGTGCGGTGGAAGGCGGCCAGCGCGGGCACGAACGGCCCCAAACTCGCCTGGTGCCGGCGGATGCCCTCGGCCACGAGCGACAGCGCGCCGACCAGCCCGCGCAGGCTCGGGTCGGCTGCCAGCTTGCCCAGGAAAGGTTGCGCATCGATCGTGGTCTCGAGCAGGGCGGCCAGCGGCGCTGGATCGACGAACAGCAGCGCGTTGCGGGCGAGGTAGGGATCGGCATCGGGCTGGCGCACGCTGATGAAATGCGCGGTGTCGCGCCGAAGCGTGTGGGCCAGGGCGGCCGCCGTGAGGTCGGCGGCCTCCGGAATGCGGCCGTCGACGACGGCGACCAGCAGGTCCTCGTTCTGCGGATAGGCGGCGCGCAACTGCGCCTGACGCTGCTTCCACGGCAGGCTGGCTGCGAACAATCCACCTGTATCGGTGGAGACGCCCAGCCCGCGCCAGACTGCCAGCAAGGCCAGCATGGCCAGCACCAGCGTCGCGGCCACAACCCGACCGGAGCTGCGGCCACAGGCACCCGCGATACGGCCCAGCACGCGCCTAGGCCCGGCGAACCAGCCGGTGAAGCCGCAACCCGGTCAGCACCATCATCCCGGTGGCACCGAACGCCGCGCCGACCAGGATGGGGCTGAGCCAGCCAAGCCAGGCCAGCGGACCCATGAGGTAGAGGGCGTCATCCGGGTCGAAGCCCCAGCGGCCAGAATACGCCTTGGTGTCGGGCGGGCTGCGCTGCTCCAGCCACTCGGAGAAGAGATTGCCGACGAACATGGAGGATCCGGCCACAAGACCCAGCGGCACCGCCCAGGCGCCGAGCCAGCTGTGGCGGGACCCGAACCCGACGGCGACGAAGAACAGCGCGTTGACGCCCGTGTCGGCATAGTAGTCGAAGAGGTGTCCCGCGCGGCTCGTCAGATTGCCCAGCCGCGCCAGCTCCCCGTCGGCGCGATCGAGGAACGCGGACACCAGCCACAGCGATCCGCCCCACCGTCCGTTCGCGACGGTGCCGCCCGCCAGCAGCGCGCATGCGGCCAGTCCGGTCACCAGCCGCAGCGTCGTCAGATGGTTCGGCCGGACACGCGTGCCGATCAAGGGGCGCACGAGCGGGCGCGCCATGAGATGCGTCCAGGACGCGCCGCTCATGGCGCGGCGCCCGGCGCCGTCGCGACCAGGGTGCGTCCCTGCGCCTCGGACCACTGCCACGCGATCAGCCCCGGCACGCCCAGCACTACCTCCCTCAGCCGCTTCAGCAACGAGAGTGCGATGGCGAGTTCCGGCGAGACATGGAACAGCCCGCATACCACGATCAGCCCACCCTCCTGCACGCCGAGCGCGCCAGGCACCGCGAAGCCGGCCGCTTTCAGCGCCTGGCCAAGGCTTTCGATCACCAGGCCAGGCGAGAGGCCCACATCGTGGCCCAAAACGTGGAGCGCCAGGCACACTTCCAGCCCGCCCAGCAGCCAGGACACCATGTGCCAGCAGCTCGCCCACGCCACCCGGCGCGGGTCGCGGTAGCACGACAGCAGCGCCTGGTGCAGCCCCGCCACCTGGCCGGCACCCGCCCAGCCGAGCGCGCGGCCAAGCCGGATCAGCCCGGCTTCCAGAGCGCGGGCAAGCCCCAGCCATTGCGCGCCCAGGAACCCGGCGCCCAGCAGGGTGCCCACGATCAGGAACCCGGCCACATAGCCGGCGATGCCGCCGGCGCCCACGCCGTGCAGCAGCAACCCCAGGCCGACAAGCGTGAAGGCCACCTGGGTCAGCATCTCCAACGTCAGGTCGGCGACCGTCCCGGCCACGGACGGCGCCAGCTCCATGCCGCCGCGGCGCAGCAGGCGGGCCACGGCGAACTCGCCGCCGATCTGGGCCACGGGCAGCAGGTTGTTGACGCCTTCGCGTATCCACCGCAGCCGGCAGAAGCCGGTCAGGGTCGGGCGGCCGGCGACGGGTCCGATGATGACGCGCCAAGCTGCGGCCGAGAACACCAACTGCACCAGGTGGAACACGATGACCGCGCCGACGCCCAGCCAGCCCGCGCGCGAGATCAGCCCGGCAATGCGGCCCACGCCGAAGGCCGCCAGCAGCCAGCAGGCGAGTGCCAGGCCGGCCATCCCGCCCAGCAGCGGCAACAGCCTGGTCACGACCGCCCTGGTCCGCCGCAGGCCGGCCGCGCTAGGAGCGGGCATGGACACGCTGCTGCTCACGCCGGGCCCGCTCACCACCTCGCCCCGCACGCGTGCGGCACTCGGGCGCGATTGGGGGTCCCGCGATGCGGCGTTCATCTCGCTCAGCGAAAGCGTGCGGGCGCGGCTGGCGGCTTTGGCCGGGGTGTCCGACACCCATGCGGCGGTCCCGGTCCAGGGCAGCGGCACGTTCGCGGTCGAAGCAGCCGTGCAGACGCTGGTGCCGCGGGACGGGCGTCTGCTGGTGTTGGTCAACGGCGCGTACGGACGGCGCATCGCCGAGATGGCGCGGCGGCTCGGCCGGCTCGGCGGCATATTGGAGACTGCCGAGGATCGCGCGATCGATCCGGATGCGGTGGCGCGCGCCCTGGCGGACGACACGGCACTCACCGATGTGGCGGCGGTGCATTGCGAGACGACCAGCGGCTTGCTCAACCCGCTGCCCCAGATCGCGGAGGCGGTGCGCGCCGCCGGCCGGCGGCTGCTGGTGGACGCGATGAGGTCGTTAGGCGCCGTGCCGCTCGGCACCGGCGCCTTCAGCGCCGTTGCGGCCTCGTCCAAC
>CAXUNK010000024.1:0-23388 GCA_964252425.1 uncultured Acetobacteraceae bacterium
ATATAAACATTTGATTTAGCCCAAGTTAGTCCTAACGCACGGTGCGCTTTGCGAGCGGGTATGTTCGGACGTTGCTCTAGTTGCCGCCGAACCGCGCCTCCCGCTTTTCGAGGAACGCCGCCACGCCCTCGGCGAAATCGGCGCTCTGCCCCGCTTCACGTTGCAACTCCCGCTCCAGCCCCAGCTGCGCCTCCCATCCCTGGCTGATCGCCGCCCAGGCGGCCCTGCGGATCAGCCCCAGCGCGCGTGTAGGACCGCGTGCCAGCGTGGCGGCAAGCTCGGCGGCGACGGACTCCACTTCGCCATCGGGGACCACGCGATTGATCAAACCCCAGTCCAGTGCGGTTTGCGCCGGCAGACGCTCGCCCAACAGCATCAGTTCCATCGCACGCACCCGGCCCACCGTATGGGCCAGCAGCAGCGCCGAGCCACCATCCGGCACCAGCCCGACACGACGGAACGCCTGCAAAAAATACGCGCTGTCACCGGCCACGATCAGGTCGCAGGCCAAAGCGATGGACGCGCCGATCCCGGCCGCCGCCCCTCGCACAGCCGAAATGACCGGCACGGCGCAGGCTTGCATGGCCATCATCAGCGGATTGAACGAGCTCTCCAACCGGGCGCCCATATCGAGCTGCGCGGCATCCTCACGGCGGCCGGCGGCGAGGTTCGCGCCCGAACAGAACGCCCGCGCGTGCCCCGCCAGCACGATCGCGCGCGCCGTGCCGGAGGCGGCGAGCAGCTTGGCGTGCAGATCCTCCGCCATGTCGCCATCCACCGCGTTCATCGCCGCGGGATTGTCCAATCGCAGGGTCACGACATCGCCGGCCCGCTCCACCACAATGCGCTCGTCCATGCCGACCTCCACTTTGCCGCAGGCACGGGAGACGGTAGGGTGCGCGGCCTGTCAAGTACCGGGAGACTGCCCGTATGATGTTTCGGTCGATCACCGCCGGGGCCGCTCTCGGCTGCGTCTTGGCGGCATCCGCGCCGGCCCGCACGCTGACTCCGCACGATCTGGTCATGCTGGACCGGGTGTCGGACCCGCACGTCTCGCCGGACGGAAAGCTCGTCGTCTATGACGTGCGCAGCACCGAGTATGACGCGAACAAGGCGGTGCACTCCATCTGGATGGTATGCGCCGGCTGCGACAGGCCGGCGCCCTGGCGCCTGTCCGCCTCCGACGGCGGAGCGACCGCGCCGCGTTTTTCGGGTGACGGCCGCGCCGTGTATTTCCTGTCGCGCCGGTCCGGCAGCAACCAGCTTTGGCGGACCGACATCGCCGCGAGCCATGAGGGTGCGGCGCCTGTGCAGGTGACGCGGCTCCCGCTCGATGTTGAGTCTTACAAGATCGCTTCGGACGGGCACACGCTGATCGTCTCGATGGCGGTGTTTCCCGATTGCGACACACCCGATTGCACGAAGCAGCGCCTGGACAAGCGGGAAGCGACGAAGGCAAGCGGCGTTCTCTACGACAAACTCTTCGTGCGTCATTGGGATGAGTGGGCCAACGGCACACGAAACCACCTTTGGGCGTTGTCTCTCGATCACGGCGTCTCGGTCGGCCAGCCCCGCCCGCTGATGCGCGGTTTCGATGGCGACGTGCCCGGCAAACCGTTCGGCGGAGACGACGACTACACGATCTCGCCTGATTCCAAGACGCTTGTGTTCTCCGCACGCGTGGCCGGCCGCACCGAACCATGGAGCACGAACTTCGACCTATTCGCGGAACGGCTGGACGGCTCGGGACCAGTTTCCGACATCACCGCCTCCAACCCGGCCTGGGACGCAGCGCCCGCTTTCTCCCCTGACGGCAAAACGCTCGCTTACAAGGCGATGCGCCGGCCTGGTTTCGAGGCGGACCGGTTCGGCATCCTGCTTCGTGACGTGGCGACCGGCGCCACGCGCGAGCTGGCGCCGCATTGGGATCGCTCCGCCGACCTCATACGATGGTCCGCTGATGGCCGCACGATCTACGCCACCTCAGCTGAGGCCGGACGGCAGAAATTGTTTGCGATCGACACGGCCTCGGGCGAGGTGCGCGCACTGACCGAGTCCGGCCATGTCTCGGAAGTCGACGTGTCCGGCAGCACCGTCATCTTCGCCCGCGACAGCCTGGCCAGTCCCACGCAGCTCTTTCGTCTGCTGCCGTTCGACGACCAGCAATTGACCGACCAGAACGCCAGGCAGCTCGCCGGGGTGACGCTTGCGCATTACGAGCAATTCGCCTTTCCCGGCTGGAATGGCGAGGAGGTGCATGGCTATGTCATGCCGCCGCCCGACGCCAAACCCGGCCAGACGTTTCCAGTGGCGTTTCTGATCCATGGTGGTCCGCAGGGCAGTTTCGGCGATGGCTGGTCGTATCGCTGGAATCCGCAAACCTATGCCGCGGCCGGCTATGCTGCGGTGTTCATCGATTTCCACGGCTCGACCGGCTACGGCCAGGCTTTTACCGACTCGATCAGCGGGCATTGGGGTGACCGGCCGTTGATCGATCTCCAAGCGGGGTGGCACGCCGCGCTGGCGAAATACCCTTATCTCGATGGCAATCGCGCCTGCGCGCTCGGTGCGTCCTATGGCGGATACATGATCTACTGGATCGAGGGCGTCTGGCCGCAACCCTGGCGCTGTCTGGTCGATCATGACGGCGTGTTCGACAATCGCATGATGGGGTATTCGACCGAGGAGCTCTGGTTTTCGGAGTGGGAGAACGGCCACGCGACGCCTTGGCAGCAACCCGAAAACTACGAACGCTTCAACCCGGCGACGCGCGTCGCCGACTGGCACGTGCCGATGCTCGTCATCCATAGCGCGAAAGATTACCGTATCCCGATCGAACAGGGACTGGCCGCGTTCACGGCGTTGCAGCGCCGTGGCGTGCCGAGCGAGCTGCTGACGTTTCCGGACGAGAACCATTGGGTGCTCAAGCCGCGAAATTCCGAGATGTGGCAGAACACCGTGCTATCCTGGCTCGGCCGCTGGACCGCGCCGGGCGACAGGCCCGACTGACGTCCCACATGCCGACCGCACATCAGTGCGGCAAGCGGAAGGAGGTGAACGATGCGCCTTACGCCACTCGGCTTCGCAGGCCTTGGTCTTGTTGTGCCGATCCTGCTGGCACGCGCCGATCCTGCACTCTACACCGTGCGCGACGGCATACGCATCGACCGCGGGACCTATAAAGGCTTTCTCTATTACGGCGACCAATGCGAGCGTTGCCACGGACCGGAAGGCGCCGGTGGATCGTTCGCGCCCGACCTGACCGACAGCCTGCGCCACCTCAGCCGCGAGAAATTCAACGCCACCGTGATGGACGGCCGCAAGAACATGACAGTCTCGGTGCATAATGTTATGCCGGCGTTCCGGCCAAATCCCGACGTGATGGAAAATCTGGATCATATCTACGCGTATCTGAAAGCGCGCTCGGACGGAGTGCTGCGGCGCGGGCACCCGGTGCATTTGGAGGAATAGCACCAATCGGCTTTTAGGCTGACACATCGTAGGAGGAAGGAAGAACTTCTTTTTCGAGAAAAAGAAGCAAAAAGCTTTTGCTTGTTCGCCTGCACCACGGCTCACTCCAGTTCTGCCAAAGTGGTTCTGGCAAGACCTGCGCGAGCATTACCGCCGGCTTGGGAGACAGAAGTTTTTTGGTCCTTTTTTTCAAAAAAGGACTGCTTCCTTCAAGTGTCACTCCTGAAGCCGGCCCCGAACGGTGCAGGTTGGCACGAAGCCGCTTGTGTGGCAGAGCCGGTTTCATGCTTCATCGTTTCTACCAGCGCCTGATCGCTCTCTCGGCCACACGCCAGGCGCCGATGTGGCTGTTCGGCGTGGCCTTCGCCGAGGCGAGTTTCTTTCCGGTGCCGCCCGACCTGCTGCTGATCCCGATGGTGCTGGCCCGGCCCCGACGCGCGTGGTGGTTGGCAGCGTTGTGCACCGCTGGCAGCGTGGCGGGCGCGGCGCTCGGCTATTGGATCGGTTACGCGCTGTTCGACCGGCTTGCGCGCCCGATCGTGCACGCGTTTGGCGCGGACGCGCAATACGCCGCGGTGCTGAAACTCTATGCGCGCTACGGTTTCGAGGCGATCCTCATCAAGGGCCTGACACCGATCCCGTTCAAACTGGTGACAATTGCGGCGGGCGCGGCCCATCTCGGTCTTGGGCCGTTCTTCGTGGCATGCACGCTGACCAGAGGTGGACGCTTCTTCCTGGTTGAAGCCGTGCCGCTCTATCTGTTCGGTGACCAGGCCCGCGCATTCATCGAGCGAAGGCTGGCTGCCATCACCTGGGCCATCCTGTCACTCACCATACTCGGCCTACTCGCGTTGAAGTTCATCGACTGAGACTGGTTTTGAAACGGAACGACGCCGCCTCATCTGGCACCACTTTGCCAAAGCACCACGCGCAACGTCTGAAGCAATATCAGCAAGTCGAACAAGATCGAGAAGTTCTTGACGTAGTAGAGATCGTAGCTCAGCTTCGACCGTGCGTCATCGAGCGACGCGCCGTACGGGTAGTTGATCTGTGCCCATCCGGTCAGCCCCGCCTTGACCATATGACGCTCGTTGTACAGCGGCAGCTCGCGTGCGAGCTGGGCGATGAAAGTCGGCCGCTCGGGCCGCGGGCCGACCAGCGACATGTCTCCGCGCAGCACATTGAACAATTGCGGCATCTCGTCGATGCGGGTGCGCCGCAGGAAGTTGCCGACGCGCGTTATCCGCGGGTCGCGCGTCTCGGCCCACACCGCACCGAATTTCTCGGCGTCTGTGCGCATCGTGCGCATCTTAAAGATTCGAAACGAACGGCCGTTCTGGGTTACGCGTTCCTGGCTATACAGGACCGGTCCGCCATCATCGAGCTTGATGGCGATTGCGGCGCCCAGCAGGAACGGTAGAAAGGCGACCAGGAGAAAAAGGCTGGCCGCCACGTCCAGGGCGCGCTTGAGGGCCTTGTCGAGGGTGCCGAAATAGAAGCCGGTCGAGTACAGCAGCCAACTCACATCCACACGGCGAATATCCACTCGCCTGATCTCATGCTCCAGGAAAGTCAGGTATTGCTCGACCGGAAAACCTTCCGTCTTGCAGGCGAGCAGGGGGTCCAGCGGCATGCCGCGGCGCTCATCTGGCGCCACCACGATCTCGTCCGGACGAAAACTGCGCGCTGCGTTCAGCACGTCCACATCGTGCAGTATCTCGATATCGGGACCGGTCGCCGCTTGCAGCCGGCCATCGACATCGCCAAACGCCGCTTCGTGCAGGAAGCGCATCTCATATTGCGGACGGCTGCCCTCGTTGCGCAGCATGCAAAGCAGGTCCCAGGCGCGCGTGCCGGCGCCCACCACCAGCAGACGGCGATGAAAAAGGCCGCGTCGCTTGGCCCCGGAAAACACCAGCCGCGCCGCGACACCAGCCACGCAGAAGCCGATCACCGCGCCGGAAAACAGACGCACACGATTGGCTGGCGTCCCGAGCCAGGGTGCCAGCACCACAAGCAGGATGGCAGTGCCGACCGCGCCCAAACTGACGGCCAGCGGCACCCGGCCGAGCGAGTCGCGCGTTTGAATGATCGCCTCGCGGCGGTAAAGTCCCAGCGCATAGAACGAAACGAGGTTGGCGGCCGGGTATAGCAGCGCCCCCAATCCATCGGGTGTCGGGCGGAAACATTCCGTGCCCCAACAACCGAATTGCAACAGGACCGGCCACACCAGACAGACGCTGATGACATCGAGCAGGAGCAGCGCGCTGCCGGCCGTCATCTCACCTGCGTGCCGAACATGGGACTCCCGGGCCGTCGCACATCAATGACACACGCAGTAGCATCAACCTGAGCGTGTGGGCAGTCGCAGCCATGCCACAGCCATGATGTTTTCGCGATTACCGGGCGTAGCATCTCGGCCGGTAAGCGTCAGCCGTAAGTATTGCGTCAGGAAGCAGCTACTCACATTGCTGCACCTGAGCCGATCGGCTCTGGACTATCTAGGCGGCCGCGACCGGCGCGTGAACGATCCGCTTGCGCCGTCCGCGTGCCCGGCGTTCGAGCGCAAGATAGATCACCGGGGTTGTGTAGAGCGTCAGTGCCTGACTGACGATCAGCCCGCCCACGATGGCGATGCCCAGCGGACGGCGCAGCTCCGACCCGGTGCCCAGGGACAGAGCCAAGGGCAGGGCGCCGCACAACGCCGTCAGCGTGGTCATGATGATCGGCCGGAACCGCTCCAGGCAGGCCTTGCGTATCGCGTCTTCTGGCGACAGGCCGCGCTCGCGCTGCGCTTCCAGCGCAAAGTCGACCAGCATGATCGCGTTCTTCTTGACGATGCCCATCAGCAGCACGATGCCCACGATGCTGAGCACGCCCAGATCGGTGCCGGTGACAAGAATGGCAAGCAATGCTCCCAATCCGGCGGAGGGCAGGGTGGACATGATCGTCAGCGGATGGAGAAGGCTTTCGTACAGCACGCCGAGCACGATGTAGATCGACAGCAGCGCGGCCCCGATCAGTGCCGGCTCGCTCGAGAGCGACTGCAGAAACAGTTTGGCGTTGCCTTCGAACTGCACCTGCACACCGGGCGGCGGCGACATCTCCGCCACGATCTCCTTGGCGCGTTCGATGGCTGTGCCGAGCGCCAGACCTGGCTTGAGGTTGAACCCGATCTCGCCGGCGACACGCTGCGAATCATGCACCACGTTCAGCGGCACGATGCCGTAGCTCAGATGGGAAACCGCGCCCAGCGGCACAGGCTGGCCGGTATCGGCGCCGACATAGATGTGGTCGAGAAAATGCGGGTCGCGCTGCAGCCAGGGCAGGGTTTCCAGAATGACGCTGTATTGGTTGCGCTGCGTGTAGATGGTCGAGATTGGCCGCTGCGCCAACGCGTTGGACAGTGCGATATCGATCGCGGCGGCCGAGACATGCAGGCGTGAGGCCGCACCGCGATCGATCGTGATCGTCGCCTGCGGTGATGCCGAGTCCTGGTCGGACGTCACCTCCAGAAAACCCGGCTCGTGCTGCAACCGGACCTCGATCCGACTCTCCCACAGGCTGAGATCCTCGAGACTGTCGCTGACCACGTTGAAACTGTACTCGCCGCCGCCACCCTGACGATTGCCGCCGCCGAAATCGCCTGGCGCAAACAACGTGGTTTCCAGGCCGGCGATTGCCTGGAGCTTGGGTCGCAGCCGCGCAATCACCGCGTTGGCGCGCAGATGGCGGACGGACATGGGCCGCAAGGTGATCAGCAGCGTGCCTTGGTTGGCCGAGTCGAAGCCGTTGGAGACGCCCACGATGGAACCGACGTTTTCGACCGCCGGATCGGCCAGCAACACGTCGATCACGCGACGTTGCAGCCGCACCATCTCCTCGAACGAGGCGCTGGCCGCGCCCAAAGTGGTGCCGCGCAACAGGCCCGTATCCTGCTCGGCGATGAAGTTCTTGGGAACCGCGCCGTAGAGGAAGAAGGTGAGAACCACCGTCAGCAGAGTGACGCCCAGCATCGTCCAGCGATGACGCAACGCCCAGTCGGCACCGCGCATGTAGCGGGCGGTGACGCGCGCGAACATGGCCTCGATCCGCCTGTCCGCGCGGCCCAGCCAGCCTGTCGGCGCGCCATCGGCCATGCGGCCGCACACCATGGGCGTGAGCGTAAGCGACACGACGGCCGAGAGGCATATCGCGATGGTGAGCGTAAAGGCGAACTCGTGGAAGATGCGCCCGATCAGCCCGCCCATGAACAGCAATGGAATGAACACCGCGACAAGCGACAGCGTGATCGAAACCACCGTGAAGCCGATCTGCCTGGCGCCCACCAGCGCGGCTTCAAGCCGTCCCATACCCTGCTCGCGCAGCCGGGTGATGTTCTCGATCATCACGATGGCATCGTCCACGACGAAGCCCACCGAAATGGTCACCGCCATCAGCGAGTAATTGTTGAGCGAAAACCCCATCGCCCACATCCCCGCCGCAGTGCCGGCCAGCGATAACGGTACTGTCACGGCGGCGGCCACGGTTGCAGCCAGGCGGCGCAGGAACAGCAGCACCGTCAACAACACCAGGGCGCCGGTGATCAGCAGGGTGAGTTTCACGTCATTGGTGCTGGCGCGGATCGTTTGCGTGCGATCGTCGAGCACGGTGATCTTGATGTCGGCCGAGATCCAGCGCTGCATCTGCGGCAGCAGCGCGCGCAGCCGGTCAACCGTATCGATGATGTTGGCGCCGGGCACCTTGTACATGCGCATCAGGATCGCCGGCTGGTGTCCGTTCCAGGCGGCCAGGCGCAGATTGCTGATGCTGTCGGTCACGCGCGCCACGTCGGACAGGCGCAGAACCGCGCCGTTCTTGGTTTTCAGCACCACGCGGCCGTACGCGGCCGCGTGGTCGATCTGGCCGTTGACGGCGATCTCCTCGGCACGCTGCGGACCCTGAAAGCTGCCTGTCGGTTCGAGCACGCTGGCGTTCACGATGGCCTGTCGCACGTCATCGGCCGAAATGCCGGCCGCGCGCAGGGCGCCCGGGTCGAGTTGCACGCGTATCGCCGGCGTCTGTCCGCCATCGATCTGCACGCGGCTGACACCCTGCACCTGGGAGAATCGCTGCTGCAGGACGGTGTCCGCGGCCTCATAGATCCGGCCGATGGAGAGGTGATCGGACGAGAGGGCCAGCGTCATGATCGCCGGGTCGGCCGGGTTGAATTTCTTGTAGGTCGGCCGGACCGGCAAGCCGCTCGGCAGATCGGTCTGCGCCGCGTTGAGCGCGGATTGCACTTCGCGTGCGGCATCGTCCGTGCTGCGGTCGAGATCGAACAGGGTGATGACGTTGGCGTTGCCGGTCGAACTGGTCGAGAACATGTCCGAGACGCCGCCGATCTCCCCGATGCGGCGTTCCAGCGGTGCGGCGATTGAATTGGCCATGGTTGCGGGGTCGGCCCCGGGGCGCGACGCAAAAACCACGATGGCCGGCACATCGACGTTGGGCAGGGCTGCCACCGGCAGGAACTGGTAGCTGACAATGCCGGCCGCCATCAGCCCCAACGACAGCAGCATGGTGGCAACCGGGCGCAATATGAAGATGCGCGAGAAATTCACTCCGCCGCGGCCCATTCCGGGCGCGCCTTGCGGCCCGCAAACCGCCGCCGCGCTCGCTCGAACCCGACATAGATCGCAGGCGTGGTGTAGAGGGTCAGCACCTGGCTCAGCAGCAGCCCGCCTACGATCGCCACACCCAGCGGCCAGCGCAGTTCCGATCCCGTGCCGTGGTCCAGCACCAGCGGCAGCGATCCGAGCAAGGCTGCCGCCGTCGTCATCATGATCGGACGGAAGCGCAGCACACAGGCCTCGACCGCCGCCTCTTCGGGTGAGATGCCGCGCGTGCGCTCCGCCTCCAGCGCGAAATCGACAACCAGGATGCCGTTCTTCTTGACGATGCCCATCAGCAACACGATGCCGACCAGCGCCACGATCGACAGATCGGCACCGGTGAACATCAGCGCCAGCAAGGCGCCGATCCCCGCGCTGGGTAACGTGGACAGGATGGTCACCGGATGGATGAAACTCTCATAGAGCACGCCAAGCACGATATAGATCACCGCCACTGCCGCGAGGATCAGCCAAGGCTCCGCGGCCAGGCTGCGCTGGAACTCCGCTGCATCGCCTGAGTAAGAGCCGACGATGGTCGCCGGCAGATCGATGTCGCGCTCGGCTCGCTGCACGGCGGCCACTGCGCCGCCGAGCGACTCGCCCGCGCGCACGTCGAAGCTGATCGTGACCGACGGGAACTGCGATTGATGCGTGATCACCAGCGGCGCCGTCCGCCGAACCACGTGCGCGATCGCCAGCAGCGGCACCTGTGCCACGGTGTTGGTGGTGGCCACCGTGCTGGTCGCAATCTGTGCCGCGCCGTTGGCGCCAAAGCTCGCAACCGTGCCAGGCACGCGCAACTTGGCAAGCGACCCCGGATCGGCGATCCAGGACGGATCGGCCTGCATCACCACGCGATACTGGTTGCTCTGCTGATAGATCGTGCTGACCTGGCGCTGGCCGAACGCGTCGTACAGCACGTCCTCAACGGCCTGCATGGTCACACCCAGCCGCGTGGCCGCATCCCGATCGACAATGATTTCGGTGGCGAACCCGTCCGGCTGCTGGTCGCTGGTGACGTTGGCCAGCTCGGGCGAGGCGCGCAGCCGCTCCAATAGCGGCGGCGCCCATTGCGACAGCTCGGACGCGTCCGTGTCGGTCAGCGTGTATTGATATTGCGTGCGGCTGACCCGTGCGCCGATCTGGATGTCCTGCACCGGCTGCATGAAAACCGACAGGCCCGGCACCGCGGACAACGCTGTCTGCAACCGCGCCATCACCGCACGCACGTTCGGTCTGTCACGCCGCGGCTTCAGCACGATCGAGAGACGACCGACATTCGGTGTGGGGTTGACGCTGCCCGCACCCACCAGCGAGCTGACACCGTCCACCGCCGCGTCGGCGCGCACGATGGCGGCGGCCCGAAGCTGAAGGGCGGACATCGCCGGCAGCGAGATGTTCTGCGCACCCTCGGTGGTGGCGATGATGGCACCGGTATCCTGTTGCGGCAGAAAGCCTTTCGGCACGACCACGTAGAGCAGGACGGTGCCCAGCAGCGTCAGCACCGCCAGACCAAGCACCAGCCCCTGGTGCCGCAGGCTGACCACCAGGCTGCGTCGGTACCGCTCCAGCACCCCGCCGAAGAACCGCTCGGTCCGCGACGCCGCGCGCGCGCGGTGTGGCCGAAGCAGGCGCCCGCACATCATCGGCGTCAGCGTCAGCGAAACCACCGCAGAGACGGCCACCGCCACGGACAGGGTGACGGAGAACTCCTTGAACAGCCGGCCGACGACGCCGCCCATGAACAGCAGCGGGATGAACACCGCGATCAGTGAGACGGTCAGAGACACGATCGTGAACCCGATCTGACCCGCGCCGCGGAACGCCGCCTCCAAGGGCGGCACGCCGTCCTCGATGTAGCGCACCACGTTCTCGATCATCACGATCGCATCGTCCACCACGAAGCCGGACGCCACGGTCAGCGCCATCAGCGAGAGGTTGTCCAAGCCGTAGCCGAGCCAGGACATGATCCCGAACGTGCCGATCAGACTGAGCGGCAGCGCCACCGCCGGTATCAGCGTGGCCCGCCAGCTTCGCAGAAACAGGAAGATCACGCCCACGACAAGCAGCATCGACAGCAGCAAGGTGCGCTGCACGTCGGAGACCGAGGCGCGGATGGTCTGGGTGCGGTCGGCCGCCAGCACCACATGCAGGCCCGGCGGCAGCGCGCGTTCCAGCTCGGGCAGCGCATCGCGCACGCTTTGGACCGTGCCCACGATGTTGGCTCCCGGCTGGCGCTGCACGTCCAGCAGCACGGCCGGCTCGCTGTGCCCGTCTTGCCCGTAGTACCAGGCGGCGACACGATCGTTCTCGACCCCGTGGACGACCGTGCCCACATCGCTGAGCCGTACGGCGGCGCCGGCGCGCCAGGTCAGGATCAGGCTCTTATAGGCGTCGGGCGTGAGAAGCTGGTCGTTGGTGCCGACGGCGTAGGCCAGATGGGTGCCGTTGAAACTGCCCTTGGCGCCGCTGACGTTCGCCGCGGCAATGGCCGTCCGTACATCCTCCATCGACAGGCCGTAGGCGGCGAGCCGCGCCGGATCGAGCTGCACGCGTATGGCGGGCTTCAGCCCGCCTTGCACCACCACGCGCCCGACGCCGTTGATCTGCGCGAGCTTGGGCTGCAGCAGCGTGTCGGCGGCGTCGGCCACCTGGTCGATCGGCACGGTGTCGCTGGTGATGGCCAGGCTGAGTATGGGCGCATCGGCCGGGTTCACCCTGTTGTAGCTGGGCGGGTACGGCAGGGAGGATGGCAGGATGCCTTGCGCGGCGTTGATGGCGGCCTGCACGTCCTGCGCGGCGCTGTCGATGCTGCGTGTCAGGTCGAATTGCAGCGTGATCTGGCTGGTGCCGACGGCCGAGCTGCTCTGCATTGTGGTCAGGCCGTTGATCTGGCCCAGCTGGTGTTCCAGTGGCGCGGTCACCAGCGTGGCCATCGTCTCCGGCCCGGCGCCCGGGTAGAGGGTGGTGACGACCATGGTGGGGAAATCAACCTGCGGCAAGGCCGAGACGGGCAGCGCCCCATAGCCGAGCGCACCGCCGAGCAGCACCGCAATCGCCAGCAGGCAGGTGGCGATCGGCCGGGCGATGAAGGGCGCGGAGATCGACACGGTGCTGGTCGAGAAGTCTCTGTCATCGGTCATTAGCGTGTGGCCCGGTCGTCGGCGCGTTGGTCTGCGATAAGCGCACGGCAGTGCGGGCGCAAGGCAAGCCGCGTGACGTTATGGCAAGGTGCCGCTGCGCCGCCGGACGGCCGCTTCGCCGCCAGGCGCCGGCCGGATCAGAAGGGAATGAACCCCAATCCGGCAGCGCGGTCCGTGAACCAGGCGAGTGCGAGCAGCGCCACGGCGCCTGAGATGCCTGGGAGAATGCGGCGCGGATAGACGATGGTGTGACGCAGCAGGAAGCCGATCGGCAGCACGACCGAGGCGATGGTCACCTGTGCCGCCTCCAGCCCCAGATTGAACGACACCAGAGCGACGCCGAGCGCGACAGGCGGCAGCGACATCGGCCCCAGCGCAGTCGCAAACCCCAACCCGTGCACTAGGCCGAAGGCAAAGGCGAGCGGCCAGCGCCGCGCGGGCAGGAAATGCAGCACGTTGTCGAGCGCAGTCGCCAGGATGGTCAGCGCGATGCCGGCCTCGCTCACCCGCTCCGGTATCGAGACGATGTGCAGGACCGAGAGCGTGAGCGTGGTGCCATGCGCCAGCGTGAACGCGCTCAGCACCTTCAGCGATTCGATGAACATGGCGCGAAAATCGGTGACCGGCACCATGCGCGCGCCGGGTCCGTACTCCTCCGCCCGCCGGCGGAACATGGCCGGCACCAGCAGCATCGTCACGAACAGCATGTGATCGATACCGGTCAGCAAATGGTCCACTCCGGTCAGGAAAAAGCTGCGTATCGTCTCACCATAGCCAGGAGTGACGTCGAAGCTTGCGTCCTGAAGCGACGGAGAGAGCGCGTAGGCGTGCGGAACGCCGCCGACCGACAAGGTCAGCAACCCTCGGTGCAGCGGATCGAGGTCGAACAGCAGCGTGTAGTGCACGGCGACACGGCGGGGCACGGCGGCACACTGGGCCTGGAAGCGCAGCACCGCATACCCGCCATCGCTCAGCTGGTCGGCAAGGTCGGTCACCGGCCCGAACGGACAATCGGCGCCATCGGCCGACAGGCGAAGCCGGGCCAGGGCATACGCGTTGACCGCGCCGGCATGCTGCCGCAACTCGCCCCAGGTGACCGCGCCATCCCCGTCGCTATCGAGCCCGATGGCGTAGTCGAGATCGCGCAAGGCGATCGACCACTGCACGACCAGGGTTTTGCCCGCAACATCGACATGCAGATAGGAGCTGCTGGCGCTGTGCGCCCGTGCGCCGCCGGCGTGCAGAAACGCCGACAGACACACGATCGCCAACGCGCGGAACAGGCGGCGCACCCCGCCGTCACGCACCGGGTCAGCTCCCCGAGATGGTGTGCAGCCGAGCGGCGAGCGCGGACAGTCGGTTATCCTGCACCGCGTTGGTGGTCAGCCACTCCAGGACCGGGCGCGCCGCCTCGGATTGCCTGGCTGCGAGCGCCGCCTCCAGCAGGACACGTGCGTCGGCCGGCTCGCGTTGCACCTCCCAATTGGCCCGCGCCAGTTCGAGCGCGCGGGAGGGCTGGTGCAGCAGGGCGAGCGCAAACCGGGCCTCCTCACGTCGATGCACCGTGTCGCCGCGCAACCGGCTCGCCTCGAACCGTGCCGCCAGATCGGCCACGTGACCCGTGGCCGCCTCGTCGCCCAGTGCGGACTCGGCCAACGCCAACCTGAGCAGCAGAGGGTCGATCCGCGTGCGGTCCGCCAGCAGCCGCCTGACCTCGCCGGCGCGGCCATGATCCAGCAGCCAATCGGACCAGGCGCCCAACAGATAGGGATCGCTCGGATCGAGCGCCATTGCCCGCCCGAACCAAGCCTCGGTCGAGGGATCGTCCAGCCGGTCCGCGGTCTCGGCCGCCAGGGTGATCGCCCAGACCGCCTCGGCGGGGCGCTGCGCCGCTTCGGCTGCGTTCACGTCGAGCGACAGCTTGATCGCCCGCAGGGCGAGGGGCGCATGGCCGGTCAACGACATCGCCGAGGCGGTGCACACATCGGGCACCAGCCCGAGCATCTGGCCGGCCACCTGCCCGCAATCGGCCAGCGCCCGATGATATTCCGCCTGCGCCTGATGGATAGCCGCCCGGGTCAGCCAGGCCTGCGCGTCGGACGGACGCTGGCGCAGCACCTGGTCCAGCGCCGCAAGCGCGCCGGTAAAATCGTGGTTGCTCTGCAGGATGATCGCGCGCAGCAGCATCGTCTCGGGCGGTGCCGCGCCGGAGGCGGGCCAGGGCGCCAACGCGGCCTCGGCGCGGCCGAGGTATCGCGGATCGCCCAAAGCGCGGGCGCGGTCCAGGTCGCCGCGCGCGACCGAGATCGCCAGGCCGAGATTATGCGGATTGGCCGACAGCGCGCGATGCCGGGCACGAAGCGCGCGGGATTGGCCATCGCCTGCATCGGGCAGCCGTTCCAGGACGATTTCGTCAGACGTGGGGACGAACGGCGTGGCTTCCGCCAGCCTCGCGGAAATACAGAGCCCCACAGTAAGGATCAGGCGCGGGACGATTCCCGCGCCTGATCTAGGCGTGCCGATCACGCCGTCGCCTCTACTGCGGGAAATGTATCGGCTGCGGCGAGCTCGACAAAGGCGGCATCACGTACGGAAACGCCTGGAGGTAGTGCGTATCGTCGGTATAGGCGCCGTCGGTGAACTCCAGATTGCCGGAGGGGGCATTGCCCGGGCCGCCAAACAGACCAAGCGCATAGAGTTTGCCCATCGCGACGCGCAGCGTGATATCGACCACGTCGTCACCCGGCCGGCGGCCGTTCGGATAGCCGGCATTGTCGCCGCCGATCACGCCCAGCCGGTTCTGCTGACCATAGGGTGTCACGGGCGTGCTGGTGTTCAGGCGCATCTCCTCCGACGGGGTCGGCGGGGTTGCCGGCTGGTTGATGCCGGCGACACCGGTGAGGAACACCGCGACCAGGTCCTGGCGGGGGAATTGCGTAGGCGCCGGCGTGTTGAACAAGGCCTGAATCAGGGCGGGCACGGTCGGGTTCGTGACGTATTTGGCGAATTGCGCGTCATCGGCCGGGACCGAGCTGTTCCACTTGTCCTTGTCCGGCAACCCGATCACCAGTTCGTTGACCAGCGGATTGCCCAGACGCGAGACCTCCGTATAGGTCGTGCCCTTCTTGTCGGTCTTGCCGAGCGACGATGTCGTCCAGCCGCCGATCACCGGCTCCTTGCCCTTGGTCAGGCAGGAAGCGGCCACTTCGGCGACGATCGAGGTGACGTTCTTGGCCGCCAGGTCGTCCATCGCCGAGTTGTTGTATTGCTCGCCGACCGGATGGGCGTAGTTCACCAGGTCGAACGTTTCGCCAAGGCTGACCACGAACGGGTCCTTGCGCTGGCCGACGAACACCCGGGCCAGGCTGGGGCAGCCGGGAATGACGATCTGATAGACGAAATCGTTCGCGTACTCGGCATAGTTGGGGATCGACTTGTCGCCGATATTGTCAACCGGCTTGTGGAAGACGTTGTCGCCGCCGGCCGAGCTCAGCTGCTTCTCATGCGGCGCGCCTGTCTTGTCGTAGGTCACGAGCGATATCGTGTAGCTTTCGAGAACGTTCTGGAAAGACTTGCTGCCGGTTGAGATCTGTCCGTCGTTGATCAGCGGGATGGCGACCTTGACGCCGCCGACGGTCAAAGCGAGGTTCTTGTTGAAGTCGGTGAACCGGAACCGCAGCGTGTAGGTCGGTTTGCCGGTGCCGGTGTTGTCGATATTGATGTCGTAATAGCCGTTATTCTCGAGCGCGAAGAAATTCGGGCCGCCGAACGGATCCTCCAACGGGATGTAGTTGGCGATGATCGTCACGTAGCCTTGCCGGCCGGGCTCGTAGCTGTTGAACATGTAGAAATCCGTGCCGTCCAGCCGCGGCATGCCGGCAATCAACGGCGCCTCCCGGTGGCTGGAAGCATAAGCGGTGGCCGAGATGGCCGACAGAGCGATGGCGGATGCCGCAAGCAAGGTGCGTCTCATGAAAATCTCCCAGAGGCATGCCGTTTCGAGCAGCAGCGCCCGTCCACGTCCTCGAAACGTATTACACCACTCAGACCCATATGGATGCATGACAAACATAATAATTATCGCAGTTGGTTTACCGCGCGGGCGACGTGCCATGGGCGGCCGGAGCCCAGGCCCCGGCTACGGCCTCTGTTCTCCTCGGGAGCGCGGGCGTTCGCCGCTCCAACGCGGGCTGGAATACGCCCGCGTTCCCAGCTATCGGCACGTCATCGCACGGGCGGTATCGGGGCCAGTCCAGCCAACCAAGGTGCCATCGGCTTGCATATCGTTCGGATAACAAGGCGGATCACTTGATACAGAGGCTATTTTGGAACGTCGCCTGGCTGCTGGGTGTGGTGGTGACCGCGTATCTGCTGGTGGAGGCCTTCCTGCCGGCAGCGTTGCAGGTGTTTCCGTCCACCCAGTATCCAAAAGCAGGATACATGCTGCGGTGCATCGGCGTGGCATCCTGTATCGGCTGGTATTGCTGGGCCCGGGAAGAAAAGCCGCCGGCCGATCTATGACCGGCGGCCAGGCCAACCGGCCAAGTATCGCACCGACAGGATTGTGAAGAGGGCAACAGGCTTGAGACCGCTCATCGGACACCATTGTGGGCATGAGGCAACCTGGAACAGGTCAGGAGTTTGCGCATGCGTTGGATGGTTCTGCTGTTGGCTTTGACGACCACCGGATGTGCGCTCTGGCCGGACCGACCCATCG
The DNA here is from genome assembly GCA_964252425.1 of uncultured Acetobacteraceae bacterium. GTDB lineage: Bacteria > Pseudomonadota > Alphaproteobacteria > Acetobacterales > Acetobacteraceae > BOG-908. Next base: position 16,986 of record CAXUNK010000024.1, read on the forward strand.
TCCAGCCCGATCCGTTCACCGGCGAGCCCACGGGGGCCGACACCGGTTTCGTCAGGTAGCCATCTGGCGGAAGGAGTGTCCGCTGACATGGTAGTTTTAGCAATGGGTTACAGGACAGATCAGTGTGCGTCCCCCAACCGGTCCCCTATTGCTGCCTGGGCGGTCTACTCGGTCACGCCCGCGCCGCGCCACCGGCTGACCCGTAGGCAGCCATCCTGCCGCGCCCAGCCCATCTTCGCCATGTCGAGCCCGGCCGCCTGCGCCAGCACGGGCCGCATGCCCAGCGCCATGCGTTCGATGCGGGCGATCATGTTCCGACGCTCATCTTCGTCGCCCTCGTAGAACCGTAGCTGATCGGTCAGGTCTAGGATTTGCGATACTTGGACTGCAGCATCCGCCACCGTTGCGGCCGGGAGGGTCGAGATCATCAGGCGAAGCGCGTCGCCTCTTTCGCCGAGAACAACCCGCGCATCGTCTGACACTCGGTCGTGCTGCGGTTTGAGGAAGGCCGAGTCGAATTGATGCGCTGCCTCCTCAACGGCGGCAAGTTGCCTGCCGAGGTCTTCGATCCGCGGCGCCCCCAGCGCCACGGCACGCGCCGCCTCGTCGGCGAGCTCGAGCGGGCGGTCAGCAGGCGATACAGCCTGGATCGTTGCCGGCCGGGACGTGCGGGTGGCCGTGTGGCGAGATGCCGCTACGGTTTCGCCTGTGCTATGAGCAGTATTAGCCATGCCTGCTTCTCCAAAAGCGGTGTTGGTCAGGTCGGGCGGGGTGCTCCAACACCCTGTCCGGCCGATGCGCGGTTGCGCAGGCGTGACAATCACGCGGAACAGGAATGAACGTCAACCCCGTTTCTCGCGTCGGTTGCGCGTCCGACCGTAGAAGGCAACCTAAGCGGACTCCCAGGTCACTGCATCAGCGCCGAGCCGGCTTTGCCGGGCCGCGCAGATTTCGCCGGCAAGCCGTTCGTTGCTAGTGCCAGTGCTCTCTCGAATGCGCTGTCCGCCGATCGTGCCCGTGATCCACCAGAACGGCGAGCCGGCACGGCGGGCGAGTCGCAGCGACATGGGCGCATGGCCTCCGACAGGGCTTCAAAGGCCGGCGCATCGAATAGCATGGCCCGGCCGGCAGCAAGGAACGGCACGTTCTTGCGTCGCGCGAACTCCCGCAGAGCGCGAGGGCTGGCGAAGTGCAGCTCGGCCGCGACCTCTTCACACGTCCTGGGAGGCTGGCGGGTTGTCACAGCGCAGGCGTCTCCGTGTCGCCCTCGCGCTTCAGCTTCTCGGTCTCCTCCATCAGCCCCAGCAACGCGCGCATCTCGCCCGATACGCGTGCGTCGCCGGCGACCATGCGCTGGATCGTCCGCAGGATGTTTTTCTCCGGCCGATCGTCGCCAAGCTCTTTCATACGCCGGGCCAAGCCGGTCTGCGTCAGCCCCAGTGCCGCAATCCTGGCCCGCATCTCGCTGTATCCTTCCGCGTCCACCCTGCACCTCCATGCGCCACCACGAACGAGGCCGCGCGGAGCATAGGATTATCGGGCCGGCGAGGTCCAAGCCTCGCCAGTTTTTTCACGCATTATCGTAGCAACCGCGTCGGCAATGGCTGCCGCGGTAAAGATCATCCGGTCGTAAGCAATTTGATGACTAGGCGATACGCGCGCGATCCGGTCGGCGACCGTCATCATAATCGCCGCCATGACCATATCTTCGTCGGCGGTTACCTCATCGCAAAATACACCGATCGTGCGAGACATTTCGGCCACGGTTGCGACCTGGATCGTGGGCTCATCGGTCATCAGCTGCGCCCGAAATGCTGAAGCGTGCCGTTCCGCACGTGATTATACGCGGCCTGCCTGATCTCATCTTTGTGCTGGGCGAGCACTGATTTCAGGTCTGACATCGTAAATCCGCTTGAGGCGCCACCGCTGATCGATATCGACGGCGCGTAGTGCACGCCTCCGAACGACGTGTTGCCGAACGTGCCTTGGCCACCGGTGGGCGCTGCACCGCCTCCACCGCCTCCTACGCGGGCCTGAGCAGGCGCCTGAACGCCGCCGGCCGTCATGTTGCGCACTCGTTCCGCCAGCGCGGCCGGCAGAACCATCTCGTTCTTGTGCAGCACGGTCTGCATGCCGTCATACGGCACTTGACCCCACCCGCCTTCGGCACTGGCGACGCTCTCATATGCGGCAACCGCCGTGTAGGCCACGCCGGCGGCGATCGGCGCCAGCACCGGACCCACAACCGGGATGCCGGCGACCGCCGAGTAGGCGCCAGCCGCCGCCTTCGCCGCGTCCGCAAGCACGGACGGACCGTTAATGGCGGCCTGCGCCGCCTTGCTGGCCGCGGCCGCCGACACTTCGGAGGTCTTTCGCGCTGTGACGCCGGCAACAGTCGCCGCCGTCTTCCCGCTTTCGGTCGTGATATGGAAACCGAGCGCGGCCGCCAGGCGTGTGAAGGCGCCCGTTTCTTCCGTCGTCATGGCGGTGATCCGCGCGGCGGCGCCGGTCGTGCTGGAGCTGGTCATGATGAGTTGACTGCCGATCCACTTGGCGGCGGCCTGGATCCCCATCTTGGCGTAATCTTCGATGACGGAGCCGGCCACTCGCTCTGCCGCCTGGCCAAAGCCCTCCTGCCCGCGGAGCATCGCGTCGATCTGGGCGTTGAACGCATTGCCGATCGGCGAGAGCGCCTTGTCCCACGCCTGTTGCACCGCGTCCGCCGCACGCTCGTTTGTCTCACGCGATTGGTCGGCGAATTGCTGGATGCGCGCCGCGGCCTGCTTCAGATCGTCCTGGGCGCCCACGGCATCGCCGATGCGGACCTTGTCCGTCATATCGGCGTTCAGCTCCGCAAGGTCGGCGTCGAGCGCTTCCTTCAGCTTCGCAACCTGAGCGGCGACCTTCCCCTGCAGGTCGCTATCATCGAAGATCAGGCCGACATTCGACTTGAACTCGCCCATGTCCGGTTTGGCGCCGATCTTGTCGAGCGAGGCCTGCGCCTCGGCAAGGTTACGCGCGCTCTCCAGCCTCTGCTTGTCCGCTTTCTCGATCGCCGCCGCCCATTGCTGGTCGATCTCGATCTTCTTGCGCACCGCGGCCGCATACTGGGTCGAGTCCTCCCCATAGGTCGCGCGCGCCTGGGCCGCCCACTGGTTGACGAGCAGGATTTGCGCGAGGAAGTGCCCTTTCGCCGCTGCAAGCTTCGTCTCCAGTTGCGCGGTGAAATCGCGAAACTCCTCGTCCGTCGCCTTTTTCCCCTCGGACGCGCTGCGGCGCACGAGTTGCACCTGCAACTCAGCCACCCGCGTCTCGATCTCGACGCGCTGATCGGCGGTGAGCTTGCTGGATGCCAGCAGCTGGTTGTAGGTCGCGATCTGCGCCTGCACCTCTGCGGCGCGGCTGGTCCCGGCTGCAGCGGCGGCACGCTCGGCACCTAGGCGCGTTTCCTCGATCGCACGTTCGCCTGCGGCTTGGCGTGCCTGACCGCTGAGCGCATCGAACTCTCGCTGTAGAGCCGTTCGCTGGGAGAACTCCAGACGGTCATTCGCCAGTATCTTGCCGATGTAGCCAATTTGCTCGGTCAAGATTTGATCGTGCGTCTTGCTCGTATCCTGAGCCATCTTGGCCAAGCTGTCTTGGATGGCCGTGTTGTCCGGTGCGACGTTGGTCGGAGCTGCCTGAGCGGCGGCAGAGATCTCAGACATGACCTTTTTTATACGTTGACCCGCCTGTTCGACGTGTTCGGCTTGCACGTCGGCAATCTGGAGGCCGCCGCCCATCGGGCCGATCGCCATGCTCTCAAGAAACGATATGTTCGCGTTTCTAGCAGCGTTCAAATTGGACGTGTATTTGCCAGTCGTTTGCGTAAGCGCCTCAAGCAGCGTGGTCTTGGCGGCTTCTGGATTCGTGGCAAGCTGCTCCTGAAATTGCTTCAGCACGCTGTCGGCTGGACGCACTGCTTCAAGCATTTTCTGGCCGGCGCCGCTTAGGTCAGTCAGCGCGTGCGTCAGGTTCTCCATCACCTTTTCGGGCTTTTCGTCCGTCATGGCGGCAAGCTCGGGCAGAAGATGTGTCAATGCTTCGGTCAACTGCGGCGTCGAGTCGCGCATAGTTGCAAAACCCATAACGATCTTGCCGGCCGCTTCTCCGGTCAGATCGCCGAGTTGCTCCGTCTTGCGGCCGGCTTCCACAAGGCCGCGCTCAAGGCCGTATAGTTCGTCGGGCGCCATGCCGATATTGATGGCGGACAATCTAGCAGAATTGTCCGCAGCGGCTTTGTATTCACTCACGCGAGACGCGAGGACGGCAAATGCCGCGCCGGCCGCCGCGATGACCGCCCCGTAGGCGCCCCATTTGGCGATCGTGCCGATGGTGACGCCGTTCATCTCCAGCAGCGCCTGGGTGACGCGCGGAGCCTCCATAGCAAGCAACCGCATAGGGTCGATGCCAGCCGCCATGCCGTCCGCCATGGCTCGAGCACTGTGGCCGAGTTCCATGAACGTCGCCCGGTTCGACCCGACCTCGTCGGAATTTTTGCGCAGCTCCTTGGTATTTTTCGCGATCTCCGCAGTCACAGCGGCATGCTGTGCGACCAGATTTTGCAGGACTGGTAGCATGGTGGATTTCACGTCGGCCGACGCAGATGCGTAATCCGCCGCCATCGCGCGCACGCTCGCGCCAAGGTCCTTCTGCGATGCCTTTCCGACCGCGACTTGCGTCAGCAGGTTGGTGACGTCGGCCGTGACCGAGACTGTCAGCGCGCTATCAGGCATCCCGTCCGTCCCCTATCCGCGCCGAAGCGCAACGCCGGCACGCGCTGGATTGAAAAGATGCCGGCTGCCACGGTGAGCTTGACCCGTGCGCCGGCGGTCGGTGTTTGTAACGCCACTTGCCGACTAATGCGGCGCGGAACCCGGTCTCGCCGCGCGCGAGTGATGTGCGGCCGAAAGGTGCGGCCGAGCATTGCAATTTTATGCGCCTTGCACAACGAAAAGGCCGGCTTGGTCGATAATGACCGGCAGCGCTGCGACCAGATCGGCCATGCCCATCGGCAGCTCCTCGAACTGATCGTCCGTCATGTCCGGGTAGGCGCGGGGCAGCGCCACGCGCACGGCCAGCGTCATGTCGTCGATCGCGGCATCATCCATCTTCAGGACGCTGAAGCTTTCGTCGCTGGACGCGGAATTGACCAAGCGCGCCGCGTGAACGCGCCGGTTCTGCCGAAGTGCCAGGACGGGAATGCGATAGGGCTTTCCACCCAACGTGATTGTTTTCTCGTCAGCAGCAGCTTCGTTTTCCATATCCCCTCCGCAATCCACCTTTAGCGGCCGGACCACGCTTTAAAATAGTCGAGCGCCAGGCTCGCGGTCCCGACACCTGCCGATTTGTAGCAAGAACAATACGGCTGCATGACGGAAAGCGGCGACACTGCGGCGAACCCAATTTGCGCATTGCCCAGCACGCTGGTTCCATCGATCCAGCAGAGAAGCGTGTTCGGCTTATACCAGCTCACCTTGACGCGGTGCCACGCGCCGGGTGCGAGCGTGATGCCGGTGGGCGTGCTCGTCCGCGTGATGCCATCCCACGTTTCAAAGAACACTGCGCCGCTCCCGCGCAGCGCGAGCCGGACATAGGCGGTGGCGTTATCGGGGCCGTCCACCCATGCCGACTGCATGCCCAGCACGATCTCGGTCCCCGGCCCGGGAACGGCTGGCACGGAGAACAGCAGCTCCATGCCGCCCTGCTTACTCGCGTCGATCCCGACATAATCGAGCCAATAAAGTGCGGCGTCCTGCTTCTCGTTTGTGGCGTCTATGGAGAGCAGAACGATTCCGCACCCTGCATTGTTCTGTGCGGACACGGAAGGCGCGCCAAGTGTGCTGACCAGCTTCTTGCCCCAGAACGTGCCGGCTGCCGGTGCGATCGGGAAAGCCTTCGACGCGGGGCCAACGAAATCGTCCTCGAACAGCACCGGCATCAACGGAAGGATTGTCTCGGTCGTGACGCGATCAAAAAACGTGAAATTGTTGCATTCGCGCAAATCAAAGCCGAGCGCGGTCATGGCGCTGATCCCCCGGCCGGCACTCGCATCGACTCGTGGTGGCCGTAGTCGATCAACGCGTAGTCACGCTCATCGGCCATTGCCGCCTGGTCGAGGCGCGCCAACACGTCGAGATAGATGTCCACGGCCGCCGGCGGATGCACCCGGCAATTCCAGCGCGTGAGCATCGCCGCGGTCAGGGTTGCCGCCGCGCCGGCACGCGCGTCCGCTGACATCGCGTGAACGGTGGGCACCGGGGAGTTGCGGCCGGATGTGCTCACTGGCGGAGCAGCGCGGCGGTGCGGGCCCGGGCCGCGTCCGCCATGACCTGGCGCCCGGCGCGGGTAGCAGGGGTGGCCC
>CAXUNK010000025.1:0-23183 GCA_964252425.1 uncultured Acetobacteraceae bacterium
GGCGCTGGGCGAGCGGGCGACGTTGCTGGCGCTCGCCGCCACCGCGCAGCACGCGTTGAGCCTGCCGGGCGCCGGGTTGCCGGAGCTGATCGTGGGGCACGGAACGCTGGGCCGGTTGCTCGCACGGCTGACCGTGCTGGCCGGTGGCGCACCGGTCGTGTGGGAGCGCGCGCAGGACAGGCGGGGCGGCGCGCTCGGGTACGACGTGGTCGATCCCCAAGCCGACACGCGCCGCGATTACCGCACGATCGTCGATGCGAGCGGCGACCCCGCGTTGCTGGACGGGCTGATCGCGCGTCTGGCACCGGGCGGCGCGGTGGTGCTGGCCGGATTCTACAGTGCCCCGCTCAGCTTTTCCTTTCCGCCCGCTTTCATGCGCGAGGCTCGGCTGCTGATCGCGGCACAGTGGCAGCCGGCCGACATGGCGATGGCGGCGGAACTCGCGGCTTCGGGCGCCCTCTCGCTCGACGGCCTGATCACGCACCGTGCGCCGGCCCGCGACGCGCCCGGCGCGTATCGCACCGCTTTCAACGACGCCGCGTGCCTGAAGATGATTCTCGACTGGAGCACACCATGAACGCACATGTCGGCGTTGTTCCCGGGCCCACCCAGGCCAGCATGGCGGACGCGCTGCGTGCGGAGGCGGCCATCGAGCCGGATGCGGTCTCCACCGTGCCCGCCAAGAAGGAAACGCAGATCATCGCGATCTACGGCAAGGGCGGCATCGGCAAGAGTTTCACGCTCGCCAACCTCAGCTACATGATGGCGCAGCAGGGCAAGCGTGTGCTGCTGATCGGCTGCGACCCAAAGAGCGACACGACATCGCTGCTGTTCGGCGGACGCTCCTGCCCGACGATCATCGAGACGTCGTCGAAGAAGAAACTCGCCGGCGAGGCGGTGGCGATCGGCGACGTGTGCTTCAAGCGTGACGGGGTGTACGCGATGGAGCTGGGCGGCCCGGAGGTTGGGCGCGGCTGCGGTGGGCGGGGGATCATCCACGGTTTCGAGCTGTTGGAAAAGCTCGGGTTCCATGAATGGGGCTTCGACTACGTCCTGCTCGACTTCCTGGGCGATGTGGTGTGCGGCGGGTTCGGCCTGCCGATCGCGCGCGACATGTGCCAGAAGGTGATCGTCGTCGCGTCGAACGATCTGCAGTCGCTGTACGTCGCCAACAACGTCTGTTCCGCGGTCGACTACTTTCGCAAGCTGGGCGGCAATGTCGGCGTCGCCGGCATGGTCATCAACAAGGATGACGGCACCGGCGAGGCGCAGGCGTTTGCCGAGAAGGTCGGCATTCCGGTGCTGTCGGCCATTCCCGCCGACGACGACATCCGCCGCAAATCGGCCAATTACGAGATCATCGGCACGCCGGGCGGCCGCTGGGCGCCGATGTTCGAGCAGCTGGCCGAGCAGGTCGCGAGCGCGCCGCCGGTGCGGCCGAACCCGCTGAGTCACGAAAACCTGCTCAACCTGTTCAAGGGCGATGCGGTCGGCCGCAGCGTGGTGCTTGTGCCGGCGACCGAGCAGGACATGTGCCCCGCGACCATCAGCAACAAGGCGTCGCTCGAAGTCGTCTACGAGGGTGCCTGACCTATGGACGGCTCCATTCCTCCCGTGAGCGGCGGCGGCTGCCATGGCGGGCGCGACCGCATGACCGAAGCCGCGCGTGCGGCGGGCAAGTCGGTGGCGATGGACCAGCTGATGGCCGATTACCCGCGCGGTCCGCACGATCAGCCGCAATCGATGTGCCCCGCTTTCGGATCGTTGCGCGTGGGTCTTCGCATGCGCCGCGTGGCGACGATCCTGTCCGGCTCGGCATGCTGCGTGTACGGGCTGACGTTCACCTCGCATTTCTACGGCGCGCGTCGGACGGTCGGTTACGTGCCGTTCAACAGCGAGTCCCTGGTGCGCGGGCAGTTGTTCGAGGACATACGCAACGCGGTGTACGAGACGGCCAGGCCTGAAGAGTACGACGCTGTCGTCGTGATCAATCTTTGCGTGCCGACCGCCTCCGGTGTCCCGCTGGACCTGCTACCCAGGCAGATCGACGGTGTGCGGATCATCGGCATCGACGTGCCTGGGTTCGGCGTGCCGACGCACGCCGAAGCGAAGGACGTGCTGACCGGTGCGATGCTGAAATACGCGCGCACCGAGGCCGAAGCGGGTCCCGTGGCACGTCCGCGCGTGGTGCAGGACCTGCCGACGGTCGCCATGCTCGGCGAGTTCTTCCCCGCGGACCCGCCTGGCGTGGGCGCGCTGCTGGCGCCGATGGGCATGGCGTTGGCGCCCACCCTGCCCTGTCGCGAATGGCGCGATTTGTATGCCGCACTCGATTGCCGGGTTGGGGCGGCCGCGCATCCGTTCTACACCGCATCCGTGCGCGAGCTGCGCGCGGCGGGCCGGCCTGTCGTGGGTTCGGCTCCCGTCGGGTTGGACGGCACCGCCGACTGGCTGGACGCGGTCGGTGCTGCTGCGGGCCTGAATGTTTCCAAGATAGATGCGGCCAAGACTGCGGCACTGCCGGCGATCCGCGCCGCGCTCGATGCGAATCCGGTCGACGCGCGCATCACCGTCTCCGGTTACGAAGGCTCCGAGCTATTGGTCGCGCGTCTGCTGATGGAGGCTGGCGCCGACGTGCCGTATGTCGGCACTGCCTGCCCGCGCACCGAATGGAGTGCGGCCGACCGCGAGTGGCTGAAGGCGCGCGGCACGCACGTGCAATACCGCGCGTCGCTGGAACACGATCTCTCCGCCATGCAGGATGTGCGGCCCGATCTTGCGGTCGGCACGACGCCGCTGGTGCAGAAAGCCAAGGAGCTTGGCATCCCGGCGCTCTACTACACGAACATGGTCTCGGCGCGCCCACTGATGGGGGCGGCCGGTGCCGCGTCGCTGGCCGCCATCGTGTCCGCGCAAACCAAGGGTGCGTCTCGGTTCGCGCGCATGGTTTCGTTCTTCGAAGGTGTCGGCACGGGCGATGCGTCCGGCTATGGCTGGCGCGAGAAGCCGGTGGAGCCGCCCGGCGCACGGGAGCGCACGCGCAAGGCGCGGCTGGCGCGCGCAAAATCGCTTGAAGCGGTGGGGACGTAGATGCTCGTCCAGGACCACGATCGGGCCGGCGGCTATTGGGGCGCGGTGTACGCGTTCTGCGCCGTCCGTGGTCTGCGCGTGATCGTCGATGGTCCGGTCGGGTGCGAGAACCTGCCGGTCACCGCCGTGCTGCACTACACGGATGGGCTGCCGCCGCACGAATTGCCCGTCATGGTCACGGGTTTGTCGGAAGACAATCTGTCGAGCGAAGGCACGGAAGGGGCGATGCGCCGCGCGGCTTTGGTCGGCGACCAGGATCTGCCGGCCGTGGTCGTCACCGGCAGCATCGCCGAGATGATCGGCGGTGGTGTCACGCCCGAGGGAAGCGGCGTGCTGCGTTTCATCCCGCGCACCATCGACGAGGATCAGTGGCAGACGGCCGACCGTGCGCTCTACTGGCTGTGGACCGAGTTTGGCGGCAAGAAGAAGATCAAGCCCCGCGCGGCACGGGCAGAGGGCGCCAAGCCGCGCGTCAACATCATCGGGCCGATGTACGGCACGTTCAACATGCCGTCCGATCTGGCCGAGATACGCCGCCTGGTCGAAGGGATCGGCTGCGAAGTCAACCTGACGTTCCCGCTCGGGTCGCATCTGGAAGACGTGGCCCGCCTGCCCAACGCCGACGTCAATGTCTGCATGTATCGCGAGTTCGGCCGCAAATTATGCGAGGCGCTGGACCGGCCATACCTGCAGGCGCCGATCGGCATTTTCGCCACCACCAATTTCCTGCGCGCGCTGGGCGAGCTGACCGGGCTCGATCCGGAACCGTTCATCGAGGCGGAAAAACACACGACGATCAAGCCGATCTGGGATTTGTGGCGCAGCGTCACACAGGATTTCTTCGCCACCGCATCGTTCGCGATCGTGGCGACCGACACCTATACGCGCGGCGTCAGGCAGTTCCTGCAGGACGAGATGGGCGTGCCCTGCACCTTTTCGTTCAGCCGCACGGCCGGCGCCAAGCCGGACAACAACGCCGTGCGCGCGGCGCTGAAAGCGAATCCGCCGCTGGTGCTGTATGGCTCGTTCAACGAGCGCATGTATGCCGCCGAACAGGGCGCGCGCTGCATGTTCATCCCCGCCTCCTTTCCGGGCGCCATCATACGTCGCGCCACCGGCACCCCTTTCATGGGGTATGCCGGCGCCACCTGGATCATCCAGGAATATTGCAATGCGCTGTTCGACGCGCTGTTCCATATCCTGCCGCTGGCCGGCGAGATGGACCGCATCGATCCCGCACCGGCGCGCGACGCGGCCGACCTGGTATGGGACGACGATGCCGCACGTGCACTGGACGGGGCGGTCGCGGCCGAGCCGTTCATCCTGCGCATCTCCGCCGCGCGCCGGTTGCGCGACCGCGTCGAACAGGATGCGCGCGAGCGGCGCGAGGGCCGCGTCTGCCTGGCCCGTGTGCAGCACGCGCTGGAGCTCGCGCCGGCATGACCGCGCGCAACCCGATCGGAGCGGGGAACGGCTTGTCCTTCCCGGCTCCCAATTCACCGACCGGCCTCGCCGGGCGGAGTACGCCCAGCCGGCCCTGCGCCGTCTGGTTCCCGGCCGCGCGGGTTCAGCGCGGCAATGACAGGAGGTGATCACATGTCGGACGTCACAAGACGGCCCGTAGCAGCGTCAGGGCTGACCGAAAGCGAAGCCAAAGAGTTCCACAGCATCTTCCTCACCAGCTTCATCGCGTTCGTGGTCGTGGCCATCATCGCGCACTTCCTGGTGTGGCAGTGGAGGCCATGGCTGCCTGGGCCGAACGGCTACACGACATCGATGCTGGACCATGCCCAGCATGCGGTGTTCGCCGTGAAATCCATGATCGCATAGGAGGACACGCGCATGTTCCGCATTTGGCTGCTGTTCGACCCGCGCCGCGTACTGGTCGCGTTGTCGATCTTCCTGTTCGTGCTGGCTCTGCTGATCCACTTCATCCTGCTCAGCACGGATCGTTTCAACTGGCTGGAAGGCCCGCATCACGGCATGGTGGCGCAACAACTCGCTCCCCTGCCCTCGGGTACGAAATAGTATTTTGGCCAGGGCGGCGGCGAGCCCACGGGATCGTCCGCCGCCCACCCCCGCCGATACGCGGGACAAGACCGGGAGGATCATGCGATGGCGATGCTGAGTTTCGAGGGAAAGTACCGCGTTCGCGGCGGCACCCTGGTCGGTGGCGACCTGTTCGATTTCTGGTGGGGGCCGTTCTATGTCGGCTTCTTCGGTGTCACCACCGTGTTCTTCTCCCTCCTGGGCACGGCGCTGATCCTCTACGGCGCGGCGCTCGGGCACACCTGGAATGTCTGGCGCATCAACATCGCGCCGCCGGATCTCAGCTATGGCCTGGGGTTCGCGCCGATCAAGGAAGGCGGGCTGTGGCAGGCGATCACCATCTGCGCCATCGGCGCCTTCAGCAGCTGGGCGCTGCGGCAGGTCGAGATCTCGCGCAAGCTGGGCATGGGCTATCACGTCCCGTTCGCCTTCAGCGTCGCGATCTTCGCCTACGTCTCGCTGGTGGTCATCCGGCCGCTGCTGATGGGCGCCTGGGGCTACGGCTTTCCGTACGGCATCCTCAGCCACCTGGATTGGGTGTCCAACACCGGCTACCAATACCTGCATTTCCACTACAACCCCGCGCACATGCTGGCGGTGAGCTTCTTCTTCACCACTACGCTGGCGCTCTCGCTGCACGGCTCGCTGGTGCTGTCGGCGGCCAACCCTCCCCGGGGTGAGGCGATGAAGACGGCCGAGCACGAGAACACCTTCTTTCGCGACATCATCGGCTACTCCATCGGCACGCTCGGCATCCACCGCCTGGGACTCTTCCTGGCGCTGTCGGCGGGGTTCTGGAGTGCGGTGTGCATCATCATCAGCGGCCCGTTCTGGACCGGCGGCTGGCCGGCCTGGTGGGGCTGGTGGCTTAACCTGCCGATCTGGAAATAGAGCCTACAAACGAGGGACGCGCCACCATGGCACAATACCAAAACATTTTCACCCGCATCCAGGTGCGCGGCCCGCTCTACGCCGGCACGCCGCTGGAAGCGCATGGCGCCTTTTCACGCAGCACCGCGCCGGGCTTCAACCATCTGTTCGGCCGCCTGGGCGATGCCCAGGTGGGACCCATCTATCTCGGCATCTCCGGCATGGCCGCGCTGATCTGCGGGTTCATCGCCTTCGAGATCATCGGCCTGAACATGTGGGCGTCGGTCGGATGGGATCCGGTGCAGTTCATCCGTCAACTGCCCTGGCTGGCGCTGGAACCGCCCGCACCCTCATACGGTCTGCACCTGCCGCCTCTGGCGCAGGGCGGATGGTGGCTGATGGCCGGGTTCTTCCTGACCTTGTCGATCCTGCTGTGGTGGACACGCATCTACCTGCGCGCGCGCGCGCTTGGCCTGGGCACGCACACCGCCTGGGCGTTCGCCGCCGCCATCTGGCTGTATCTCGTGCTGGGTTTCATCCGCCCGCTGCTGATGGGGTCGTGGGCCGAAGCGGTGCCGTTCGGCATCTTCCCGCATCTCGATTGGACGGCCGCCTTTTCGCTGCGGTACGGCAACCTGTTCTACAACCCGTTCCACATGCTCAGCATCGTCTTCCTGTACGGCTCCACGCTGCTGTTCGCCATGCATGGCGCCACCATCCTTGCCACCAGCCGCTACGGCGCCGAGCGCGAGCTTGAGCAGATCGTCGATCGCGGCACCGCCTTCGAGCGTGGCGGCCTGTTCTGGCGCTGGACCATGGGATATTGCGCCAGCGCGGAAAGCATTCATCGCTGGGCGTGGTGGTTCGCCGTGCTCTGCCCGCTCACCGGCGGCATCGGCATCCTGCTGACCGGCACCGTCGTCGATAACTGGTACCTGTGGGGCCAGCACCACGGCCTTGTGCCGACCTACCCTGCAACCTGGGGCCCGGTCGTCGATCCTGCCACGCTTCCGGGAGCACCGAAATGAGCGATCCAGTCAGGTCGGGCATCCTCTACGGCACAGCGCTCGTAGCGGTTGCGGCCGGCACGCTGTTTACGGTCACGCAGCTGAAGAGCATGGAGCACCCGCCGGTCGTGGCCGTGCAGCGCGGCTTTCGCGGCACCGCCATGGACCAGATCTATAACCCACGCACGCTGGCCGCTCTGGCGGCTGCTGCGAAGGTGCCGCGCAGCCTGCCGCCGGCCAGCCCGAACGGGGTCAAGGCCGCTGTCGCCTACAAGAACGTGCAGGTGCTCAAAAACCTCAGTGTCGGCCAGTTCACCAGGCTGATGGTCAGCATCACCAACTGGGTGGCGCCGAAGCAGGGCTGCTCGTACTGCCACAACGTCGCCAACATGGCGTGGGACGGGCTTTACACGAAAATCGTCGCCCGCCGCATGATCCAGATGACGCAGAACATCAACGGCAACTGGCAGAGCCATGTGCAAAACGTGGGCGTCACGTGCTACACCTGTCATGGCGGCAACCCCGTGCCGAAGAACATCTGGTTCAACGACCCCGGCACCGTCGCGGAGATGGGTGTGGCGGAGACGCAGACCGGCATGGCGCATCCGACGGCGCCGCTGAACCTGAGCTCGCTGCCATACGACCCGTTCACGCCGTATCTCGAGCATGCCGTGGACATTCGCGTTCAGGGCAACACGGCGCTGCCGACCGGCAATGTCAGCACGATCAAGCAGGCGGAATGGACCTACGGGCTGATGATCCATTTCGCCCAGTCGCTTGGCGTGAACTGCACCTATTGCCACAACACGCGGTCGTTCGGCGACTGGTCCACCAGCTCGCCGGCGCGGGTCAATGCCTGGTACGGCATCCGCATGGTGCGTGACGTCAACAACAACTATCTGGACTCGCTGCACGACGTGTTCCCCGCCTATCGCAAGGGGCCGCTGGGCGACAACGCGAAGGTCAACTGCGCGACCTGCCACCAAGGTCTCTACAAGCCGCTCTACGGGGTCAGCATGCTGACGACCTTCCCGGAGCTTGCAGCCCCGGTCACGCAGACCGTCTCGGCCAGCGCGCCCACGCCGGATGCACCGCCGGCGCAGAACGCCGTCCCACCGGCAGCACCCGATGCACCAAAGCCGCCGGCCGGGCCGATGACCGCGCCGCAGCCGGACTAGGTGGGTGATAACGGCCCTGCCTTCCGTAAATGCAGGGTCGTTATGACCTAAGAAAGCAGTCCTTTTTTGAAAAAAAGGACCAAAAAACTTCTGTTTCTTATGCCTGCATTACTACTCGCCCACATTCTGCCAGAGCCGCTCTGGCAGAATCGTTGCGAGCTGCGGAAGCGGCTACGACCCTTTGGGGGCGTAGGCCACGCACCAGCCTTCCGGGCTGATGTTGCCGGCCACCACCTTGCAGGCGTTAGGCGCGATGAAATTGACGCAGCCGCTGCACTTGGCGCCGTCCTTGGGCGAGGTCTGGTATTGCACCACGCTCTGCTCGACCTTGCTGTCGGCGTCCTGGGCGCGCGCGGCTGTTGCAGCCAAGGCGCTGCCGGCAAGGATCGTCAGGCCGGCGCGCAGCACCCGACGGCGCGAGGCATTGATGTCGGTGTCACCCATGAATCCGCTCTCCCTGTGTTAGCCCGCAGTCCGCAGCCGCCTGGCAGCCCTGCTGTTCCGGGCGGATAACACTTTATCCCGTCCGTGGTTTCGACAAGCGGGAGCCAAGCCGCAAACCGCCGCCCGCCTGCCGAAAATCCTGCCTTCCAGACGTCCCGCCGGGATGTCAGGCGGCGCGGGCAAGGCTCATCTGCGACCAGATGGCCGACAGGGCATCGACCAGGTGGTCCACGTCGGCGTCGGTGTGCTTGGGGCTGGGCGTGATGCGCAGCCGCTCCGTGCCGCGGGGCACGGTGGGGTAGTTGATCGGCTGCACGTAGATGCCGTGGCTGTCCAGCAGCGTGTCGCTGATCTGCTTGCACAGCGCGGCGTCGCCCACCATGACCGGCACGATGTGGCTGGGGTTGGCCTGGTGCGGCACGCCGGCCGCATCCAGTCTCTCTCGCAGCAGGGCCACCAGCCGCTGCTGTTCCCGCCGCTCGGCGCCGCTGGCCTTGAGGTGGCGTATGCTGGCGAGCGCGCCCGCGGCCACGGCCGGCGGCAGGGCGGTGGTGAAGATGAAGCCGCTGGCAAAACTGCGGACGTAGTCGATCAGGGCGGCCGAGCCGGTGATGTAGCCGCCGATCACGCCATAGCCCTTGGCCAGCGTGCCCTCGATCACGTCCAGGCGGTGCATGATGCCCTCGCGCTCGGCGATCCCGCCGCCGCGCGGGCCATACAGCCCGACCGCGTGCACCTCGTCGAGATAGGTGAGCGCGTTATGGCGCTCGGCGACGTCGCAGATCTCGGCGATGGGCGCGATGTCGCCGTCCATCGAATAGATGCTCTCGAACATCACCAGCTTCGGCAGTTCGGGGTCGAGTGCCGCCAGCCGCCGGTCGAGGTCGGCCGGGTCGTTATGGGCGAACACCTCGATGCGGGCGCGGCTGTGCCGGGCGCCCTCGATCATGGAGGCATGGTTCTTCGCGTCAGACAGCACCACGCAGCCCGCCAGCCGTGCGGCCAGCGTGCCGATCGCCGCCCAGTTGGACATGTAGCCGGAGTTGAACAGCAGCGCCCCGCCCTTGCCGTGCAGGTCGGCCAGCTCCTCTTCCAGCAGCACGTGGTAGTCGTTGGTGCCGGCGATGTTGCGCGTGCCGCCGGCGCCCGCGCCGCAACTGTCCAGCGCTTCGTGCATCGCCGCCAGCACGGTGGGGTGCTGGCCCATGCCGAGATAGTCGTTGCTGCACCAGACCGTCACTTCGTCCCGCCCGCTGTCCAGCGCGCCTGCCCGCTTGTGCATCACGCGTGGAAAACTGCCTGGCTGGCGCTGCAGGTTGGCGAACACCCGGTAGTTGCCCTGGGTGCGCAGCGTGTCCAGCTCGCGGGTGAAGAAGGACTCGTAGTTCATCGGGCTGTCCCCTGCGGAGATGTGGTTAAGCGGTTCTTTTCTGAAGAAAAGAACCAAAAGACTTTTCGTCGTCGAGTCGGATGGCGGGGCAGACAGGCGCTGAAATGACCAAAAGTTTTTTGCTCCTTTTTTTCAAAAAGGGAGTGCTTCCTTTCTTCCTCAGCCACCACCCCCAAAGCGCCTCGAAAGGCACCGGCGCCACCAGCATCCCATGCTCCAGCACCGCCAGCACCAGCATCGTCACCACGAACACCAGGCCCGGCGTCCATGCCGCGTCGCGCACCAGCATCGCCACCAGCAGGCTGCCGCCCGCAAGCGAGACCGGCATCAGCGAGTTCAGGCGCCGACGCCGCATGTAGCTGAGCAGATAGGTCAGGTGGACCGGCAGGAACGCCTCGCCCAGATTGCGCACGCCCAGGAACACGTTGAGCTTGGCGCTCAGCCGCATGCCCCACAGCGCCGCGAACGTCCAAAGACCCACCTGGTTGGGCGCGTGCCACGTGGCCCAGAGCACGGCCACGCCCGTCCCCAGGATGGCCAGTTCGTGGTCGATGCAGGCCTGCACGGCGAAGCCGAACCTGCGCCAGCCCGCGGCACCCGGCGGGCATGCGGTGCGGCGAGGGCCGGTGATGAACCCCATGAAGAACGCCATCTCGTGCCAGCCCCAGACGAACACCGCGTAGGTGAAGGCGGCGTACAGCCCGGCCGTGCCGACATCGTGGCTGCCGGCTGCGAGCCGGTAGAACGAGATCGCGGCCAGCACGCTGGCCGCACCGAAACTCCAGCGGAACGTCCGCTGCGGCAGGTTGTTGAGGCATACGATCAGCCCGGTGCTGAACCACCAGACGAACAGGCAGTAGAGCGCCGGCCAGGCGATCGACATGTCTTTGGCGAGTCCGGCGCTACCAGGTGGGCGCCAGGCGCACCTGGCCCGGCAGATCGGCGCTATGCGCCGGCAACAGGAACATGCGGAGGAAGGTAACGCCAGCGGCCCCCGTCAGCGCCAGACGCTTCACGCGGCCGATAATGCCGCCCTGCGCGCGGGCACGCGCCTGGCCTTCGGTGATGCGGCGCATACGCTGCAACCCGCGCAGGAAAGCGGGGTTGTCCAAATCCAGCGTGACCGGGAAGACCTGCTTGGCGATCTCGGTGGTGATGCGGAACACCTGCATGTCGTACTCGGTCGGATCGACGCCCAGCGCCTCGTGGAACACCGGGCGCGCATGGTCGCGCACGTACATCGTGGCGAACACGGCAAGCTGGAAGAAGCGTATCCACAACCGGTTGATGCCCGAAAGCAGTGTCGGGTCCGAACGCATCAGCAATGCGAACGCCTCGCCGTGGCGGAACTCGTCCCCGCACCATTGCTCGAACCAGTTGAAGATCGGGTGGATGACCCGGTCGGGGTGGCGCTGCAGGTGGCGGAAGATGGTGATGTAGCGGGCGTAGCCGATCTTCTCCGAGAGATACGTGGCGTAGAAGACGAATTTCGGCCGGAAATAGGTGTATTTCTTCGTCTTCGTCAGGAAGCTGAGATCGACGCCGATGCCGAAATCCTTCAGCGTCTCGTTGATGAAGGCCGCGTGTCGGGCCTCGTCGCGCGCCATGAAGGCGAACAGGTCGTGGATGTCGCCCTCGGGTATGCGCTTCTTGATCTCGGCATAGAGCACGCAGCCGGAGAACTCGGCGGTGACCGAACTGACCAGGAACTCCAGGAACTCCTTTCGCAGCGCCGGCGGCATCGCGGAGAAATCCTGCTTGAACACCTCGGTCTGCACGAAGTGGTTCCGGTTGTGGTCGGCGCGCAGCTCGGCAATCAGCGCGTCCCATTCGGCGCGCACGCCAGCCACATCGACGCGGCTCATCGCTTCGAAATCGGTGGTGTAGAAGCGCGGGCTGAGCACCGTGTCCTGCTGGGCGTAGCGCGTGCTCTCGTTGGGCGCCGCGGCGCGCCGTTCCGCCGCGGTCACGCCATCCGGCCTGGAGATTGCGTTCATGCCGAGATCCTTTGCCGCAACACCAGCTCCTCGTCGGGCTGGAAACCCACTTCATACAGGCTGGTCAGCTCGAAGATCGACGCCGCTTCCGTCCACCACCGGCGCAGCAGGCCGGCGCGGCGCACCGTCGCCTGCGCCCGGAACTGCCGGCGTTCGCCGTACTGCAGCCGGTCCGGCAGCCCGCGGACCAGAACCGTGTCGCCCGGACGCATCTCGATCCCGTCGGGTATGACGTAGGCGTGGAAACTGTCGTCGGTCCGTTCCAGATCGACGTCGCAGACGAAATCCACCGTGCGCGGCCGCAGAAAACCCATCACACGCCCCCATCCGGCGGAGTGTTCGGCTTCATCATCAGCAGCCGCACGAAGACGGCTTCGTTCTGGCTGCCGAACGCCTCCAACTCGACCACGCGTCCGGTCGCCTGGTCGAACAGGGTCAGCCTGCCATCGGCATAGCCGGTCAGCAGCAGCGGCGGTCCGGAGCCCACGCCATCGGCACGGCGGGTGCGGGCAAAGCCGCGCAACGTTCCGCGCAGGAAACCGTTCTGCCCGGTCATGACGTCAAGCACCTGTCCGGTCTGCGCCAGGCTGACGACCACGGCGCCGTCCGCCCGATCGGCGAAGTGCAAGCTGCGCTGGGCGGTGACAGGCGCCGTCGGCGGTTCCACGCCGGAGCCGGTCAGGCGCCCCACGATCGCCGCGAGCAGCACGAAGGCCAGCAGGGCCGCCGCACCCACAAGCGGCACGTTCGGGAAACTCGTCTGCCGTGCGCGCATCGTCGTCACACCAGACCTCCTTCAGGCCGCCATCGCCTGCCCTGCCACCCCGGCCGGGGCCTGACCGACCGGCACCGCGCGCAGCACCGGCGACAGGGCGGAGCCGCCGGCATGTCTGGCCAAGGCATCGGCGAGTATCATCGAGGCTTCCTCAGCACGCGCCACGCATCGCAGCATGGGCTGCGTCGCGGCGACGCGCCAGGGGCGAGCATGCGGCCACATCACGAAATAGGATAATGACTCGCCGGCCAGCAATCGCAAGGGCAGGTCGCCGGCGCCGCCCGGGTACAGACGCAGCTCGGCCCCGGCGATGCGGGCGAAGGGGATGTTGAACGAGACCGGCAAGGCGATGCCGAAACTGAACACCACGCGCTCGGTCGTTATGCTGTACACGGTGCTGCGCTGGATCGCCCAGGCATAGACGGCCATCAGCACCAGCGGCACCGCGGCCAGCAGCGCCCTGTGCAGGAGCGCCACCCCCACGGCATGCCCCGGCATGCCCCGGCTTGCGGCGCTGACGGCCGAGACCGCCAGGATGGTCGCGAAATAGGCCGCCACCAGACGCACATGGAACATGCGCCGCATCAGTGCGGCGGCCGAGGGCGATCCCTGCCACAGCAGACGCTCCCCATCCGGCAGGCGCGACGGCAGGCCGCGGCCGGCTGGCCGGACGGCCGCGAGGTGACGCGCGCTCACAGCAGCGGCGCCATGCGGGCCGGCGTCGCATAGAGCAGGCCGCCGCCGTAGTACCCCACGATCTTGTCCTCCTCCAGCGAGGTCACGCTGTCCGGGTTCTTCAACCCGGGCACCTGGGCGAATTGCGAGGCCAGCAAGGCCCAGGTCCTGACGATGCGCCGCTTGGGCTTCATGGTCATGAAATGGGTGGGCATCAGCACCCGCCGGGCGCCGAGCGAGGCGTCCGTCTCGATTTCGAAATACCGGGCGATGTACTCCGAGCGGTCGATCCACACATCGACCACGGTGCCGGCGGCCACACCGTCATTGCCGAGCACGGTGAAGCCGCGCGGGTCGGGGTCCTCGCTGGAGAGGAAGAAATCCGTCGCCGTGCGCAGCGGCACGATCTTGGGCAGCCCGTCATCATAGGCGACCTCGGGCGTGTCATGGCGGTTGGCGTAGGCTGCCGGGCCGATGCCATCGACCATCGGGTTGCCGGTCGGCTCGAACGGCGCGCCCGGCCAGGGCAGCACCCGCTCGGCGGCGAACACCTCCGCGCGCTCGCCGCGCGGGGCTGGAACGGCCGAGCCGTCACCCATGATGAAGTGCTTGGCCGGCGGCATCAGCGGGAACTCGCGCGCGTCCTGGCCGGGGAAGTCGGCGACCAGCGGGTAGCCCTCGCGGTGGTCCTCCCGGCGCAGCCACCAGATCAGGGCGGCGAAGAACAGCCAGAAGGCGTAGATCGCGAGTTGCGCGACGTCGAAATGGCCAAGTAGCGAGCCGGCTCCGGGGTTCATGGTCGTCTCTCCTGCGGTCAGGCGGTCAAAGGGTGGCGGCCCCGCGTCGAAGCGGGATTGGGGGCGGGAAGCGGGCTGCGGACCAGCGGCCCGGCGGCGACCAGTGTGGCGAACAGCAGCACGATCTCGATCGTGTACACCGCGCCGTAGCCGGTGGCGGGGTCGGCCAGCGTGGCGCCGAACCGGCCCTGGCTGGCCAGGACCGCCACGCCGTCACGGATCAGCCCGCCGCCAGCGACGGCCAGGCCGGCCGCCGAAGCCTGCACCGCGCCCCATATGCCGAGCGCCAGGCCGATCTGACCCTGGCCGGCCATGGCCATGGCCGCGGTCAGCGTGCAATGCGCGAACAGCCCGGCGCCCAACCCGATCAGCGAGACGCCGAGCGCAAACAGCGCGGTCGATTGCAGAGGTGCCGCGAAGATCAGCGCGGCAAACGCGAACAGACCGGCCACAGCACCCGTGCCGGCCAGGCGATACGGGTCCATCCCGCGACCCAGCAGTTTTGCGGCGATGCCGAAGCCCACCAGCCCGCCCACGGCCAGCAACGCGGTGAAGGCCGTGGTGGCGCCGACCGGCAGATGCAGCACCTGCCCGCCATACGGCTCGAGCAGGATGTCCTGCATGCTGAAGGCGACCGTGCCGAACCCGAGCGCCACCAGACGGCGGCGTGCCCCGCCGGCACGGTCGAACTCCGCCCAGGACTGGCGGAAACTGGGCGTCACGCGATCGCGCGCCGTCTGCTCGGGGCGTCTCGGCTCCTGCTTCCACAGCGCCACCCCGTTCAGCACGATGGTGGTCAGCGACGCGCCCTGGATCACCTGGATCAGCCGCACTTCGGAGAAATGCGCCAGCAGCGCGCCGAACAGCAGCGCGCTGACCACCATGCCGAGCAACAGCATCATGCATAGCAGGGCCACCACCTTGGGGTGTTTCTCCGCGGGAGAGAGGTCGGTCGCGAGCGCCAGGCCCACGGTTTGCGTCGTGTGCAAGCCAGCACCCACCAGCAGGAAGGCGAGTGCGGCCGCCGCCTGGCCGATGACCACAGGCCCGTTGCTGTCGCCGGAGAGGATGATGAGCGCGAACGGCATGATGGCCAGGCCGCCGAACTGCAGCATGGTGCCGAACCACAGATAGGGCACACGCTTCCAGCCCAGCACGGAGCGATGATTGTCCGACCGGAACCCCACCACCGCGCGGAACGGAGCGAAGACCAGCGGCAGCGACACCATGACGGCGACCAGCCAGGCCGGCACGCCAAGTTCCACGATCATCACCCGGTTGAGCGTGCCGATCAGCAGCACCGCGGCCATGCCGACGGTGACCTGGAACAGCGACAGACGCAGCAGGCGCGACATCGGCAAATCTTCGGTCGCCGCCGCATCGGCGAATGGCAGGAAGCTCGTGCCGATCCCGGTCCATTTCGAGGCGAGCCGTGCGTTCAGCCGGCGCAGCCTCGTCGGTGCGAGCGTGGTGCTCATGCGTGCACCAGTTGCAGCGCGTGGCTCATGTAGAAGCCGGCGGTGACGCGGTGGTCGCGGCCCACGCGCCACCCGGCCAGGCTCGCATCCGCGCGCAGCCGACCCGTGATGTCGCGCGGCGAGACCGGTTCGATGGCCGGCGCGCGGTCGGCGCGTGGAAACAGACGCCCCACGGCATGCATGACGCTAAGCAAAGGTGTGCGCGGCGCGAAGGTGAACAGCATGGAGACGCGGGAACGCGCGGCCAGCCTCGCCGCGACGCGTGCCATGTCGGACGCGCGGTAATGGATCAGCGAGTCCATCGCCACCACGTGGTCGAACAGGCCGAGCGAGGCGTCCGTCATGTCGCCGACACGGAAATCGATATGGCCGCCGCCCAGATCGGATGGGGTGCGCTCACGGGCGAGACCCACGAGCGTGGCCGAAAGGTCGATGGCCGTGACGTGCGCGCCGCGCCGCGCCGCTTCGATCGCCAGCGCGCCGGTGCCGCAGCCCGCGTCCAGCACGCGCAAGCCCGTCATGTCGTCCGGCAGCCAGCCGAGCAGCGTGCCGCGCATGCGGTCCCGCCCGGCGCGCACGGTGGCGCGTATGCCGCTGACCGGCGCGTCCGATGTCAGCCTGGCCCAGGCGGCCGAGGCCGTGCGATCGAAATAGGTCTCGAGCTCCGCACGCCTGGCGAGATACGTGCTCATCATTCGTAGCCCAGCAGATCGAAGATCTCGCGATCTTTGAGCGGCGTGCCTTCGAGCGGAACGGTGCCGGCCCAAAGCTGGGCTGCGAGGCGCAGATATTCCAGCTTGACGGCTTCCAGTTCCGGCGAGCTATCCATTTCGAACAACGTCGATTTCTTCAGGCGCGAGCGGCGGATCACGTCGAGATCGGGGAAATGCGCGAGCGTGGAAAGCCCGGTCGCCGCGTTGTAGCGGTCCACCTGGTCGGTAGCCGCCGAGCGGTTGCAGATGACGCCACCGAGCCGGACGTTGTAGTTGCGCGCCTTGGCGCCGATGGCCGCGACGATGCGGTTCATCGCGAAGATGCTGTCGAAATCGTTGGCGGCCACGATCAGCGCGCGGTCGGCGTGCTGCAACGGTGCGGCGAAACCGCCGCAGACGACGTCGCCAAGCACGTCGAAGATCACGACGTCGGTTTCTTCGAGGAGGTGATGCTCCTTCAGCAGCTTGACGGTCTGCCCGACCACGTAGCCGCCGCACCCGGTGCCGGCCGGCGGGCCGCCGGCTTCGACGCACATGACGCCGTTATAACCCTGGAAGACGAAATCCTCGACGCGAAGCTCTTCGCTGTGGAAGTTCACCGTCTCCAGCACGTCGATGACGGTCGGTTGCAGGTGCTTCGTCAGCGTGAACGTCGAATCGTGCTTGGGGTCGCAGCCGATCTGCAGCACGCGCTTGCCGAGTTTGCTGAAGGCGACCGACAGGTTGGACGAGGTGGTGCTCTTGCCGATGCCGCCCTTGCCGTAGACGGCGAATACCTTGGCGGTGCCGATCTTGAGGTTCGGGTCGAGCTGGACCTGAACGCTTCCCTCGCCATCGCCGCGCTTCGGCAACAGGTTGGTTTTTTGCGGGCGGACCAGGGTTTCGCTCATGCTGCCATCTCCACGCCCACGCCTTCGAGCCTGTCTTCCAGATCCTCGCCGGCGCGACGCAGCGCGTCGAGCGTTTCCGGATCCGGCGACCAGTATTTGCGATCGCTCGCCTCGATCAACCGGTTGGCGATCTTCAGCGATGCCTTCGGGTTCAGCGCGGCAAGCCTCTCCCGCATACCCTCGTCCAGCACATAGGTTTCCGCAAGCTTCTGGTACACCCAGGGAGAAACCTCACCGGTGGTGGCCGACCAGCCGAGCGTGTTGGTGACATGCGCATCGATCTCGCGCACCCCCTCATAGCCATGCTTCAGCAGGGCCTCATACCATTTCGGGTTCAAGGCGCGCGTCCTCGTCTCGAGTGATACCTGCTCGCTGAGCGTGCGCACCGTGCCGTCGCCGCGCGTCTGGTCGCCGATGTAGACGGAGGCCGCCTCGCCGCCGCGGGCGCGCCGCACGGCCCGCGTGATGCCGCCGAGCGTGTCGAAATAGTGATCGACCGTGGTTACACCCAGTTCGATGCTGTCCAGGTTCTGGTAGGTGATATCGACGCTTGCCAGCACATGGCCCAGCACGGCCGCCTGCTTTTCCGGCCGTCCGTTCACGCCGTAGGCGAACCCTTTGCGGGAAACGTAGGCATCGGCGAGTTCGTCCTCGTCGTTCCAGACGCCGCTGCCGACCATTTGGTTGACGTTCGATCCATAGGCGCCATCCGCATTGCCGAACACGCGCAAGGCCGCCTGCTCCATGGTGCCGCCATGTGCTGCGAGGAACGCCAAAGCGTGGCGGCGTATGTGGTTCTGCCCCACGGGTTCATCGGCGGTGGCTGCGAGCAAGGCCGCTTCCGCCAGCAACTTCGTTTGCAGCGGCAGCAGATCGCGGAAGATGCCCGACAATGTCAGGACCACATCCACGCGGGGCCGTCCGAGTTCGGCCAGCGGCAGCAGGCGGGCACCCGCTAGGCGCCCGTAGCTGTCGAAGCGCGGTGCCGCACCCATCAGCCACAATGCCTGAGCGATCGGGCCGCCTTCCGTCTTCAGGTTATCGGTGCCCCACAGCACCATCGCCACCGTTTCGGGGCAGGCGTGCCCATCTTCCTCATGACGCGCCAGCAGGCGCGCAGCCTGGCGCGCGCCGTCCTGACAGGCGAACAGGCTCGGCAGGCGGAACGGATCGAAGCCGTGCAGGTTACGGCCGGTCGGCAAAACGGCTGTCGTGCGCAGAAGATCCCCGCCAGGGGCCGGGCGCACATAGCCGCCGTCGAGCGCATGGACGATCGCGGGCAATTCGTTATCCTGCGCCAGCAACGCATCCAGCCGGTCGCGCTCCGGGCCGGGCGCGATGTCGGCGGCATCCAGCATGCCGGCCCGCTCATCCTCATCGGGGGGCACGCCGATCACGTGCAAGCCGTGCGGGATCAGCGTGTATTCCAATTCAAGCAACGCGTGGCCAAGCCGGTCGATCTGCGCGACGGCGTCTTGGGACCAGGGTGGTTCGGGCTTGGCCAGATCGACCGCGGCGGCTTGCGCCTGGATCATTTCCGCCAGCATCACCTGCTGCTCGGCGTCCGCATCCGGTCCCTGCCCGCGCCAGCGATCGAGTGATGATTTCAGCTCCAGCAAACCACGATACAGACCCGCATTGGCCACCGGCGGCGTCAGATAGCTGATCAGCGTGGCGCAGGCACGTCGTTTGGCGATCATCCCCTCGGACGGGTTGTTCGACGCATACAGGTTGAAGTTCGGCAGGTCGGCAACCAGCCGGTCCGGCCAGCATTGCCCGGACAATCCCGCCTGCTTGCCCGGCATGAACTCGAGCGCGCCGTGCGTGCCGAAATGCAGCACCGCATGCGCGCCGAAATCCTCGCGTATCCAGCGATAGAAAGCCGCAAATGCGTGGGTGGGCGCGAAGCTTCCTTCGAACAACAGGCGCATCGGGTCGCCCTCGTAGCCGAAGGCGGGCTGGATGCCGACGAAGACGTTGCCGAACTGCGCACCCAGCACGAACAGGTGCGCGCCATCGCTCTGCTGGCGGCCGGGCGAGGGTCCCCATTGGCGTTCGATGTCGGATAGCCAGGCCTGGCCACGCACATGCTCGTCGGTGGAGATGCGGGCTGCGACGTTGGCGTCCGTGCCATGCAGGGTGGCGTTGCCGTCAAGGATCGCGGCGCGCAACGCGTCCACGCTTTCCGGCACGTCCACCGTGTAGCCGGCATCGCGCAGCGCACCGAGCGTGTTGTGGAGCGAGGCGAACACGGAGAGGTAGGCGGCCGTGCCGATGGCGCCGGCATTGGGCGGGAAGTTGAACAGCACAGCGGCGATCTTGCGATCGGCCCGCCGCGATCGGCGCAAACGGACAAGTTTCTCGACACGGCCAGCAAGCGTGCCGGCCCGCTCGGCATGCGATATCATGTTCCTTTGGCAGCGTATGCCGTCGCAGCCCGCGCAGGGATCGGCGGTCTGCGCGCGGCCGCAACGCCCGCCGAACATCATCGGGATGATGCCGCCGTCGAGCTCCGGGATGGCGACCATGATGGTCGTCTCGACCGGCAGCAGGCCGCGTGAATCGGCCGACCAGGAGTCGAGCGTCTGGAACTCCACCGGGTGGGCGGTGATGTAGGGCACGTCGAGCTGCACCAACTGCGCTTCGGCGGCGTCGCGATCGTTATAGGCGGGACCGCCAACCAAGGAAAAGCCGGTGAGCGAGACGATCGCATCGACCGTCGGTGCGCCGTCCTTCATGAAGTAGGTTTGCACGGCCGGCCGCTGGTCCAGCCCGCTGGCGAAAGCGGGGATCACGCGAAGGCCGCGCTGCTCCAGCGCGGTGATCACGCCGTCATAATGCGCGGCGTTGCCGGCCAGCAGATAGGAGCGCAGCAGCAGCACGCCCACCGTGCCGCGAGCGCCCCACGCCGGCAGTTGATCGAGGCTGGTCACGATGCGCCCCGGCGCACGCGGGTGATACAGGCCGATATCGGGATATTCGACCGGCGCCTCGATCCTGTGCAGAGCCGAGGCCGCGCGCGCGCCGGACGCGTATCGCCCGACCAGCATGCGAACCAGGTTGGTCAGGTTCTCCTCCGATCCGGCCAGCCAGTATTGCAGCGCCAGGAAATAGGCGCGCACATCCTGCGCGGTGCCCGGGATGAAGCGCATCAGTTTGGGCAGGCGCTTCAGCATGCGCATCTGCGCCTGGCCGCTCGAGGCTTCGGCACCGCTCTTGCCGGCCGGCTTGCCGCGCAGCCGCTTCAACATCGCCAAAGCGCCCGTCGCCTCCTGCGACATGTCGAACCGGCCCAGCCGGGTGAGCCGGGTGATCTCGGCGGCCGACATGCAGCACAGCATCGCGTCACACGCGTCGCGCCGCACCGCAAGCGCCGGCTGCACGGCCCGCACATGCTCCTCCAGGAACAGCATGGTGGCGATAACGATGTCGCCCGTCTCGATGTCGGCGCGGCAGGCGGCCAGCGCCGCCTCGTCGGTGCCCCATTCATCGGCCGAGTGAACGGTCAAACTCAACCCGGGCAGTTCGGCCTGCAGCACCCGCTCGGCCCGCGCCGCGGCGGCGGACAGGTGGCTGTCCATCGTCACGATCACGACACGCAGGCTTGTGTCAGCGGGCATAATGCGCCTTTGCGTCATAGAGCGTGTCGAGCGTTATGGTCGCAAGCCCGCGCTCGCTGGCGAACTTTTCCGTGTTCCGGCGTGCCTTGCCGCGCACGAAGAAGGGTATCTTGCCGAGTTCGCGCTCCGCTTCATCCGCCCAGTGCGCGGTGCCTGATATGGGCGGGCTCGCCGCCTGCAGGATCTCGGCCGGCAGTCTTGCGGTGGCCGGGCCACCCAAATGCGACGGCGCAGCATCGGCGGAGAACTCGAAATCCTCCCGGAACATCGTGATCAGATGCTCTTCCAGCCCCATCATGAGCGGATGCACCCAGCTGTCGAACAGCACGTTGGCGCCTTCGAACCCCATTTGCGGCGAATGGCGCGCCGGGAAATCCTGCACGTGGACCGGCGCCGAGATCACCGCGCAGCCGATGCCCAGACGCTTGGCGATATGCCGCTCCATCTGGGTGCCCAGCACCAGTTCGGGCCGCAACTCCGCGATCCGCGCCTCGATTTCCAAATAGTCGTCGCTGACCAGCGCATCCACTTCGTAGCGTCGGGCCGCCTCGCGCACGTCGCGCGCGAACTCGCGGCTATACGTGCCCAGACCGGCAACCGTGAAGCCCATTTCTTCCGTGGCCACGCGGGCGGCTGCCACCACATGCGTCGCGTCGCCGAAAATGAACACACGCTTGCCGGTCAGATAGGTCGAGTCGACCGAGCGTGAGTACCACGGCAGGTTCGACGATCGCGCCGCCAGCATCGCCGCGGGATCGATGCTCGCCAGACCAGCGACTTCAGCGATGAAGTCGCGTGTCGCGCCCACACCGATCGGCACGGTCTTCGTCGCTTGCTGGCCGAAACTGCGCTGCAGCCAGGATGCCGCCTGGCCCGCGATCTCCGGATACAACACCACGTTAAAATCGGCCTCGCCCAGCCGCGCGAGATCGGCGGGGCGCGCGCCCTCAGGTGCGGTGACGCGGATATCGATGCCGAGTTCGCTCAGCAAATGCGTGATTTCGCGCAGATCGTCGCGATGCCGGAAGCCGAGCGCGCACGGCCCCAGGATGTTGCAACTCGGCCGCACATGCGGCGCACGCGCCGGGCGGGCGGTGCCGGGCGGCGGCACGTGCGGCCCGGCACAGGCGCGCACCAATTGATAGAACGTCTCGGCCGCGCCCCAATTCTCCTTCTTCTGGTAGGCCGGCAACTCGACGGCCACGACAGGGACAGGCAGATCGAGCGCGCGGGCAAGGCCGCCAGGATCGTCCTGTATCAATTCGGCGGTGCAGGACGCGCCGACCAGCAGCGCCTCCGGCTGGAAACGCGCATAGGCGTCACGCGCCGCGCTCTTGAACAGTTCGGCCGTGTCGCCGCCGAGATCGCGCGCCTGGAACGTCGTGTAGGTCACGGGGGGCCGCGCCGCGCGGCGTTCGATCATGGTGAACAGCAGGTCGGCATAGGTGTCGCCCTGCGGCGCGTGCAGCACGTAATGCACGCCGCGCATCGCGGTGGCGATGCGCATGGCTCCCACATGCGGCGGCCCCTCATAGGTCCAGAGCGTCAACTGCATCGGTCAGACCGCCAGCTTCATGCGGCGGACCAGCGGACGAGCGAACAGTTCGGCGAGGTCGGCTGCCTGGTTATAGCCCTGGATCGGCGTGAACAGCAGCTCGATCGACCACTTGGTCGAGATGCCTTCCGCCTCCAAGGGATTCGCCAATCCAAGCCCGCACACGACGAGGTCGGGCCGTTCCGCGCGGCAACGGTCGAGTTGCCGCTCCACATCCTGGCCTTCGCTCAGCACCGTGCCGGATGGCAGCAGTGCCAGTTCCGGCGCCAGATGCGCGCGATGCAGATAGGGCGTGCCGACTTCCACGAGTCGCATGCCGAGTTCGTCGGCGCAGAAGCGCGCCAATGGCAGCTCCAGCTGGCTATCGGGAAAAAAGAACAGCCGCTTGTCCGCCAACTCGCCGCGAATCTTGGCCACGGCACGTTCGGCGCGCTCGCGAGACGGGGCGGTCGCGGCCTGGAAGCGCGCGTCCGGCACGCCGAACGCGTCCGCCGCCGCGCGCAGCCACGCGGTCGTGCCGTTGGCACCCAGCGGAAACGGTGCCGCCAGCAACTTGGCGCCGCGCGCTTGCAGTGCGCGCGCGGGTTCGGCCAAGAACGGTTGTGCCCGCCGCAGCTTCGTGCCCGGCCCAACCGACGGCAGATCGGTCGAGCGG
>CAXUNK010000026.1:0-22569 GCA_964252425.1 uncultured Acetobacteraceae bacterium
CCTCCGCCGAAAGAACCTCCGCCGATCTGGCGGACTTCCTGGCAATTCGAGCTGGATCAGTCGTGGCAGGTTCCGCCCAAGCCACCAGAACCCCCTCCAAGGCCTGTACCGCCTAAACCGCCTGAGCCTCCGCCACGTCCCACGCCGCCACCCGTGTCGGTCACACCGCCAGCGACACCGGAAAGCGTCGGCCGGCTGCTCGTCGACGTGCTGTGGCTGGCGATTACAGGGTTCGTCAGGAACACATGGGTTTCGCTACGGCATGCCTTGCGGACAGGGGCGCGCCTGGCCGTGGCCGTTGTGGCTGTCGCCATACTCGCGGGTGTGTATTTCATGGCGCAGGCTGTGTTCTCTCGAAGCAACCCGCCGCCAGTCAGGCCGCTACCAGCTCCGCCGCATGTTTCCCGGCCGATCAGGCATCACCGTGCGCCGCCCACGGCTCCTCACGTAAAACGCCCCGCAGTGCCGATATACCCGCCGTATCCCCTGCCCCCATTGCTGCCGCCTGGGGCTGGCCGGCAAGACCCCGCGAAACCGAGATAATCAGCTTTTAATGAATTGCTGAAAACATGCTTGCAGTAATTCATTATATTTCATGCCCCGCTTGACGGCTTCCATGCGAAAAGCCTGGGCGAAGTCGGGTGGCATCCGAAACTGCATCGGGATCAGTTCGGCCGACGGCGTTACACCTCGTTGCCGGGTTGCCGTCTCATTCCGCGTCCTGGCTGGAATCAAGTCGTCCGCCGTGACCGCCACTCCCTTAGCCATGCTTGCCTCTTTGCTTTTTTGCCGCTTTGCTGGTTTCAGCAAAAGCTGATTTCAACTCCTGCCACAAGGCCGTGGTTTCCGTGGCCGCACTGCCTCTCGGTTGAAGTTCCGGAGCGGTGTTCCCGCCGGCGAGCGCCACGGCATATGCCACGCGGTCTGCCATGAAGTGCTGCGCTACCGGTCCGTGGTGGGAGAGGGCTGCGACGCTTTGGGCCGTGATGCTGGCTTGCGGCTTCGCGCGGGTGATGACGAAGCGGAACGGCTTACCGGCCTCCCGCACCAGCTCGATGGTTTCAGCCACAGCCCAAAGGTCGGATGGGGAGGCTTGAACCGGGATCAGAACCAAGTCGGCAAGCCCGATGATGCCGGCGCTTTGCTCGGAGATGGCGGGAGCCGTATCGATGAAGCACACAGCCCCGCCATGCTTGACGCTTATGGCCTCAAGGCCTTTGGCCAGTTCCCGGAACGGGATCTCCGCGCGTTGCGGGGTCTCTGCCTGCCGTCGGTCATGCCAGCGGGTGAGGGAACCCTGCTTGTCGGTGTCGATCAGCCAGACCGGACCGTCACCCGCCCGTTCGGCTTCGACCGCCAGCACGGCCGTCAGCGTCGTCTTGGCGCTGCCACCCTTCTGTGAGGTCACCACGATGGTTTTCATGTAAAGCTGCTTTAAGCTATTGCTGTTTTCAGCAAAAATATAACGCGGCTTTGGGAGCAGGCATAGTCTTTTGTTCCGTGTCGCCATTCATGGAGCGGCCGGGTTGTGCCTCCGGCGGGATGTTTCGGGATCAGTGCATGGGACCAGAACAAGCAACCCCGTTCCGGTGTTTATTTGCAAAGGACCATGCCATGTCGACTAAACTTTCAACGCAACCGCCGAGAATTATGGTGAGTCTCTCGCCAGAAGATTTCGACATGGTGCATCGGTTCGCCTACCGCTCCGGCATGTCGGTCGCTCAACTGGCGAAACTGAGCATGCTACGATTCATCAATGATGCGGAGAGGGGCAAATTTCCGGACCTGTTGCCCGAGTTCAAGAACGGGATTCAGCCCGGTAACGCATAGCTGCGTGGCTACCGGCTTTGATCATCGTCCCATCGCAGGCGTTCCCGGCTATAATCTGGCTGCTCAAGTCTCCGAAGCTCGTCGTCCAGCTTCTGTTCCGGTGTCTTGGCGGCTTCCTGCCTCGCCCGCTCGGCCCGAGCTTCCGCCAGCATTTCGTCTGCAACGGATCGGCGCGGCTGCTGCGCCAGCGGGTTCACGTATGCTACTCCACCACCTGGTGAAGGGGCGCGCTGCGGCGTGACGGTGTAGCCCATCTTCGTAGCCACCTCCGTCCGCTCCGGCGCTGGCTCTGGCTTCGGTTCGGGTTCCGGCTTTCTTTCGTGAGCCTCGTTCATGCGCACGGCATGGCCGGGCATCATGCGTGCACCTGGCCGTATTTCCGGCTCCATGGAGGCTTCTGGCTGCCTGGGTCGCTCCTGCTGCACCGGGCGGGCTATTTCAGCTTGGGGCTTGGCCTCCTTGTTGCGGCCTAGCAGCCAGTCGAGAACGTTCACCGTAACCTCTTCTGCGCGTCGACTCGGACATATGGACAGGTTGGCGCTGTGTGTCACGCCGCCGTTCGGATAACGTGCGGCTATGGCCGATCTCCCGGAACGCCTCGCCCCCATCAAGGCTTGCAGCGCGGTCGTGCGCCTCGCCTATGACGGCCTGACGCTGCGGCTCTACACGTCGGCCGGCATGAAGTCCTACGCTGCCGCCAGTGGGAAGCTCGGCCCGCTTTTCAGCCTCAAGGCGCAGCAGGATCGAAGCCTCGGCACCATCCCGCAAGGGGAATACTGGATCGATCCGGCGCAGCTCTGGACGGCGGGATGGTGGGTGGAAGCCGCGCGCAACTTCCCAGTCGCCCGTGACTACCCCGAAAGCTGGGGGCATCATCGAATCACCATCCACATGATGCCGGGAACGGAAACCTATGGCCGGGGCGGGTTCTTTATCCATGGCGGGTCGCACATCGGTAGCGCCGGGTGCATCCACGTCACCGGGGACGGCATGGAAACCTTCGTTGCGGACTTGAAGCAAGCTCTGGGAGGAATGCCGGCATGCTCGGTACAGCTCGTCGTGAAATACCCGTGAGGCGGATTGTCGAGGTCGCCGGCTGGCTGGTTGCCGCCCTGTATCTTGGGGGCTTGGCGGCGTTCAACGTGGGGATCGCCGGGGAGCTGCTGCGCCTGCCGTCGGGCTTTGATCCGGGCTGGTGGCCCTTGGTCGAGGCTGACGCCCTGTATGGCGGCGGCGGGGTTCTAGTCGTGCTGCTGGTGCGTCTGGCGTGGCGGCGTTGGTTGTCACGCGCTCCGGTCGGCCATGCCTTGCCCCTCTGACGGTCCGGCACCTTGGGACCGATTCGATACTCGGGCCTGTTTCGAGGGTAAGCCGCTGGAACCGGCAAACGATGTTCCTTCCGGCTTCATGCTGTGGACATTGGACGGGATCGGGTGGACGTGGTGGCAATACGTGGCATGGGAGAAGGTGCACCCGCGTCACTGCCACACTGCGCCGCCTTGCTGAACCGTGTTCTTTGTTCGGAGCTGGGGACTGCCTGTTCTTCGTCCCGTCGCCTACCTTTGACAGGCTGACGGCGCGGGGTGCCGGTCAAATGCGCCGAAGGCGGGACCGGAGCCACGCGCAGCGCCCCTAGTAGCGACCCGCGTTTCCCTGTTCGACGGGTGCCAGCTGGTGACGGGTTGGGGCGTGAGCATGGCGAGGACCCACCATTTGAGCGGCACCCCGTGACGGCGGCACGCTGGTTGTAGGTGAGGCACGACCCCTCAGCCGCCTGGTAGGCCCGAGCGTTGCAGGCGTCAGTAGAGTCCACTGTTTAGGCGATACCCATCCGGCGGGCGTCAGCCTTTGCGACTGCGGGAGGGGAGGGGTGCAGGACGATTCCGCTCGGCTCGATATCCACCTGTGCTTCGGGGTACACTGCTAGGGCGAGCGTAAGCGCTTCGGTAAAGGTGGGTTTGATCTGGCGCACCAGGCGGAAACCCGCCCCGAATTGCCCGTGAATGGCGGTCCAGCTGACGGGCGTGGGCTTGTTCAGCGAATGCAGCCTGTAGGCTAGCCAGATATAGATGTCGATCGCCAGGCTGCGGGTTCCGATTGCCCGGATAGCCTCTTCCCTTACTGGCACTGGATGTTCCCGCAGCGATTGCCAGAAGCCGGGATCGAGACGCACCCTGTCCTGCCACAAGGAAGGCTGGTGCTCGTCCTCGATCACATTGGCAAAGGTGATCGCGTCCTGCACGAAAGCTCCGTTGTGCCGTGTTTCCGCGCCGCTCGCGCGCGCTGTGAAAAAAGTTAGCCGGCATGCGGAAATCCGGCGCGCCTGTTCGGTGACGAGCTGATAGGTTTTGCCGCCGCTGGTCAGGTTCATGCGCCCCATCCATGATTTCATGGAGCGGCCGAGTTCGACTTCCGGGTTGCCGGTGCGTGTAGCCTCGGTCTGCAGGTAAAGCAGGATCAGGCGCGCGATCGATCCATAGGGAACTCCTGTAAGCCCTCCTTGCCTGTCTCTGCCGGACTCGATGAGCAGTGTCGTCTTGTGGCCTTCGCGCCGCCATAACTGGTCGTCGGTGCGCTTGTGGGGCAGGGAGGTCATTGCAAAGCCGGCATGGGTGATGCCTAGCCTGCTTTCTTCCTCGGCCATGATGATACCTGCCGCATCGATCGCCTGCCGTTCGCTTTTGCTGTCGGCCATCGCGCGTGCCGCTTCAAGACCATGGCGGACGATCAATTGATGAACTTCACCCATGGGTTCATTGCGCCCGTGTTTGTTCACAAACGCAAGTGGGACTCTACTGACGCGAGCTATTAGAAGGTTATTTGATTCTATTATTAGATTCGTCAGTAGAGTCCACTGGATAACGCGAGTCGCGTCAGTAGAGTCCACCATGGGGCGTCAGCAGAGTCCACTGGATAACTTTTCCGCCTGTGGATAACAGCGCACGACTCGGGGCGTCAGTAGAGTCCACTCGCCTCCGAGTCGTGCGGTGTGGCGGAGCCGGGCGCGATGCGCCGCGGCCCGCTCTGGCCATCAGCCGGAACTTGGCTGTAGCCCGTGCAAGTAGTTGGCGGCCCGCTGCGCATGGGCGGCGGCGCTGAAAATAAAGCGCTTGTCGTTGCCGAGGATGGCCAGCCAGCTCGCGATGTAGGCGGCGTGGTTGTCCTGCACCTCGGGGGTGATGCCAAGGTCGGCCGAGAGGAAGGCGGCTCCCAGCTCGGCCACCAGCTCTTCCCGCGCGTAGCCCTCGTCACCGTGCCGCACCCTCCCGAAATCCCGTGCCAGGCGGCTATCGTGGCGGGTCCAATGGGTCAGCTCGTGGGCAAGAGTGGCGGCATGGCTGCCGGCGTCGCGGAAGGTCTCGAAGGGAGGCATCTGCACGTAGTCGGCGGCGATCGCGTAATAGGCCTTGGTGCCGCCGTGCCGGATGTCCGCGCCGGTGTTGGCGAAAAACTGGTCGGCATGCGTGATGCGGTCGAGGGGCGAAGGGGCAGGGGCCTCGGCCGGGGCGGTGTAAAGCGCGGGCAGGCCGTCGCACTGCTCGGCGTTGAACACGGTGTAGCCCTTCAAGAAGGGGATTTCCCGCTCCAGCTCCTCTCCCTTGTCGTCGGTCTCGGTGCGGGTGATCCGGTTGGCATAGACCACCAGCTCGCCGGTCTCGCCCCTCCGGACGTTGCCGCCGAGCTCCAGCGCCTGCTTGAAAGTCAGCCAGAGAGGGCAGGAATAGCCTTTGGCGGCCGCGGCGGACCAGAGCATCACAACGTTGATTCCTTGATAGGGAACGCCGTTGTGGCGAAGCGGGCGGGTGATCCTGCCGGCGGCATGCTCGCTGCTCCACGGCTTCATCCACGGGCGCACCCCCTGCTCGAGGTCGGCGATGATCCTGGCGGTGATCCGGCTGTAAACATCCTTGATTTCGTTCATTTCTGGTCTCTTGGTCTAAGGTTCGCGATGCGAACCTCTGCCCGTCGGCGAGACCGGGGTGTGCAAGCGGAAAGCGCCTTCGCGGGGACCCTGCTGCACGCAGCCCGAGCGCAGCGAAGAGAGCGGAGGAAGCTGGGCGGAAGGCGCTTGCAGCGCGCCGAGGGGCAGCGCCCCTAAGCCTGGCGAAGCCAGGTCTGCGCCGCGTCTGCGGCGATGAGGCCTTGCTTTGCGCGAGGGATCGTCACCCGTAAGGGCCAAGACCCAGGGGGCTTGGTGGCGCAGCCATAGAGCCCGGTCCGCCTTCAGCGGATGCGCCCCACTCATGCTCCTTCAAATGGCGGACACAACGTCGTAGGTTGTTCCTGTCACTCACCTGCGGCGTGCCGCAGGCCCAAAGGCCGCCCTGGACACAAAACCGGGGCGGCCTTCTGCTTTCCAGCAGGCTTGGCGCTGACGCATGGAAATTCGTAACGACTACAATTTATCTACGAACCGTGATTCAATGGATTTCGATGTGTGCGATTCCCGGCCGGATAATCGTTCCGCCAGAACAGGGGTTAAATGGGCGAAAGACTTTTACGGCACTCTTCGAGCGACCGGCCTTATCAAGCTGATTTCGCCTTCGGGACCATCGATCGCGATCTGGCCAGGACACTTTCCGGCCAGATTGCGGAGCAACATCGTCTCGCCTTCGCGCAAAGCCTTACAGCCGCCGTGCTGGAAGCCTGCCACCAGCTGATCTCTCCTGCATGTCCATTCACCGGACCTGCAGGCGTCTCTCTGATACCGCTCTCCAGGGATGCCGAGGCTGCGGCAAGGCGGTTTGCAACTGTCCTTGTCCGCGCCGAACCCCGCGAGGCGGCGCACCTGGCAGGGGTTTTATACACCTCCGCATTGCCGGAAGCGTATCGAACCAAATACGGCATTTTCTACACGCCTCCCCGGCTTGTGGACCGGCTCATGCTGATGGCCGAGGAAGGATCGGTTGATTGGAGCACGGCGCGCGTCCTTGACCCGTCATGCGGGGGAGGGGCCTTTCTCCTGCCGGTTGCCCTGCGCATGGTGGCAGCCGCCGGAAACGCCGATCCGGCAATCAAACTGCAGCAGCTCGCGGCGCGTCTGCGCGGCTATGAAATCGATTCGTTCGGTGCCTGGCTCGCGCAATCCGCGCTGGAGCTGGGCTTGCGGGATCTCGCCGAAGCGGCAGGCCGGCCAGTCCCGCAAATGGTCGAGGTCAGGGACAGCCTGGCCCTGGAAAAGCGGGATCACGCCCGGTTCGACCTGGTGATCGGCAATCCCCCCTATAGCCGGATCACGCTTCCGCCCGACCGCCGGGTAGCCTTCCAGCGTAGCGTGTACGGCCATGCCAATCTCTACGGCCTGTTTACCGACGCCGCGCTGCACTGGACAAAGCAGGGTGGGGTGGTGGCGTATGTCACGCCTACCTCCATGCTCTCGGGCCTGTACTACAAGGCGTTGCGGAGCCTGCTGGCGAAGCTCGCGCCGCCTCTGGCCGTCAACTTCGTAAACGAACGCACAGGCGTTTTCGCGGACGTGCTGCAGGAGACGGTCCTGGCGACGTATCGCCGGGGTGGAACCCAGAAATCGGGCGAGGTCGGCTTCATCGAGGTCAGCGAGACTAATGCAATCTGGCGCAAGTCGGGAATGTTCTCGCTACCGGCGCAGGCGAGCGCCCCTTGGCTCCTGCCTCGCACCGCGGACCAGGTGGACCTTGCCCGGTCCATCCAGGCCATGCCGCATCGGCTGTCCGATTACGGCTATGGCGTATCGACCGGTCCGCTGGTCTGGAACCGGTTCAAGGATCAGTTCCGCATGGAACGCAGGCCGTCATTCTATCCTGTGATCTGGGCGGAATCGGTCACCAGTGCCGGCCGTTTCCTGTGGCGCAGCGAGAAGCGGAATCATGCGCCATGGTTCGAGGCGAAGCTGCCGAAGGATAATTGGCTGATCGTCACCAGGCCTTGCGTGCTGCTTCAGCGCACCACGGCCAAGGAACAGGCGCGGCGGCTCATCGCGGCCGAGCTGTCGACCGCCTTCATCGACCGGCACAAGGGCGTGATCATCGAGAACCACCTCAACATGGTCCGCGCGATTGCGCCCGAGCCTGCAGTCTCCGCCGCGGTGATCGCCGTCCTGCTCAACAGTGCCACGGTGGACGCCGCCTTCCGCTGCATCAACGGATCGGTCGCGGTCTCGGCCTTCGAGCTGGAGGAGCTGCCTCTGCCGCCTCCCGACGTGATGGCGAGGCTGGCGAAGCTGGTAGCCTCTGGAGCGCCGCCACGGAAAATCGAGGCGTTGCTGGCGGCTGCGTATGTGGGACGCGATGCTGCCGCCGCTGCTTGACGTATCCGAGCTGCACCGTCGGCTGCAGGCGATCTTTCCCGAGGGAACACCGCAGCGCGGCTACTGCACGCGCGAGATGGCGGCACGAACCGTCTTTGTCATGCTCTATGTCGGCGCTGTCGAAGGTAGCGGCATCTGGCTCGGGCCGAAGCACGTCTACCGCATGGGTGTGGCGCAGTCCGGGCAACGGGGTGATGACGCGCGCAAGGAGTACCGGGCGGCTGTCGAGAGGCGGGATTTCCGGACGCCGGCCGATCGCTGGTTCCAGGACAACACCCGTGAGCCGATCCGGGACGAAACGCTCGGGGAAGGCCTCGTACAGGTCGGAGCTGTCGTCGTCCGCACCGGGATCCCCACGACATCCTCCAAAGGGCGCTATGCGCTGCAGGTCCAATTCGCGGCGCTGCTCGATCCGGCCCTGACGGACGAACAGCTGGAGGCCGCGGCCATCGCCTGGCAGGACCGGTTCCTGTCGGCCGGCGCCCTGTCCCGTGTGCGCCTGCAGCAACGCTCGGCCTCGGCCGCCGGCTCGAAGGTGCTGGTGAAACTCCCCAACGGGGAGACCCGGCAAATGGAAGCCGGCCCATCCTCTGTCATAACCAAGGCGGTGCTGGAGGTGTTTGCACCCCGGTTCCTCGGTGATCCGGCCGTCCTGTGGATTTCCGAGAGTGGAAAGAAGGTGGTCCAGCGTGACGACACGCTGGCCAGGTCTCTCGGCTTGCGGATCGACGCGGACAAGCTTCTGCCCGATATGATCCTGGTTGACCTCGCGCCCGAAAACCCGCTGCTGGTGTTCATAGAGGCTGTAGCAACCGATGGCCCGATCACGGAAAACAGACGTAGCGAGATAGTCGAACTGGTCACGGCCGCCCGCTTCAAGGCCGGCCAGGTCGCATTCGTCACGGCGTTCCAGGACCGGAGCGCCACGGCATTTAGAAAGGCGCTTTCCAGCCTTGCCTGGGGTTCATTTGCCTGGTGCCTGAGCGAGCCTGAACACCTGATTGCGCTTGATGGAACGACACCGGGTGGCGTAGGCCGCCTAAGCGACTTTGGACCAACAACTTGACGCTATTATGATCCGAAACGTCTCCGCCTCACTTGCCGCGACTCCGAGAAGTTATATAAGCTGCTTTGTCTGAGTTGAGGTGGTAAATGGCAGAACTTCTATCGGGCGACGTTGTGAAATTGAAGTCTGGCGGTCCGCTTATGACGATCAAATGGGTTCACGAAGGCAAGGCTTACTGCGAGTGGTTTGACGAGAAGCACGTTAACAAAGGCGCTCAGTTCATGGTCACCCAGCTGACGAAGGATGGCTGACCTTCATGTCGCGACTCACAATATCACGCATCGAGCGGAATTTGATGAACGGTGACAGCAGAATCGAAATGCGGTTTTTTACCGATAGGGACGGAGCGACTATCTCGATAGGATTGCAAGATGGCGTTAACGAAATAGCAGCAACGGAAGCTGAAATTGTAGCTCGCGTGAAAGCAAAGGCGAAAACATTACTCCTCGAGGCAGCCGAAGCCCTTTAAGGAACTTATACCAGCCTTCCTAGACGAACGCACTCTGACAGCGAGCTTGAACCGATATGCAAAGGGCGTATTTCAGAACGTCCGTCGATATAGCCACTCGGTCATGTTAGCCGCCAGATATCGTCCATGATAGCTTTGTCACGTTGCTTCGCGGTCTGTTCATTTAAGGGCGTTGCCGTTACAAATGATTTTGCTTCAGTTATCATGACCGAGAAGTCTGTAATCTCCTGGAGGTCAGGAAAAATATTGTTTCTATGCGAACCCCAAAAGCCAAGGCAGTTCCAATAGCTCATATAGACGAACTTATGATACTTGCCGTAAAAGTCAGTTAGGCTCTTGCTTGCTCGCTCGTAAGTTACATGCCCATTTGCCTTGTTACGAACCGCTCGAAACTCCGTTGCAAATTCGGAAGGCACGTTCTCGGGAAACGCGCTAATATGGTTTTCCCATGGCGGGGCTGTGCCGTTGAGTATCGCACCGCGTCTACCTGCTAATATACGCTGCGCATTAGCCTGTATCCAGCAGCCGGCATCTTCCGCTTTGATCTGGGCAGTATCACCTCGCTCGCGTGCGAGTGCTCCAAGGAGAAACTCGTAAAGATGATGAACGAAGCGCGCGTATGAATTATACGTCTTAAAGGCCATGCATCGGTTGTCGCTAATTACAGCGGGCAGACCAGCCTGCTCCTGCATTTGGGCGGTCATGATCATAACCGTGCCGAACTTCTCGAAGTCTTTGAAGGCGTCTTCGCAGCGTAGGAATTCGTGCTTGAGAGCTATACAATGGGCGACATCCGTGTCACTTCCTATCGCAAACTTCATTTGGCAGTTTTCAAAGCTAATACGTTGGTGACCATGCGAACGCCTGCGTTCGCAGCTCCTTGTCGCACAATGAAGTACTGGGCCGTCAGCACGCTGACATAGGCCAACTCAACCCATTTGTCCCGAAGTAGGATGACCGTCAATGAACCGAAAACGAAAAATACAGTCACGCTAAGGCTCGTATAGTCTCGCAGCAGGAGAAACGTTTTATGCGAGTCTGCGACGGCAACGTCGTTCTGCACGGTCTTGTAGAGCTTATACCAAGCTGCATTTTGCTCCTCTGGAGTCGTTGGCAGCTTGCCTTTGAACATCTTAACTAGCTTCTCAGAATTGATGCGTGTATCGGACAGGGCATAGCCGCTGAACGCACGGTGGCCGGGAAGGGCAAATCTCAGCCGCCAGAAAACCAGACTCGCCTTCAAATCCGAGCTGGGCAGCGCATTCAAGACTGTGACCAGGATGCCTGCGATGCCAACCGGCGCCAATGTGCCAGCCTCGCTGAAGGCCTTGTCTAATCCTGAAAGTTGCATCGAGCCGGTTTTAATAATGGTGTAGAAGAACACCGCATTGGCCGCGAGGATGAGCCATAGCTTCCAGGTATTCTGTTCCTTGAGCGAGCTGCTCATCCCAGCCGAACCCCTCGTCCGCGGTCAAAATGCATTCCAGCCCGTGTCCGAGAAGTCGAAGCCGATCCGCCCGTCTCGCCGGGTCGTCAGCACGTGCCGCGTGTCGCCCCGAAACGGCCCACCCTTGGCAATTTTTCGATAAAACGGCAGCGTCTCCTGGGTGTCGTATTGATAGCCCTTGTCGGATATTACGACGAAGTAGACGCTGGTAAGTAGCGCCGCGACCTCATCGGAGCAGCCATTCTCGCGCCCATGATGGGAGGCGACATAGACATTGGTTGCGCGTAGGGCGACCCTGAATGCTTCGTTCTTTAGGAGCTCGGCAAATCCGGCTTTTTCCAAATCGCCCGTGAACATGACGTTGGCCTTCGGAGTTTTCAGGAAAATGGCCATGCTGAGGTTGTTTTCGTCGTCGAACGCCGGGTACGAGTTGTAAAAGACCTGCCGTTTCAGGCTGCCGAAGAGTGGTGCTTCTGGTGTGTCTGCAATCGGTCCTCCGGTGTAGGTATTATGGATTTCCTCGGCGAGACGGGCGATGCCGCTTCCCATCCCGTCTTCGGACTTGAGCTGCCTAAGAATAGCCGCCGAGACGGATCTGTTGCGCAATAGAGAGCGGACATTGATGGTGTCGAAGAGATTTTTAGCGCCGCTGACATGATCCTCGTCGTAGTTGGTGACCGCCAGCATTTCGATCTGAGAGATGCCCTGATCCTTAAGATAGGTGCCAGGCTTCCAGCCAGTGCTGCTATTGTGGCCGCAATCGATCATCAATCGGCCGCCATTGTCGGATGTGAAAAGTGCGCAGGCACCATGCTCAACGTCAAAAACTTGCAATTTCATCGGAAGTATACCGCCCTAATAGATTGCGAAGAAGCTTGCTGCCTTCTCGGGATTATACCCTCTGCGATCGTACAGTTTGGTCGTGGATGGGTCACGATGCCCTGCCGCCTTCTGCACGTCCTCCAGCTGCGCCCCGTTCTCCAGTGCCGTGGTGATGAACGTCGCCCTCATCGAGTGGGCCGAGTAGCCCCTCTCCAGGCCGATGCCGGCGGCGTATTTGCGGAGCATCCGGTCAATCGCGTCCGGGTCCATCCGCCCGGCGGGATCATGCGCCCTGGCATTGCCGCGCAGCGGCCGGAACAACGGCCCGGCATGGTCGCCGCCATGCCCCGCCAGCTCCAGGTAGGCGCGGATGCGAGAAGCCGCCTGCGGGTTGATGGCCAGCGCGTCGCGCCGGCCGCCCTTGCGGGTCAGGCGCAGCGCGTCCAGCCCCCGGTTCTGGTGCAGGTCGCCCACGGTGAGCGCCGCGATCTCCGCGCGTCGCAGCCCGACCTGCAAACCAACGGACAGGATCGCCCGGTCGCGCAGCCCGGCCACGGTGCCGGCCGCCGGCGCGTCCAGCAACCGCCGCGCCTGCGCCTTGCTAAAAGCCGCCGTGCTGCCTTCCTCGCGGTTGATGGCGGGGCGCTGCACGTCCACTACGGGGTTCCGCGCCGCCACGCCATGCCGGACCAGGTGCTTGAACAGGCTGGACAGCGCCGCCAGGCGGCGGCGGATGGTCGAGGCGGCAGCACCCTCGTGCTCGCGCATCATGCGTTCCCAGGCGATCACCGCGCGGTGATCGACCTGGCGCAGCTGCTCGGAAGTCGTGATGCCGAACCGGCGCATGAAATGCGCCACGTCCTGGCGGTAGGCGCGGCGGGTGCGGGCACTCTTCTGGCTGGCCAGCCAGACTTCTTCCTCGGGGATCGCGGCGAGCGCCGCCAAGCTGGCGAGCTGGCCGGGGATGGGTACGATGGTCGGCAGACTGGCATCGGTCATTCGGGCGGCCGTCCTCGCGCCTCGGGCGGGGCATAGTGCCGGCCGATATCGTCGGCACCGATGGCAAGCCCGCTGGAACCCCGGATCGTCTTGGCAATGTCGGCGTCGCTGAAGCCCCGCGCGCGCAGCTGCTCGATCTCGTCGCTCAGCATGCCAATTACGGCGGGCAACGGAAACTGCTCCTGTTCGAGGCCGAGCGCGGCCCGGAGTTCGGTCTGGGCGGCGGCAACCTGGCGGGCATTGAATGTGAGGACGGCATCGTTCATGCCGGCAGCGTAGCAGACTCACGCTCCCGTGAACAGCACGTGATAAACTGGATTATCACGTGCTGACTCTAACCTATGCAGGCTATTGCTTCTGCCTGTTTTCAACCGTCTTTCGAGAGTTTCTGAAATCCCGTATGACCAACAACGCCATGAGAATAGACTTGACAGAAAGCAAACCCGCGGCAATCAGCAGTGAGATCACAAACAGCAGTGCCCAACGATGTTCCGAGTGATATGCCGTATAAGAGGCGCCGAGAAGTGGCAAGTATCCTACTAGCGAGGCTAATCCTACAACTTTGATGGCGCTGAACAATCCGTCCTTAGGCCTTGTTATGGCGCCAGAAACCAGCGCGAACCAAATAAGATACAAGAGCAGAAAAGGCATGAGAAATTGCGCAGCCCGGTCTAGACTATCTGACCACCTAATAAATTTGAGAGATACTAAAACAAACAGAGCTGCTCGTAACACGAGCTCACACTTACTCCGCCAGTTTCCTCGAAAACTGATTTCGGAGAATATACCCTCACCAGACTCGTACTGTTCAACAAGAAAATATACCAGCACTAGGAAGCTGCTCAGCACAAAACCGAGAATCACTAGCATTCCCCATACTGTAAGCTCGTCCTCTGAACGGCTGAAGGCGGATACGCTGAAGCTTTTACTTTTTGATATGAAGTTGCTCGCGGCCTCTACAACTGTGACCACATAAGCAAAACCATAGAAGTACTTTACTACGGGCCATGGTCGAGACGCCACAATCTGTGTCATCTTGCACGCACTATCCCGAGGCTCGCCGCCAAAGCAAACGAGATCAGCGAGACAGATGTTACAATGATTTTGAGCAGCTGGTCCTTCCATTCAAACAGGCCAACCGTCGCCCAAAAAACCAAAGCTCCGGCGAAATACGCCAAAATAAACCATTTCCTATCCATAAACGACGTGCGCCGATTAGCTGCAAGCCAAACAAGTCCAGCCATAAGCGGTGCTAAGGCCGTAAGCGCGTAAGCGAGCGTCAGCAGTGCAGCTACCGTGTCTGAGAACCTGGCAATAAGTGCAATAAGCGTACCACATACAATTAGCGCTAGAATGGCCATAACAATACGAACAGATCCGACCGTGAGTTGCGAATGTCGCGTTTTGCCTAAGAGTACAGGTAACGCGTTTTCAAACATAATCTGAGTTGTTGCTACCAACACGCTGTCGATTGAGGAGAATAGTATGGAGACACATCCTATGACTGCCGCTG
Organism: uncultured Acetobacteraceae bacterium; assembly: GCA_964252425.1. Taxonomy (GTDB): domain Bacteria; phylum Pseudomonadota; class Alphaproteobacteria; order Acetobacterales; family Acetobacteraceae; genus BOG-908. The sequence continues at coordinate 14,433 of CAXUNK010000026.1, forward strand.
GTGCTAGAAACAGATTCAGCGTAGTGGTTTGCGATAATGGGCCAAATATATCTGAGAATGGATTTGATGAAAGCGAACCGCGGACTGACACGCCTGCAGCGACAAATAAGCCTAAGACAACACCTATTATAAGGCCGGCGAATCTAAATATAACTGCTTGGTTTCTGTTAGAGAAATTCGACCCTACACTTAAGTTTGCTATATCGTAAAATTGTGTCGCTATTGCATAGAAAACTCCCAAGAACAGTGACAGAATAGCAACTTGATTTGTCTGAGTAACTGCTTGGTGACGCGGCGGCAAGTAGGATACAAAATCACCGAACGAATGAAGAACCAAAATAGACGCCAGGACAACAACAAATAACACGACGAACGGAAATTGGTATTGGTCGGTTAGTATTGCGCTTCTCTGACCACCAACAACGGTATATCCGAGAACGACAAATAAGAAAAGGATAGCAATATACAGTGAGTACTGCTGAACCCGTGCAGGAAAAACGATCACACAAACAATCTGTGATGAAGTGTACATCTCAAACGCTACAATGGTCAAATAAGTGACCAGCATAATGAGCGAGTAAGCGATGTAGAAGTTGGGGTGTCGAGCTCTCAGCAAACAGGAAAGATTTGGTGTTTCCTCAGAGGGCTGGAAAGGAACCGCCTCTATGTAGAAGGCGACCGCTTGGTAGCCGCAGATGACACCCAGCGGAACCAAAAGTGCCCACCATCCGGTTAAAGCAGCCTGCCCTATAAAGTAGGCCAAACCTGTTCCTAAGGTGATGTTTGCACAGGATAACGAAACTATCGCTCTAAAGCGGGATCGAGGAGCAGTTCCATCAACGTGCAGAAAGTTGTATGGTAGTGTGCCTCTTGGTTTATATGACCCCAGAGAGACTGCTGCATAGCCAGCTATAGAAATCACTAACCCAACAAGAGCGGTAAATGTGGGTGTTAGTAAAACAAGGTTATTGTTCATAGCCAGATATAATACACTTCAGAACCGGCAAGCAGCAGCATTCCTCCTAGAGGCAAGATAAAAACTACAAACTCTGGGTGATACAAACCCACTGCACCTGCAAAGAAAATTAGCCGGTGCTGCATGATGTCCATCTCATTGTGAAGGCCATTCCAGATTTAGTTGGGACAGCCGCCGTTGTCCAGAGGACGGTGTTCACTGCTATAATCAGATTGGCATCCGACTTGTACCTTGGTAATTATCGTGCCATACCGCATATATGGCCCGAAAAAAGCTAGCCGCATTCGAGCTGATTGACGAAGCGTCGCGCCTGGTGCGCTACGGGGCCGCGGTGTTCGTGCAGACCGTCCCGGAGGAGCCGCACTTCCTGCTGTATGGGCCAGGCTTTAGGGTGGAGATCACCCGCACCGATCCCGCTGCCGACTATCCGGGCAAGCCTGTCTGATGGCCGGCCGCGCACCAGCCCCCGGTCACACCGTCAAGCTGCCTAACCGGATGTATGCGGAGGCGGTGTTCGCGGCCGAGTTTCGTGGCCGGACCGTTGGCCAGTATGTGGAAATGGCAGTCGCCGCGCAGATCGAGCGGGACGCACACGAATTCAAGCTGTCGCGATTCCACGCGGCGGGACAGGAAGCGACGCGCAGGCGCGACCCGGCACCCCTGGCCCGTGATTTCGGATTGCTGCCGCCGTCGCCACGGTGAGCCGCTATCGCCCGCCGCGCCCGGTGCCGCTGCCGGGCTGGGTGTACGTCCTGACATGTGCCAGCTTTCCCGGCTGCTGCAAGATCGGCGGCACGGGCCGGACCGCCACGCACCGCGCGGCGGAGCTGGCCGGGGAGTATGTCACCGGGCAACCTTTCACCGTGGTGTTCCGGGTGCCGGTCTCCGACTGGCCCGCCGTCGAAGCCGCCGCGCACCGCATGTTGTCGGATTGCCGGTTGCCGCGCTCGGAGCTGTTCCGCTGCACGCCAAGGCAGGCCCGCGCGGTCGTGAAGGCCGCCGCCCGTGCGCATCGCCGGCCGTGGCTCGGATGGGTGCGCCGAAGCTCGCGCTCAAATAATGTGCGCCCATGGCGCAGATACCGCCGCAGCGATAACGAGCTTGGCCTGGCTGTCCTCGTGGCGTTCCTGCTGGCCGTGCTGGTGGCGTGGCAGAAACCGCCCGTGCCGTCATGGCTACCGCCCTCCTCGGCACGGGCGTTGACGTGGCTGGAACGGTTTTAGCCGCCGGAGGCACCGTTGCCCTCGAAATGCGACCGGCGCAGCTCGCGAAGCCGCTCTCCCACGTCCTCGCCCCTGCCGCCGCGCTCTTTCAACGCCTCGATCTCCCTTTCCAGCTTCATCAGCTGCTCGGGACTCATGGCGCGGCGTTCCGCCGCCTCGCGTTCCTGCCTGGCCGCGACTCGTGCCCCGGCCTCGGCCAGCAGCTCGTCGGCGAAGTCCGGCTTCGCCGCCTGCCCGAAAGGAGGAATCATGGCCCCAGCCTTCTGCGGTGATTGCGGGAACCGTGATGGTGGGGCGGGTGCGCCAGCTCCCACAAGAGGACATGACGGTGACGGGTGCGCTCCCGGCTGCCATCGCCTCGCCCGCGCGACAGCTCGGCCTGCGAGCGTTCGCGTTCGGCGCGTTGCTCGGGTGTTTGCTTCGCCAGCCTGGCGCGGGCCTCGGCCAGCAACTCGTCGGCGAAGTCCCGTTTGATAAGCCGCTCGGCGGGGCGAGCCATTTCCTGTTCGGGTTGCTGTTTTCGATCCGTCTCTGGCTGTGGTGCCGGTTCCTGCGCCGGCTGTCGCGCCGGCGAGGGCCTGACGTGTTCGGCCTCCCGATCGCTGGCGGCCTCGCGCTCCCGATCGCCGGCATTGTCGCGCGGCGCGGCTGGCTGTGGTGCCGCCTCGAACCAGCCGCGCACGAAGTTCCGCAATCTCTGGAACAACCCCATGCGCTCTTTCTCGGGAGCCTGCGTGGGCATGTCGGGTTTTGGCGTCCGTTCGCGTTCCCGGACGGGTTCGGCCTCTTTGCGGGTCTCTGGCGCGGGCTCTGAGGCAAAGCCACGCAACCTCTCGGCCCATATAGCGCGCTCCGCCGTGTGGTCGGGTGCCTGGTCACGGCTCTGCGCGTCCGAAACATCCGGCGCGGGATCTGCGCGGCTGTTGTCCGCCTCATGCCGCACCTCGGTCGCCTGCTCGGCCGACATGCCCCCGCGCATCAGGTCGGCCCACTCCCGGCGCATTTCCTCGGGAGATTTGAACCGGTCGCCGGCGTGGTGACCGAAACTGCGTGCCGTTCCGACAGGATCGATGCGCGCCAAGTCTTCCATCGCACGCGCGGCATCAAGGGCGGAATCATCGCCGCGCTGCTGTGTCTGGCGTGCCAGGTTCTCCTCGTAAGCTGCCTGGCATTCGGCCTGGTCGATCGCTGCGCGCTGCTGGCGGAACTGATCGCGCACGGCCTCCTTGATGACGTCCAGCTCGGCAAGCCCGGCTTCGTGTTCGGCAATGTCGCGGCGCATCTTCTCCAGCTCGGCCGCAAGGGCGGCATCGGCGGCACGGGCGCGGGCTTCGGCATCCGCCTCGCGTTCATGGGCGTGGTCGCGGCCGTCATCGAGGATATGGCCGTAATTGTCCTGCACCGGCTCGATCTCGGGAGCCTGGTCGCCGTGATCCCGGTTGCCGAAATCGCGCGCCATCGCCTCAAGGCGGGCGAGCTCGTCGGCCTCGCGGTCGATTTCAAAGGCAGGCTCTGGCTGTGGCTGCTGCTGGCGCTCACGGAGCTGGTCACGCGCCTGCTCCACGGTCGGCAACTGGCGGTCATCGAGGTCCGCCAAGCGCTCGCGCATCTGCGCGGCGGAAAGCCCCGTGATTGCCTTGTTGACGGCGCGGACCTCGCCGGCCGGATCGAGGGCGACAAAGCCGCGCCGGTCGCCCTGGGCCAGCATCCACCCGGCGTTGTCCAGGGCGGCGGCGAACGCCTGGCCGCTATCGGCGGAGTGCCACAACTCGCGGAGACGCGCCTTGGCTTCCTCCGGGGTCATGCCGCTGCGCTCGGCCTGGCGGAATTCGGCAAGCGTCGGGCAACGGGCTGGACGGTCAACGCCCTCGCGCTCATGGTGCGCGCCCTGCACCCGGAGATGCTGGAACTCGCGTTCCAGCTCACGCGCCACGATCTCGTGGCGGCGGTAATTATGGCTATCTGGGATGGCGGTCATAGTCTCGCCGTCGATCCGCGACCAGACGACATGCAGGTGTTCGCGTCCCTCCTTCACGTGCTCGACCACGACGCGCGGCTGGTTGGACAGGCCCAGCTCCTCCCCCAGGCGCTCGATCGCGCGGGCCTTCTGCGCCTCGGTCATGATCTCGTCGTGCCGCCAGTCGATGTTGGCGTGGTAGAGCGGAAGCCGGCTGCGCGAGCCTTCCCCGACCGCCGACATCTGGCGGAGGGCGTCGGTCAAATTGGCGGCGGCCATCCCGTGCATCTCATGCACATGCACCCGCTCGTTGGTGTCGGTCCGTTGCAGATGCATTCCCAGGTAGGCCGTGTAGCTGCACGAGCCTGACCGGGAGCCGCCATTAATCACCACGGCCCAGAGCCTTCATCAACGCGCCACAGACCGCCATCGTGGCTGCCGCCGCCTCCGCCAGCTCATGTTCGAGCGGGATGGTCCCGCCATTGGCGGCGCGGGCGAGCTGGTTGATGTTCGAGCCGATCTTGCCCATGGCGGCCAGGGCGCGGGCAAGTTCCACACGATCGACCTGCGGCCGGCGGATTGCGCGCAAGACAGGCGCACCGGTGAGACTGTGCCGCGCGAACGTGCCGACCGTCATGCCAGCCCGCGCCGCGGCGGCGGTAATGGCGGCGTGTTCGGCATCGTCGCAACGCACGTCGATGTGCCGTTGCCGCTGCCGGTTTTCGGTTCCCCGCCGTGCCGCCGCCTCGCCCACGCTGGCCTTCCTACACCTGGGGTCCAGGGGGAATGCGGGAAGCAGTCAGCCCCTGGTCTGGAGAGGGATGCAACGGGAGAGGGCGAAGCGTCTCTCCCTTGCCAAGCGCATGGACTGACCGCGAAGCAGCGCCCCGCAGGGGTGCGCGCGGTCCGACCATGCATGGCTTGCCGCTGCCCGTCTTCATCATTCGTTGATAGCTGGCCCGATTCAGAGCCGCCAAATAAATTCAGGTGGTCGGTGCAAAAATTCGTCCCGTCCGATCGCGGGACGCTGCCAACGATGTCGTTCAGCTGGTTACGCAACACCCGCGCCGGCCTTTGGGTTCACCAAGTCGCCCTGCCCCGCCGCCGAATCGGCACGGTCGCGCCAGGTCTGAAACAGTGTCGCTGTGGACACAGGGCGGCTCCGCTGCGCTCCCGCCGCCGTGGGGATTTCGCATCCCCACACCCCTGCGGATGTTGCTGGATCAGCGCATGATGTTTGGCGTACGATAACCGGCCGCTATGCGTGATGGCCTCTGGCGGTGATCTGAGCATGGCGGGACAGGACATCCCTGTTCCGCCTCTCTGCCCTTGGGGGAAAGCAATGGCCGTCCCTCCGCTGTATGGAAACTCTACCGTCCATACGAGTACGCGGGACGACATCGCCAAGCTGTACGCCCCTAATACCTCGTGGTCGGCGGTTCCCCTCGCGCTCAACCGGCCCGGCTCGAACCAGGGTGTGTGGTGGGACGTCCCTGGCCCTGGCCATGCCATCACCTTCGGGGCAAACCGATCGGGCAAGGGTGCCGGCTGTATCATTCCGGCCCTGCTGGTCTATGCCGGGGCTGCCGTGGTCATCGATCCCAAGGCCGAGACGGTCTGGGCCACCTACCAGCAACGGCAACGGCTCGGACAGCGCGTGGTCGTCCTTGACCCCTGGGACGAGGTGAACCGCCGCTACGGCTCCAAAGTTGGGATCAAGGTTCCCACCACCAAATTCAACCCGCTCTCCATCCTCAACCCGCGAAGCCCCGAATTCGCCGATGAGGTCACGATGGTAGCCGAAGGCGTCATCGTCTCCACCAACCTCGACTCCCACTGGACGGACTCCGCACGTGAGTTGGTCGGCGGCCTGGTTGCCGCGGTCGTCGAACGTAGTCCGGGAGTGGCAAGCTTCGACGACGTACGGCGGCTCCTGACCGCGCCGGATGACGTGCTGCAGCAGGCCGTCTTGCTGATCGTCGAGCGCAACCCCGATAGCCTGGCCGCCCGCAAGCTCGCCCGCTTCGTCCCGAAGCCCGGTAAGTCGGCCACCAACGAAATCTCCTCGATCCGTTCCACGGCCATCACGCAAACCGCCATCTTCGACGCCGGTACCTTACTGGCGGCGATGGAAACCAGTCCTGACGCGTTCCAGCTCTCCGAGCTGACAACCGGCAGGGTGACCATCTACCTCGTGCTGCCGGTCGATAAGCTGCAAACCCATGGGCGATGGCTGCGGCTGATGCTGGAACTGATCTTCCGCGCCGTCGCCAGCCTCGCCACTCCGCTCGATCCACCCTTCCTCATGATCCTAGACGAGCTGGGAACCATCACTCCTGGCCAACAGGGCGGCGGTCTGCCCCTGGTCACACGGGCGGCTGGTCTGGCGGCCGGTCTCGGCATTCGGCTTTGGTGCTTCTTCCAGGACGTCAACCAGGCGCGTCGGGACTACCCCGAGAGCTGGGAAACCCTGCTCGGCAACGCCGCCATGATCCAGGTCCTGCGGGTCAACGACAATTCGACGGCGAAGTACTTTTCGGAGTACCTCGGCACCACCACTATCACGCAACGCGAAATCAAATTTGGACAAGGCGGCGGCCTCGGCATGCCGCAGCACTTCTCGCGCCCGGTCAGGTTCCCGCACGAGATCATTCAGATGCCGGTTGGAAAGACCCTGATCCTGTTTGCCGGCGGGTCATATTACGAGCTGCCGCAGGTGCCTTACTTCAAGGAGGCGCGATTTGACGGGAGATACCTGCCCAACCCCAATTTCCTCAAGGCTCCCCTCGCGGCTTTGCCTGGGCCGGGTCCGTGGGAGCCGATCCGGCAACTGCTGTCCCGCTTACGGGCCAGGCTTCGCGGCGACCCGCTTCCGGCCGGGCCCGGCAAACCGCCCTCCCCTCCTAAGATTGACCCGGTCCCGCCTCGGACTGAACCCCGGCCCGCGACAAGCGTCGTGCGCTGCGTCCGGCCATCCTGCCGCCAGGCGTTGCGGGTTCCTCAGCGCCGTAACGAGGGGTGGGTTACCTGCCCGGCCTGCCGCAACCGTTGGAGGCTCGCCGCCAATGGCTGAACCCGTTAAATGCCCCGCCTGCGGCCTTGGCCTGCGCGGCATCCCGGAAAACCGCCGGCTGCTGGTGACCTGTCCGCCCAAGGCGGGCGGTTGCGGCACGAAATTCTATCATCCCCCGACCGAGCGCAGCACGATCACCTTCCGCTGTTCCAGAGATGGAAGCCCCTTTTGGGTGACCTTTAAACGGGAGGACCCGGGGCGGAAATTCATGGTCGAGCGAATCATCCGCGCGGCCGGCGACGGGAACGATTCTGCAAGCGCCTTCGCAAGCTATGCCGCCGACGTGTACGATGTTCACAACTTCTACTGCCCGTGCTGCGGCTATGTGCCGGAGTTCGGCTCGGGACAGGTGTTCTTCGTCCACTGCTCGAAATGCCGCGATCTGATCTGCGGCGGCCTGGTCTATGACAAGCTCGATGGCCCGACCACGACCGTCCAGTAGTTCGTGTGCCATCCGGCTTGCGGCCAGCAAGGGCCGGTGTCGGGCCTGATCGAGGAATACCAAGCGACACGAACCACGAGCGCCGCGCGCCTGGCTGTTCCAGGCCTCCCGACGCCCGACAAGCCGCCACCCAAGCAGCTCGGCTAGTTGTCCAGCGTCATCAGCCTGGAGGAAGCCGCGCGGCGCACGGGGCCTAACGAAGCGGCAGATCGGCGATCTCGTCGCTGATCCAAAAAGCAAGGTCACCATCGAGCGCGACCCGGTCACGGGCGAAAAGGGCATCTACCCGCACACCCTGCGGGGCGTGAACGGCTACCAGCCCCCGGAGCCTGCTCCTCCTCCCAAACCGCCGCCCCCTCCCCCGCCGAAGCCGGAGCCATGGACACCCGGCCCCGCCGAGTTGGCCGCCCTCATTAAACTGGATGGTCACGCTCGCGCCGCCGCGATGGCGGACCTGGTGCGTCAG
>CAXUNK010000027.1:0-22412 GCA_964252425.1 uncultured Acetobacteraceae bacterium
CCCCTCCACCGCCGCCCAGGCCACACCGTATCGTGCCCAAGCGCATCCTACCGCGCCTGCCGCCCCGCGCGCAGATCGAGGCGCCCCCGCGCACGGTGCAGACGGAGACGCAGACCAGCGCGCGCGTCGCCCAGCAGGCGCCGGAAAACCATTCCGCGGATGCGGCCTATGTCGGCCGATTGCATGCGCTCGTGTCACGCAACACCGTCCCGCCACGCAGCGCCGCCTACCGGCTGGAGCATCCGTCCGGCGAGGTTGTCGTCGGCTTCACGCTTGCGCGGAACGGCGCGCTCAGCAACGTGCATGTCATACGTTCATCCAGTGCGGCCATGCTGGATGCGCAGGCGCTCGCCATCGTGTCGTCGCTGCGCTATCCGCCGATACCCGATGACGTCTATCCGTCATCTCCTGCACATGCGTTCAGTGTGCCGGTGGCATTCACCTATACGGGCAACGACGATGGGCTGTGAGGTCATGCAGCGTACGATGACCGGCAGGACAGAGCGTCCTTTAGGCCTCTGGGACAAGGGAGTGTGGCGTGGATTTTGAGCAGCTCCATAGCCTGACCTTCGATGCGCTCTACGTCTGTCTCGGCTTGCTGACCTTCGTCGTGATCGAACGCATTCTCTACTTCACCTATCTCGACCGGCGCTCGGCGCGCATCCCCACGATCATGGAGGCGACCGGTTCGAATCCCGCGGGTCAAGCGGTTGCCGCAACGGGGCGCGATATGATGAGCGTGTCGGTGCAGGAGTACATCGCTTTCCAGAGCCAGCAGAACACAACCCGCGCCCGGGTGGACGATCTCTCCAACGCGCTGTTCGTGCGCGTCTCGTCACGCATCAATGCCCGGCTGTGGGTGATCGACACCATCGTGACGGCGGCGCCCCTGCTTGGGCTTCTCGGCACCATTCTCGGCATCATGCAGACCTTTAACGCATTGGCCGCCGGCGGCGTCTCGGACCCGGCCGCGGTCAGCCGAGGCATCGGCACCGCGCTGATCGCAACCGCGATCGGCATCGGCACGGCGCTCTACGGTCTTGTCGGCCTCAACCTGCTGTCGCGTTTCGCGGACCATCTGATCGATCGCTTCAAGATGGTCATTCTCAGAACGACGCTGTAGGCAGAGCGGAAAGTCGCCCGCCGCTGCGCGAAGGAGCACTCATGAGGTCTTTGCTGTGCCGCCACCTTGCCGTCCTGACGTGGGCGATACTGCCGCTCACCGCCGCAGCCACGCCTGCCTACACGCTCGAGGCCACTATACCACTCGGCCCGCCCGATCGCTGGGACTACGTCACCTATGATGCCGCCTCTCACCGCGTCCTGATCGCGCACGGGACCGAGACGACGGTGGTGGATGCCAACAGCCACACCGTGGTCGGCCGGCTCTCCCCCCTCGATGGCGCACACGGCCAGGTGGCGACGCCGGATGGCCATGTCTTCGCCGATAGCGGCAAGTCCGGCACCGTCACAGTTTTCGATGGCGCGAGCTTCAAGCCGTTGCGCACGGTCCCCGCCGGCCAGGATGCCGATGGCATGGTCTACGACGCAGCCTCCCAGCGCGTCAGCGTGATGAACGGCGACCCGGGAACGGCAACGCTGCTCGACCCGACAACAAAGACACCCGCAACGACGGTGGCCCTTGGCGGATCGCCGGAATCCGCGGTGAGCGACGGCAAGGGTGCGCTGTTCATCAACATCGCCGACAAGGGGGAGCTGGTGGAGGTGAAGGGCGGCAGCGTGGTGGCGCGCTGGAACCTTCCCGGCTGCACGTCGCCGCACGGCCTGGCGATCGATCCGAAACGGGAACTGCTGTTCAGCTCCTGCCGCAACGCCAAACTGCTCGTGGTGGACGGCAACACCGGCACCATCCGGCAGACCTTCGATATCGGGCGCGGAACGGACACCGCGGCGTTCGACCCAGGCCGGGAGCGCGCCTTCAGTTCGAATTCGGATGGCACGCTCTCGGTGTTTCAGGAACACGACGGCGCGGTGACCAAGCTCGACGACGTCGCAACGGCGCCCGGCGCAAGGACCATGGCCGTCGATCCTTCGAGTGGCCGCCTGTTTCTTGTCACCGCCGAGGTGCAGGACAGGCTCCAAGGCGCGGCGCCAAAATTCACCTTTCGGCCGGGGACTGTCAGGCTGCTGATCTTCAAGCCTGTGTCCTGATGATCGGGCGAAAGTTTCGTTCTTTTTCTGAAGAAGAACCAAAAAGACTTTTGCTGTTTTGCGCGCTGCTGATTTTGGTGGGCGTGCCTTGCGCAGCGGATGCTGTCCCGAAGCTTGAACGGGTGGTGATTGTTGCGCGCCATGGGGTGCGGTCGCCGACTGGCGATGCGGCAAAGCTGCAGCGCTACGCGGCCGAAGCCTGGCCCGAATGGCCCGTCGCACCGGGCGAGCTGACGCCGCACGGCGCCGCGAACGCAACGCTTGCCGGCGCTTGGCTGCGCACGCGCTATGCCTCGATGGGGCTGCTGCCGGCCACCGGCTGCCCCGCTCCGGGCGATGTTGCGGTCTGGTCGGACGGCAAGGACCACCGCACGGTGGCAACCGGCGCGGCGCTACTGGACGGGTTTGCGCCAGGCTGCGGCATCGAAAACGGTCATGCCGCCGATGGGCGGCCTGATCCGGTCTTCTCGGGCATCGAGAGCGGCGCCTGCCCAGTGCCGCCCGGGGAGGCGGCGTCGCTGGTGCCGGTCTTGCAAGATCAACTCGACCATCTGCCCGATTCCTACACGAACGGGATGGCGGCGCTGCGCATGGTGCTCGGCCCCACAAGCTGCAAGGGCGCCGGCGGGACATGCTGGTGGGACGAGAAGAACGTCGTGCGCGTGTCGGATGGCGGCGTGAAGCTGCAAGGCCCACTCGCGACCGGCGCCTCGCTGGCCGAAGCGCTGTCGCTCGAGTTCCAGGAAGGGTTTGCCGGCGCGTCGCTGGGCTGGGGGCGGCTCGATGCAACGCGGTTGGAAACGATCATGGCGGTGCACAATCTTGCGTCCGCCCTCATCCGCCGCAACCAAGTCATTGCCTCGCATAATGGCGCCGTACTGGCGCAGCGCGTGCTTAGTGCATTGTCCGGGGAGCTTGCGCCGCTCCTGACCATCTTTGTCGGCCACGACACCACTCTTGACAACCTCGCCGGCATTTTCGGCCTCGATTGGGTGCACCCTGGTCAGGCGGACGCAACCCCACCCGACGGCATGCTGGCCTTCGAACTGTTTCGCGACGAGGGCGGTCGTGAGAAGGTAGCTATCTCCTTCATCTACCAGACCGCGCTACAGCTACGCGAGAGGCGGCTGCTGAACGTTAGTGATTCCTCCAGGGTCTCGCCCGTCTCGTCACCCATGTGCGGCGATTCCAACTGTTCAGTTCAATCGTTGAGGGAGATGGTGGCAAAGACATTCTGCGGGAAGCGCGAATGACATATCGTGTTTCCGTCAGAAGTCATCATATGATGTGTGGGCATAGCTGACGCGATCGGCGCAATCCACAATGGAAAACGTGGCGCTCTGTTTCACGGATGGCCTGCTCGCCGGAGAGAAGAAGCGTCTCTGGAGGGTCTGACTCGTCGGCATCGGCGCGCAGGATGTTGTGATAGCCGAGGTGGCGCTAAGCCGCCTGCTGTAGGAGGCCCGAGCTCGCGGCTTGAAGACCCGGCACCCTACCTTGTGCGCGCCCCAGAGCAAAATCCGATCAGATGAAATCATCTGATCGGATAAATTTGCTCTAGAAACACGTGAGCTAGAGCAACGTAGGCTCGATCAATGGTGCAGTATCATTGCCGGAAGACCGTCCGGCGCCTGATCGCGCATCGCCATGAACGCGACAAAGACCCTCTGGACCCAGGTGCTCGTAGTCTGTTCGTTCGCCTTGGCGTTCGTGTGGGGCGCAACCCAGTGGACCGCGGCGGCGCTCGGCTACCAGGCGCAGCAATCGCAGCAATGGGATCACTCTTAGCGGCAGGCGATGACGACGTGCCACGATGGAGACGCCGCGAGCACGCGCTTGCGCAGGCATACCCAGACCGGAATTGCCGCCAGTGACGATAACGATCCGCAACGGCGCCTGCGAGCGGTCGGGGTCAGTATGATTTACCGTCATGAAGCACGTCCCGATGCCAGCGCCGTCGCGTAATGCAGTTTCGGTTCCGCTGCCACCGGACCCCCGACATCGGAGCGTCCAACAGCAAACGGCGGCAGCCCATTGGGTTGCCCTGACCGACTTTGGCGGCTAATCGCCGAAACTCGCGCCCGGCGTGAGCTGGGCTAGCCGGATCAGCCGGCTGTCGGCGACTGCGGCCGAGCGGTGGGCGACGAGGATGCGGTATTCTGGGTCGGTGACCATCTCCAGAAAGGCGGCGGCGGTCGGATAGGCCGCGATGAAGGCCAAGTCCCAGCATTCGTTCTCGGGGCCAGTGAGCACAATTTCCGGCCGTCCGGCCCAGACCTGGCGCCCGCCGACGCGAGCGAAGATCGGCGCGACGGTGCGTCCATAGGTGCGGTAGGCGTCGAGCCCGGTCACCCGCTGCCCATGCCGCTCATGCCCTTCGGGATAGATCGCATACTCGCGCAAGCGGATAAGATTCAGCATCGCAATCGGCGTGTCGCGGGGTAGCGCCTTGAACGCCTCGAATTGCGCGCGGCTAGGATCGATCGCGCCCGTCATCACGAACCTCCTTGATTTGTCACCTATAGCACCGCCCGGCAAAGTTAGACACGGAGCGTTACGCCGTCACGGCCGGAAGACGACTTTAGCTAACCCGTCGGGCTCTCGGAGCCGCTCGAACGAGTCCCCAACCCGATCAAGGCCTATTCTCAGTGAAGCCTTCGGCGCGCATCACCGCCGCCTGCATCGTCTCGGCCAAGGCTCAGCGTCTCGCGACGATGAGCTTGGCGTAGGACTGGCCGGTCGCGTCGCAAAAGCCGCGATAGGCATCGGGCACGAACGCGGCCTCGATCACTTGCGTGATGCCGCCCGGCTTGTCGAGCGTAATATTCGCGCCCTGGACTGCGAACCAGACGACCGTGTCCCCTTGCTGGTCGTCTGGCGTTGCCAGCGTGTGGGTCTCCAACAGCGTGAGGTCAGCCTGCGCGGCGGAGCGCATGGCTGCGCGTGCGAAAGGCGAGATAGCAGGCAGTAGCACCAGCCCAGAGGAGCCATGCCGCGCCGTGGCACAGGATCGCATCGTCCACGCCATAGACCTGGGGAAAAAAAGCGATGCAGATGCCGTCGATTGTGGTCGCCACCGCCAGTGTTACCGCGATCGCGTCGACGATTTCGGTCGCGGGTAGGCGCGCGAGCTTCAGGTGCAGCCAGTTGATCAGGATCGTGACGGGGATCGTCAGTGCAAAAGTGATGATACCTTGGATACCCGTGAAGGCACCGGCGGGGCCCCGAAAATGGATCGTCGTCCAGGCGATGCCCCAGAGGACGACGGCGTAGGGGATGAGGATCACGAGGCGTCCGGGCGTCAGCGCCAGCCCGGCATCGGGCGTGGCGGTGCCTGCCGGGTGGGCGCGAGATGGATTGAACGTAGCGGTTTGCATTGGGACAACCTTTCCGAAGAGCGGGGCGTCAGCCGAACAGCGGCAGTTGCAGGATCAGGAGCACGGTCGCGGTCAGCCCGGCATAGAAAGCGGCGGAACGCAGCACAGTGATGCCGAATGCATAGGTGAGCGCGTGCACCAGCCGCGCGGCGAGGTAGAGGATCGCGGCGGTCACGGTCTGGACGTTGCTGATGCCGAACGCCTGCGTGGCGAGAACGCCGGCGCCAAACGGGACCAAGCTCTCGATCAGATTACGATGTGCCCGAGCGACGCGCCCGCCCGCACCGGCTTCGGCCGGGAAGCCAACACGGTTGCTGCGGATCGCGGTGCCGCCAAAATCGCGGATCTGGAGATAGATCTGGATCAGCGGCAGGACGAGCGAGAGCAGCGCCGCCGCGCCGAGCACGCGCAGCTCGACATGCGAGCTGAGCGGCACCGTGTCCGGCGCGAGGCGTCGCCAGAGCTGGGTGGGTGCGACGAACAAGCCAAGCGTGAGAAGCAGCACCGCCGTTCCGCCGGGGTCGGCAAGCTTATGCGGCGCGGGTCGAGCGCGTGGTTCGAGCAGGATATCGCGCGAGGCCATCACGCCGCCTCCGTCCAGAAGGCGCGCAGAGGTGCGATCAGCTCGGCGGCGCGCTCCTCGGGGAAGAACAGCTTGGCGCCGTCGAGGATCACTGGCTCTCGCGCGTTCGGCAGCGTCTCAGCGAGCCAATGCGCCCATTTCACGTCGAAGAAAATATCGCTCGTGCCCCACACAATCAGCGCCGGCGCGGTCAGCGCTCGCAGCAGCGGCTCGATCGCGACGGTCTGGCTGTTGTCCATCCGCTCGAACATGCGCTCGAACAGCCGGGTCGCCTCGGGCGTGCGGAACAGCGGTTCGAGATACGTCCGAACCGTCTTTTCGCTGAGCTGCTCGGGATGCTCATAGCCGACCGACAGCGTAGTACGGGCGAAGTCGATGTCGGCTAACATCGCCTGGCCGATCGCGCTAAGCTTGCCCTCGTGCACCGCCGAAAGGATCGGCTCGAGCGCCGGTGGCGGCCAGTTATCGTGGACGTCGCAGTTGGTGAGCGTCAGCGTGCGGACGCGCCCGGGATGCCGCGCCGCGAAAATTTGCGCGATCCCGCCGCCACTGTCGTTGGCAACGAGATCGACCTGATCGAGGTCAAGCGCGTCGCACACCGCCTCCAGCATCGCCGCGTGCGCATCGAAGCTCATATCGGCATCGGCCGGCGTCTGGGTCTCGCCATGGCCGAGGATGTCGATCGCGAAGCAGCGCCGGAGGTCTGCGACGCCGTTGATGACGTTCCGCCAAAGATAACCGTTCAAGAAGATGCCGTGCACGAACAACGCAGGCGGGCCGCTGCCCTGCTCGGCATAGGCGACATTGCCTAAAGGCGTGGGCACATGTTTGAGGTCGCGGAGCGACATGGGTCGATCTTCCTCGGAATTCATTGGGCCGCGCTCAGGAAGTCGGCCGCGAGCCGAGCGACCTCGTCGGGCTTCTCTTCGTGGACGAACAGCTTCGCGTCGGGCACGACGAAGAAGCCGCGGCAATCGGGCAGCTGGTCGGCGATGATCCGGGCGTCGGCGACCGGAAAGACCGGGTCGTTCTCGCCCCAGATCAGGAGCGTCGGCATGGTGAGTCGGCGATGCTCTTCGGCCATTCCGTCGACGACCGCCCAGTCGATGCCGAGCAGATAATGCTGCAACCCGCTGACTCGCCGCGAATCGGCAAGTACCGGATCGACGAAAAGCTGCTTGAACTCGCCATCGATCAGCGACTT
The DNA here is from genome assembly GCA_964252425.1 of uncultured Acetobacteraceae bacterium. Taxonomy (GTDB): domain Bacteria; phylum Pseudomonadota; class Alphaproteobacteria; order Acetobacterales; family Acetobacteraceae; genus BOG-908. The sequence continues at coordinate 7,337 of CAXUNK010000027.1, forward strand.
GTCCTGAAAGCAGCCGCCAAACCCCATGCCCGAGCGGCGAAACCAGCGTTGGCCCAAGAGGAATTGCATGATCTTCGGCTGCTTGGGATCGGTTATCTTTTGAAAAAGCTCGATCCAGGGTGGGCGGTGATTGGGGATCTCGGTGCCGACGAGCACGAGCTTGCGCACGTTCGGTGCATCGAGCGTCGCGAGGCGGCGCGCGATGGTGCCGCCCGTGTCGTGGCCCATCAGAAAGTAGGAGGTGAGATGCAGGCGCTCGACGAACGCCCGCAAAGTGAGCGCTTGTGCCCCGAAGCGGAAATCGGTCGCCTCAGTCCAGCGCGTCTCACCGGCGCCAGGCAGATCGACGACATAGCAGGTGAAGTGCTCGGCGAGGCGACGAACGACATGGCGCCAGGTTCGCCCGGACACCGGATAGCCGTGGACCAGCAGCAGCGGGTCACCGCGGCCGACCTTCCAATAGGCGATTTCGGACGCGCCGAGATCGATAAACTGAGGAGCGTCGTTCAGCGACGATTGGGTGCGCGTAAGGGTCATCTCGGTCATGAAGCCTCCGATGTACTTGCGTAATCGGCGTGGAGCCTCCATACCGACTGACGGTCTAGAACATGCAGACCGACCGATGGTCTGTCAAGAGGAATTCTGATGAACCTACGTGTCGATAAGGGTCAGGCCACCCGGCGAAACATCATTGAGGTGGCGACGCGGCTCTTCACCGAGCAGGGCTATGAAGCGGTGTCGATCGAGGCGCTGCTGGAGGCGTGCGGGCTGAGCCGCGGCGCGCTCTACCACCACTTTCCTGGCAAGGAAGCGGTGTTCACGGCCGTGCTCGAGGCGACGGAAGAACGGATCGCCGCTGATCTGATGGCAGCGTCGGCGGACGCAAACGATCCTTTGGATGCGCTCCGGCGCGGGTGTGCCGCTTGGCTCGACCTGGCGGCGCATGATCCGGTGGTGCGCCGTGTCGTTCTGAACGACGCGCCGGCGGTGATCGGCTGGCGAGCGTGGCGCGCGCTTGACGAGCGCTATACGCTAGGACTCATCCGCGCCGCACTCGCCGCTGCCGCGGCTCAAGGGCAGCTGCCGGCGGAACGAGTCGAGGTTGCGGCGCATGTTCTTCTTGCTGTCCTGGTCGAGGTGGCGTTGCTCATCTCGGCGACGGAGCCAGGCGCTGACCACGCCCCAGCGCGGGAGGCGGTCGAGCGTGTGCTGGTGGGCCTTTAGGCCGGCCAGTCGCCAAAAAGCGCCTACCTTCAACCCGCCTGGAATCGACAACCATCACGTCATGACCGTTGAACGCAGCAACGACTTCTGGCGAACAGTAAGCGGAGAACCGTCCACGAGAGCGGCCAGTGGCGCGCGGACATCGCGCTCGTAGCAGTCGCGATTATCCTGAAACCAGGCGCGATCCTGATACGCGCCAAGCTCCTCCAGGAATGCGAGCCCTGCGGACGATAAACCCTCGAAGCGGTCGGTGGCTGCGGTGAGAGGCATTACTTGATCTCCTTGGCCGCGCGAAATTCACCCACTTCCGCGGTCTCCGCGCGTTGAGTTCAGGAAGTGGCTCGCCGCATAGGACAGGACGCCTCTCATGACGCAGTCCGCCTCGGATCCCGATCGTTTCGCGGCACGTTGGAGTGTCCGGCCGGTAGCGCCGGCGATGACGGCGCCCGGTGCCGACCTCAGGCTCGTCCGTTGGGACGGCGTGTTCGCGGGCCCTCAGGAGTTCCCCTGCGAAGCGTCCGGCTACACGGTTATCGCCGTTCACGAGAACCTTATCCCCGAACACACGCTCCTGATTGGGGGTCGCGAGGTCAGGACCGGACCTATTCGTCCCGGGGCTGTACAAATCGTGCCGGCGGGAGCCGATGCCGGGGGCCGTTGCGGGGCGAGCGACTACCATTTCAGCCATTTGCAGCTTCGCAGGCGTTGCTCGCCCGGACTGCCATCGACCTCGAGATGCTCGGCTTCGAGCTCGTGGACCCCGCATACGAGCGCACCGACCCCTTGCTGGTCGAGCTCTCGCGGGCTCTCGGCAAAGCCTTTGCAAGTCCAGAGCGCTCCGACGAGCTCTACGCGGAGGAACTGGCGCACTTCGTGTCTGTCCACGTGCTTCGAAGTTATAGCAGCAATCGGCGGCCGTTGACCGCTCCTGGTGCGTTGGTCGGATGGCGCTTGAAGCGGGTCATGGCGCTCATTGAAGACACGCTTCCGGGACCTATCGATCTCCAGTCGATGGCCGACGCAGCACGCTTGTCGGTTTCCCATTTCAGGTCTGCCTTTACGGAAGCGACGGGTCTGGTCCCGAGCCTGTTCGTGATGGAGCGACGGATCGGACGCGCACGGCGCGCGCTCGCGCAATCCGACCGATCGATCGCGCAGGTCGCGGCCGATTGCGGGTTTGCGGACCAGGCGCACTTCACACGACGGTTCCGGGCGATCACGGGGACAACCCCGGCCGCCTACCGACGCTGAGGCCGGCGATCGGTCAAGGCTTCGGCGAAAGCGACAAGGCCGAATGTCGTCGCCCGGCGTTTGATGGCCGACCTGAATGGGAGACCTGATCATGCCACTCGATAGCTACTATACGCTCGGACGCACAGGACTTCGCGTCAGCCGTCTTGCGCTTGGCGCCATGACGTTCGGTACCGGCTGGGGCTGGGGCGCGGACAAGGAGACCGCGCGCTCGCTGTTCGACGCCTATCTCGATGCGGGCGGCAATTTCGTCGACACCGCCGACGCCTACACCGGCGGCGACAGCGAGACATTCCTGGGCGAGTTCATCAAGGACAAGCGCGACCAGATCGTCGTCTCGACCAAGGTCTCCTACAGCTTGGACCCGAAGAATCCCAACGCTGGCGGCAACGGGCGAAAGCACATCCTGTCGGCGGTCGAAGGATCGCTGAAGCGGCTCGGGACCGACTATATCGACCTCTACATCCTTCACACCTGGGACCACGTCACGCCGGTCGAGGAGGTGCTGCGCACCTTTGATGACCTCGTGCGGTCGGGCAAGGTGCGCCACGTCGGCCTGTCGGACGTGCCGGCGTGGTACGCCAGCCGCGGTCAGGCGATCGCCGAGCTGCGCGGGCTCGAGCCGTTCAGCGCCCTCCAGCTCGAGTACAGCCTGGCCGAACGTTCGATCGAGGACGAATACGCGCCGCTCGGGATCGCCCACGGCATGGGAGTGATGGTGTGGAGCCCGCTGGCGTCGGGTCTCCTATCGGGCAAATACAAGCCGTCGAAGGGCTCGCTCGATGAGCAGAAGGGTCAAGGCGAGGGTCGTCTGAAGACGATGAGCGGCGCAACCAACCCGGCGTTCAACAAGCTGACGCCGCGCAATTGGCAGATCGCCGCTGAGCTCGAGAAGGTTGCCGACGCGCTCGGCCGCTCGATGGCGCAGGTCGCGGTCAACTGGGTCGCCAACCGGCCCGGCGTCGCGAGCGTGCTGATCGGCGCGACCAAGCTCAGCCAGTTGCAGGATAACCTGCAGGCGCTCGACTTCGACATCCCGCCCGAACTGGCCGCGCGGCTCGACATGGTGTCCAAGCCCGAGCTGCGCTTCCCCTACTACTTCTTCGAGCCGGATATGCAGGCCATGCTCGCGGGCGAGAAGCCGCTCGGCGACAAGCCCGCACATTACGCGCCGCCGCTGCTGATGCAGGGCAAGGCCGCAGGCGTCAGCTGAGGAGCACGATCATGGACCTTCACTCAAGGGAAAGCGCGCGCTCGTCACCGGCTCGAGCGCCGGCATCGGGGAGGCGTCGCCAAGGCCATCGGCGCGGAAGGCGCGGCCGTACTCGTTCACGGACGTGATGCCGAGCGGGCCGAGGGCGTCGCCAAGGCAATCCGCGACGCCGGAGGGACGGCGGACACCGTTCTCGGCGACCTGTCGAGCGACGACGGCGCCGGGGCGGTCGCGAAGGCCGCGCTCGCCGGCGGGCCCGTCGATATCCTACAGCGGTTGACGGCGTTGACTCAGATAGTCGCTCTGCCGCAGATGAGTCGATTTTGTGTTGTATCTCCTCTTCGGCCTCGATGTTGCTGCCAGCAATCCCTATTGTCCTAACCCGTACGATGAATTGCCGTATTTTTTTGCGGAAGACCCACAAGCCAAAAGCAATTAAGCCTGGCCAAGCAAAAGGAACAACGATCTCCGATATTGCATGCAAATGCTCGACTGTAACATAACCGCTGTCAGCCGGCTGGCCCGCGGCTTGGAGAAGTCCAGTGACTGCCTTGATTGTTTTTGGGGACGGCGGAGTTTCTGCCGAACCCGTCGACATCGAGACCACTTGAAAAATTATCCGGCTGAAACCCACCCTGACCGCCACCTATGTCAACTTGTCGGAGAGCGAGCAAAGCGATCCATCAAATAAAGATATCCATTCGACACATCAGCAGCACCTGACCGCGGTTCAACATAACTCCCGGCGCACAACCCTTGCCGCCATCGTCAAACACCGGCGTCTCCGTGCGGCCAAACGCATGCCCGATCGTCGTTTTCGGTAAATCCAGCCTGGAAATCGTCTGCCCACCCCAGACATCATGCTGCAACGTGTCGGTCGGCACCGGCGACACCGTCGCATGCAGAATGCGACACACGCCGTCCGCATCCCGCACTGCATCTTTCCCCCACTCCACTGTGGTCCCGAGCAGCTTATGAAAATCCTGCCCGGTCCCGACATCGCTGGCACCTACCATGCGGGTAACCCTCCACTCTCCCTCGAAATCAGCCGGTGAGTAGGCGAGGGCCGCAACGGCAAGCAGATCAAACCAAGTGCCACCCTCACGAGAAATCTCATCGTCCGGGCCCCGGCTGGGTAACGGGTAGAGCTCCTTCCCCAGCCCTGAGCGCGGCAATCTCCGCAGCGCTCATGCTCATGGCCTGGTTCGGATTGGCCGCCGGCGGTGCCGCCGCTCCCGTCGGTGCCTGTGGTGGGATCGCCATCGCTACCGGGCCGCCTCACACGTGCTATGCAAAGTGACGCCAATGACATGCCATGATTGCACCGAACGCGACCAATGGCGGGATGTAGGGTGCGATGCGCTTTGGCATCGCACCATTTCGCCACCCCCACCCCATCCGGCCCCCGTGCTCGCGTTCGACAAATCCACGTGCAGCGCCCAACCAAAGAACACGCGCCGTCACCCAAGAATAAGCATCAGCCGGGCGGTTCCGCGAACGCCGCCCGCCAATGGCGCGCGATGTCCACTCGGCGGCAAACCCAGACCTTGTCGTGCTTGGCGACGTAGTCCAGGAATCGCGCCAGTCCAGGCAGCCGCCCCGGCCGCCCGGCGAGCCGGCAGTGCAGGCCAACCGACATCATCTTCGGCGCGTACGCGCCTTCCGCGTACAGAGTGTCGAAGCTGTCGCGCAGATACGCATGAAAATGGTCCGCGGTGTTGAAACCCTGCGCCGTCGCAAAACGCATGTCGTTTGCGTCCAGCGTGTACGGAACCACAAGTTGCCGGTGCGGACCGGCATCTACCCAGTACGGCAGGTCGTCGGCATAGCTGTCCGAGTCGTAGAGAAAGCCGCCCTCCTCGGCCACCAGACGCTGGGTGCGTTCGCTGGTGCGCCCCGTGTACCAGCCGAGCGGACGCTGGCCCGTCAGCGCGGCAATGGAGGCCACCGCACGGTGCAAGTGCGCGCGTTCGGTGTCCTCATCGACAAGATCGTAATTAATCCACCGCCAGCCATGGCCCGCGATCTCATGGCCCGCGTCGACCATGGCGCGCGCGGCTTCGGGGTTGCGCTCCAGCGCCATCGCCACGGCGAAGATCGTGACCGGCCATTCGCGCTCCCTGAAAAGCCGCAGCAGACGCCAGATGCCGGCACGGCTGCCGTACTCGTACAGCGATTCCATGCTCATGTGGCGCCGCCCGTCATACGGCGCAGCCCCGATGATCTCGGACAGGAAAGTCTCCGAGGCAGCGTCGCCGTGCAGGATGCTGTTCTCGCCACCCTCCTCGTAGTTGATCACGAATTGCAGCGCGATGCGCGCCCCATCCGGCCAATGCGGATGTGGCGTATTCGCCCCATAGCCGATCATGTCGCGCGGATAGGCAGCGTCCCCCCAGGGCTCTTTATGCAACGGTCTTTCGCTTGGCCACGTCAACGGAGAACATCTTCCTTCAATCCGCCAGCATGGCTGACGAATGCCGCGATCTCGTCCGTCCCCGTTCCGCTGCGAATGCTGGCAAACACGAACGGGCGCCCACCACGCATGCGTCTGGCGTCCCGATCCATCACGTCCAGGCTGGCGCCCACCATCGGCGCCAGATCGGTCTTGTTGATCACCAGAAGGTCGCTGCGCGTAATCCCCGGCCCGCCTTTGCGCGGTATCTTGTCGCCGGCGGACACGTCGATGACGTAGATGGTGATGTCCGCCAGTTCCGGGCTGAACGTCGCGGCCAGGTTGTCGCCGCCGCTCTCGATCAGGATCATGTCCAGATCGGGGAACGTGCGGTTCAACTGTGCAATCCCCGCAAGGTTGATGCTGGCATCTTCGCGAATGGCGGTGTGCGGGCAGCCGCCGGTCTCGATGCCCAGGATGCGCTCCGGCGGCAGCGATCCGGCGCGGGTCAGAAACTCCGCATCCTCCTTGGTGTAGATGTCGTTGGTAATGGCCGCGATCTGGTGCGTGGCACGGAAATGCCGGCACAGGGAATCCATCAAGGCCGTCTTTCCGGACCCGACGGGTCCGCCGATGCCGACACGCAGCGGGCCGTTGGGCGATCGGGAATGCGCGCTCATGATCGGAACAGCCTTGTATATTGGGTTTCGTGCCGCATCGCGGCGATATCCGCGCGCAGGCACGTGCCGCCGATATCTTCCAGCGGAGCGGTGCTTGTTTCACGCGCGACCTGCAGGATATCGGGCTCGAGTGCCGCCAGAATGCGCAGCCCGGCACTTTGGCCCAGCGGCACAAGCCGCACGCCGGCGGAGACAAGATTGGCAACAACGGCATGCAGGAAAGCCTGGCAGGTGGCGTCCTGCGGCACACGGTGCGCCGAGGCTACCGTGCCCACTGCCACAGGATAGGCGATGCGGCCTTCCGCGCGCGCGCGCAGGCCGTCGAGCGCCGGCGCGGGCCAGGCGGCGGCCGCCAGATAGAACGCGGCCCCCTGCGCCAGCGTCTCGGCCTGGCGTTCACGGCCCGGCGCGCAACATGCGGCGAGTTCGGCGACCTGCCCCAGGGCTGCCGCATCCGGCGCGCGCCACGCATGGCGCAGCAGGATGGCGTCCATGCGCGCGCTGCCATGATGCACTATGTCTCGCAACCACAAGTGCAACGATGCCTCGCATGTCACGTCGCCGGCATCCACCGCCCATTCCAGCCCGTGCGAATAGGCGAAGGCTCCGGTCGGAAACGCCGGGGAGAGCCAGGTGAGCAGCCGCAACAGCGCCTCAGCCGTGGGCATGGTCATGCACGTGGCCATGGCCTGCCTGGGCATAGGCGCCCTCTTCAGGATCGAAGGATGCGTGCAGATCGTGAACGTGGCCGCCCAGACCTGCAATCATGGACGCAACCACGTGATCGTGCCGGACTCGCAGGCTGTCCTCGCGCAATTGCACCGGCAAATGCCGGTTGCCCAGATGCCATGCAATGCGGATAAGTGCCGGCGGCGGTGCGAAGATGTCCATCACCTGTTCGGCGGCCGCGACCACCCGGACGATGCCGGCATGGGTCTGCAACCCGTCATTGTCGCGCAATCGCCGGGCGCGCGGCAGATCGAGCAGCACGTCCCGGCCGCCGGCCGTCGTCAGGCGCAGCCGCCGGCGATGGCGCTGGTCATAATCGAGCACGACGCTGTCGATTTCGTCGGCGGCGGCCCAGGTGCCCGCTGCGTGCACGCCATATGCGGCAAGCCCGGTCAAAACAGGAAATACCGTTGCGTCATCGGCAACTCGTGCGCCGGCTCGCAGGTGAGCAACTCGCCATCCGCACGCACTTCGTAGGTCTCGGGGTCGACCTCGATCTGCGGTGTCGCGTCGTTGTGGATCATGCTGCGCTTGCCGATGCCGCCGCGCGTGTTTTCCACCGCGGCGAGGACGCGTGACAGGCCTAGCCGAGTGCCGAGACCATCGTTCAAGGCGGCGCCGGAGACGAAGGTGATGCAGGCGGGGGCCAGCGCGCGGCCGAAGGCGCCGAACATCGGCCGGTACTGCACCGGTTGCGGCGTGGGTATGGAGGCGTTGGGGTCACCCATCAGCGCACACACGATGCTGCCGCCCTTGATGACCATGTCCGGCTTCACGCCAAAAAACGCCGGCGACCAGATCACGAGGTCTGCCAACTTGCCGATCTCGATGGACCCGACATGACTCGAGATACCATGCGCAATGGCGGGGTTGATCGTGTACTTCGCTACGTAACGCTTGGCGCGGGCATTATCCGCGGCGCTGTCGCCGGCCAGGCTGCCGCGCTGCTGCTTCATCTTGTGCGCGGTCTGCCAGGTGCGGATGATCACCTCTCCCACACGCCCCATCGCCTGGCTGTCCGACGACATCATCGAAAGCGCACCCAGATCGTGCAGGATGTCCTCGGCGGCAATCGTTTCGCGGCGAATGCGGCTTTCGGCGAAAGCGATATCCTCCGGGATCGCCGGATCGAGGTGATGGCACACCATCAGCATGTCCAGATGTTCGTCCAGAGTGTTGATGGTGTAAGGCCGCGTCGGGTTGGTGCTGCTGGGAAGAACGTTGGGCAGGCCGGCAACCTTGATGATGTCCGGTGCATGGCCGCCACCTGCGCCCTCGGTGTGGAAAGCATGGATCGTGCGTCCGCCGAACGCACGTATGGTGTCCTCCACGAAGCCGCTTTCGTTCAGCGTATCGGAATGGATCATCACCTGCACGTCGCACTGGTCCGCAACCGAAAGGCAGCAATCGATCGCGGCCGGCGTCGTGCCCCAATCCTCGTGCAATTTCAGGCAGCACGCGCCGGCAAGGATCATCTCCTCGAGCGCGGCCGGATGCGACGCATTGCCTTTGCCCGCGAAGGCAAGGTTGACCGGCAGCCCTTCGGCGGCCTGCAACATGCGCTCAAGATGGAAAGGTCCCGGCGTGCAGGTGGTGGCGGAAGTGCCGGCGGCCGGGCCTGTGCCGCCGCCAAGCATCGTGGTGATGCCGGACGCCAATGCCTCATCGACCTGTTGCGGACAGATGAAATGAATGTGCGCGTCGATCCCGCCGGCGGTGACGATGCGTCCCTCGCCGGCCACGATCTCCGTGCCCGGCCCGATGACGATGTCCACCCCGGGCTGCACGTCGGGGTTGCCCGCCTTGCCGATTGCGTGGATGCGCCCGCCCCGCAATCCGATGTCCGCCTTGATGATCCCCCAATGATCGAGGATCAGCGCGTTGGTGATGACGGTGTCGGCCGCACCTTGCGCGTTCGTCGCCTGGCTCTGGCCCATGCCGTCGCGGATCACCTTTCCGCCGCCGAACTTCACCTCCTCGCCATAGATCGTCAGATCGCGCTCCACCTGCACGAACAGATCCGTGTCGGCCAGACGCACCCGATCGCCCGTGGTGGGGCCATACATGTCCGCATAGGCGCGCCGCGTGATGCGCGCCATCAGCCCAGCTCGCCCATCACCAGCCCGCGAAAACCGATGGCGCGGCGCGCACCGCCAAACGGGATCAACTGCACCTTGCGTGTCTGGCCCGGCTCGAAACGTGTCGCCGTACCCGCCGCGATATCCAGCCGCCGCCCGAACGCCGCCGCACGATCGAAATGCAACGCGGCGTTCGTTTCCGCGAAATGATAGTGGCTGCCAACCTGGATGGGGCGGTCGCCAGTGTTGGCCACATCCATCGCAATGCTCTCGGCACCATCGTTCAGCACGATCTCGCCGGGCAGCACCTGTATTTCGCCGGGGATCATCGTATCGGCTCGTGCACGGTCACCAGCTTGGTACCGTCCGGAAACGTCGCTTCCACCTGCACGTCCGAAATCATCTCCGCTATACCGTCCATCACCTGCGCGCGGGTGATCACATGGGCGCCGGCTTCCATCAGATCGGCGACACTGCGGCCGTCGCGCGCACCTTCCACGACAAAATCGCAGATCAGCGCGATCGCCTCGGGATGGTTCAGTCTCACACCGCGGTCGAGCCGACGGCGCGCCACCTGCGCCGCCATGGCGATCAGCAACTTGTCCCGCTCGCGCGGCGTAAGGTTCATCCGCCCGCCTTCAGCATGTCCAGGCCTTCGGCAGCATGCGGCCATCGCGCAGGCGGTGCAACAGCGCAGCGACAGCCGCGCGCAAATCGGGCGGTTCGCCAGCCAGCAGACGAACGAGCAGCATGCCGTCCCAGGCGGAAACACCCGCCTCCACGCGCGGATGGCCGGCGAGGATGTCGCGCGCGCCGGCGGCACAGGATTCGGCAGCCGGAGCCACGTGGAACAGCGTGGCCATCGCCCGGGCGCCGGCCAACGTTGCAGAGCCCTGCTCGATGCTGCCGAAATCGTCCGGCGGCCGCCAGGAATCGTGCAGGACCAGCCGGCCATCGCGCCGGATGGCGATCACATCCCTCACGCAGATGCTGCGCAGCGCCTCGCCGGATGCGATACGGCCGAACACGATGGCCTCCACGCCGAGCAGCGTGGCACTGCCGACCATCTCCACCTGCAAGGCCCGCCGCATCGCGCACCTATCGAACAGGATCGTTTCCTGCGGCAGCCATTCCGCATGCGCCGAATGCCCCAGATACAGCCTGTTCGCAATGTCCGCCGCCCGCGCCCCGGCGGCGGCCCGGTAGATCTTCTCCGCCGATGCGGTGGTCAGAACGAACCGCGCGCCTGGCGAGAGGCGCAGTTCGGTCGAAAGACGATCGCCGCCCACGACGCCTCCGGAATTGTTCAGCGAGATCGCCTCAAGCCAGCCCTGATCCTGCGGCTTCGGAAAACGCAGTTTCAGGCAGCCGGTCTGGCGCAGCCGCACGAGGGCGTTTGCCCCGACCACGACATGCAGCGTGCCCTGGGTCATGCAACGGGCACGTCCGCGCGCTCACACCACACCGGCCTGCCTGCGCCGATCGCCCGTCTCGAACAGCACATCCTGCGCCCCCTCCCACAGCACACGCCGGCCAAGTGCCGCCAGACTTTCCTTGCCGTCCGTAATGGTCAGGAAGTGGTTGCCCGCGAGCGTTCCGGCCTTGCTCGCGAAATGCGTCGGCCCGTAGGCGATCAGTATCTCCGTCTCGCTGATGCCGCCTGGATAGAGCAGGATCTCCCCGGGCGCCGGATAGGCGGTGGCGTTCTCCACGGCCAGCCCCGTCCGGAAATCCCCCATGGGGATCCAGCAGGCTTCGCCGCTCCACCGCACATGGATGATGCGGTTGCGATACGGCAGCATGCGCAGGAAGGCGGCACATGTGTCGGGCGCCATTCCGCTTTCCAGACGGGCGAGGAACACATCCCCGCCGACAGTCATTCGAATGTCGTTCATACGTCTCTCACATGCTCGGGGCGGAAGGCGCGCAGGGCATGCAACAGCGCCTCCAGCGCCATGGCGATATCCTCCTGCGCCACTCGCTCCGCAGGACTGTGGCTGACGCCCCCGGCGCAGCGCACGAACAGCATCCCGATCGGGCAGAGGCCGGCAATGGCCATCCCGTCATGCCCGGCGCCGCTCCCCAGAGTGGGGGTTGGAAGCCCGCAAGCAGCCACAGCCCCCGCCAACAGCGATCGGAGTTGCGGGGCGCAAGCGGTGGCGGGTGCGGCATGGGTCCGGCAGATGTCGAGCGTCACCCGCTCGGCCTCTGCTACGCCGGCCAGCGCGCGCCGGACTCTCGCCTCGGCAGCGGCCAGGGCTGCGTCGTCCGGCGCACGCAGATCGATGGTGAAGCGGCACAGCGCGGGAATGGTGTTGGGCGCGCCCGGCTCCACGGCAATGCGTCCGGTCGTGGCAACCACGTCCCCGGCGTCCCGGGCGATACTGCGCAGCGCCAGGATCATCGCGCAGGCGGCGGCCAGCGCGTCCTGCCGCTGGTCCATCGGCACGGTCCCGGCATGTCCCGCGCGCCCGCTCACCTGCACGGTGAACCGGGCGGCGGCGGCAATGCCCGTGACAATACCGAGCGGGGCTCCGGCATGCTCCAGCACGGGCCCCTGCTCGATATGCACTTCCAGATAGGCGGCGGCGCCTGCCACAGCGCACGCGTCCGCCTGGTCCGGATCGAGACCGAAGTCGCCGAGCGCCCGGCGGAGCGTGACACCGGCCTCGTCCCGCACGTCCAGCCACGCGCGATCGAAGGTGCCGGCCGTGGCATGCGCCGTGGTGAGGGTGACGGGAAACCGGACGCCCTCCTCATCGCCGAACGCGCGTATCTGCAGGCCATACGGAAGGGCTTCGCCGCTCAGCGCGGCCGCGGCCTCTATCGCAAGCACGACGCCGAGGCAGCCATCGTATTTTCCCGCGTCGCGAACGGTGTCGATATGCGAGCCAAGTATCAGCGTCGGCCACTCCGCGTCGGCCCCGGCCCGTGTGGCGACCAGGGTGCCCGAATCGTCCAGCCGGGTCGCCAGCTTCGCCTCCGCCATCCAGGAACGCAGCAAAGCGAGCGACCGGCGATGCGCCGGGCTGAGGAACAGCCGGGTGATCCCGCCAGGCGTATCCGTGCAGCCGGCCAGCGCATCCAGCCGGGCTGCGACGCGGGCAGCGGCCTCCGTCAGCGTCTGCTGGTTCAAAGAAGGACAACTTTCTTCCCTGTGTAGTCGCGCAACCGAGCCTGCGCCTGCTCGGGCGTGGCCGAGAACAAGCCATCGGCGCCGAAGGTGCTGATCGCGAAACTTGCAGCGACGGCACCGCAACTGCACGCGAGAATCAGATCCGTGGGCGCGCTCAGCAACGAGGCGAGAAAGGCGCAGCAGAACGCATCCCCGGCTCCGGTGGTATCCACCGGCGTCTGGCCAAAGGCAGGCATGCGCACGATCCGGCCCGAGGATGCGTCGAGCACCAGGCAGCCCTCGGCGCCCAGCTTGATAACCACGATGCGCGGGCCCAGCGCGGCAAACCGGTGGGCTGCTTCCGCCGGGTCGGCATGCCCCAGGAGACGGCGAACCTCGTCGAGGCTGGGCATGAAGATATCCACCCGGGCCACAAGCGACATGATCGCCCACTCGTTGCCGTCGATGTATTCCTCCTGCGGATCGAGCGCCACGAGCGCGCGGCTGCGCGCGCGCCAGGCGGTCACCAGTTCGGCCTGTGCCGCCAGGGTCATCGCCAGGATCATGCAACCGTCTGCCTCCCAGTATCGCTCCGGCACATCGGCCGGGCGGGGCGACAGCGTTTCGAAATCCGCCGGGTCCGACAACAAGTTTACCACACGCGTATCCTGCGTCCGGTAGTCGAAGCTGGTGTGCATCGTGGCGCAGGCCCGGCGCGGCAGCCCGGCATGCGACAGGCCTGCGCCGGCGATCGAGGCAGCGATGCCGTCCGGGAAGTCATTCCCCATGGGTGCGACCATCTGCGCCGTCGGCTCGAACAGCCTGGCCCCCAGCACACCGTAGAGCGCATCGCCGCCGATGCAGCCCGGGCGCGCGGCGCCGTCCGGCTGCACGATGTCGTCGATGGTCAGGTTGCCGCAGCACACCAGCCTCGGCCTATCCCGAAATTCCATGTCCCTCCCTGCGGAAAGAAAGCCTGCTGCCCCGATCAGCCTGCACCGTCGGGGATCTCGGCGCCGGCGGCGCGGAATTTTTCGAGCGCCACGTGATAGGCGAAAAGTTGGACGGGAAGCGTGAAGATGCAGGCGGCGAGGCTCTCGGGCAAAGCCGGCAGCCGCAGGACATGATGGCTGGCCGCATCCAGCGCGGTCTCCGCCTTGGTCACGGCCGAGATGATCCGGCCACGCCACCTGCGGCCCTCCTCCGCGGTATCGCGCGCGCGGGGCACCGAGGGCCCGGCGGGGGCGAGCAGAAACAGCGGATCGTCGGCTTTTTGCGAGTTGTAGTGATGGAACTCCTCCAGCGGGACCGCCATCGCGTGGTCCGGCGAACACTCCTTCATCTTGACCGCGCCGAACTGCGCCGCGGCATAGGCGGGTCCGCCGCCGGCATAGAGGAACATGCGCTTCGGCCACTCCTCGGCAGCGATGCCGGCCACGGTTCCGTCGCATTCGCGCAGGACGCCAGCCATCATGTCCGGCAGGCCGCCAATCGCGGAAAGGAGCGCGTCCGCACCCGGCCGCCCGGCCAAGCGCGCCGCCTCGGCGCCGAGCAAGGCGAGTACGGCCATCGCAGCGGTGCTCGACTGTGTGGGCCAGCCACGGCGCTCGGCATGGATCAACAGGCAATGATCCGCCTGGGTCATCAGCGCGGAACCCGCCGTGTTGCTCAGCGCCAGCGTGGCGGCCCCGTGGGCGCGCGCCACCAGCATGGCCTCCACCGTGCGGGTCGTGGTGCCGCTGGAACTGAGCCCCACCACGAGGCTGCCCGGACCGAGCGTGCCGCTGTGATAATAGGCGAGATCGAGCGCCTGCACCGGTTCGCACGGCACGCCCAGCGTGGTTTCCAGCAACAGGCGCATGGCCTGCATGACGGCCAGGCTGTCGCCGCACCCGGTCAGGATCACCCGTCGCGGCGGCCGGTCCGCCAGGGTCCGGGCCAGCGCCCGGATGGCATCGCCCTCACGCCGCCAGGTGGTGCGAATGGCGTCCGGCTGGCCGAACATCTCGCCGCGTGTCAGCAGGACCCGGGCCAGGCGCTTGGGGTCGCGCGGGTCGTCGGTCGGCAATGCGGCCATCAGGCGCTGCTCGCCGCGGAACAGCTCCGTGACGATGGCGCGCCCGGCATCGTCCAGCGGCGAGTCTGGCGCCAAAAGAGGCGTGAGACCCCGGTTCACGCGGGCTGCAACTCGCAACGGCGGCTGAGCAACTGCGCGGCCAGGAATCGTCCGGGGTCGGCGGTCTGGCTGGCATCCGGGTCGCCGCCCAAGGCCCGGGACAGGTGGTAGGCGAACAACTGCACCGGCAACGGCATCAGCAACGGCGCGAGCCAGGGCGGGCTCGCCGGGAGCGCGATCCGCCAGGTGGCGGCGGGCACCGGCGCGCCGCCACCTGG
>CAXUNK010000028.1:0-22217 GCA_964252425.1 uncultured Acetobacteraceae bacterium
GCCAGCGCGTCATCGGCGGTGTCGTGCCAGATGGTGGCCGCCCGGGCGGTCCGCACGCGCCCCGCCCGGTGGCGCAGCAGGGCCGGAGCGCGCCACAACCGCGCGGCCTCCTCTGGCGGCAGTTCGAGCTCCAGGGAGGCGGACGCGGACCGAGTCTCGGCAGGCTCCGGGTAGAAATCGCTCAGCCCGCCGCCTCCGCCACATCGCGCGGGCAGACGAAGCGGACCAGGCGGCCGCCGCCCGCGCGCAGCTCGCGCCATGGGCCGGGGATGGTGAATTCGGCCAGCGCACCGGCCGGGAAATCGCTGGCGAGCCGGCTGGCTGCGGACGACGATGCCGGCGCCTGTATGCCGGGCGGGGCCGCCGACACGCTCAGCGCGAATTCGTGCAGCCCGGGATTGTGACCCACCAGCATCAGGCTGCGTACCGTCTCCGACACGCCGCGTGTGATGTCGAACAGCCGCTTCGGTTCGGCCAGGTACAGCCCGTCCATCGGCTCGATGATGGGCGTCTCGTCCCAGGGCGCGAGCGCCTCCAGCGTCTGCAGCGTGCGGCGCGCCGAGGAGACCAGGATGACGTCCGGCAGCAGACCGAGGTCGCGCAACGTCCCGCGCAGCTTGACGGCCGCCGCGAAGCCGCGCGCGTTCAGCGGGCGCGCATGGTCCGGCTGGGCGGGGTCGTCCCAGGACGATTTGGCATGGCGCAATAGAAGAAGCTGCTGCATCGCCCGGTCAGCGTCGCACAGTCGTATAGTCCGCGCAAAACGATGCCCAGCCCTGGCGGTTTACGCGCCTGACCGCATTTCGCGGGGGGGCGTTTGGGAGCAGAGCATGGCCGGCACGTTGCGTATGATCCTGGGCGACCAGCTGAGCCCGAACCTGCCCACGCTGGCAGACCTAGACCCCGCGCAGGACGTGGTGCTGATGGCCGAGGTGCGGGCCGAATGCACGTATGTCCGGCACCATGCGATCAAGATCGTGCTTATTCTGTCCGGCATGCGGCATTTCGCGCGCGCGCTGGCCGCGCGTGGCGTGCGCGTGGACTACATCCGGCTCGACGATCCGGACAACACGCAGTCGCTGCGCGGCGAGTTCCTGCGCGCGGTCGAGCGCCACCGTCTAGCGCGCGGCGTGCTGACCGAACCCGGGGAGTGGCGGCTGGCACGGGACATGCGGCACTGGCAGGCGGAGGCCGGCATCGAGGTCGATATACGCGACGACACGCGTTTCTTCGCCCGCATCCAGGATTTCCTGGCCTGGGCGCGTGATCGGCGCGGGGTGCGGATGGAGTTCTTCTACCGCGACATGCGGCGGCGCACCGGCTACCTCATGGATGGCGACCAGCCCGAAGGCCAGCGCTGGAATTACGACCCGGAGAACCGCGCGCCCTTGCCGAAGCGGGTGGACGCGCCGCCCACGCCGCGCTTTCCGCCAGACGAGATCACCCAGGACGTGATCGCACTCGTCTCTGAGCATTTTCCGAACCATGTCGGCCGTGCCGCCGATTTCAGCCTGCCGGTCACCGGGGAACAGGCGCGCATGGCGCTGGCCGATTTCATCGAGTACCGGCTGCCGTCATTCGGCACCTGGCAGGACGCGATGAAGACCGGCGAGCCGGTGCTGTTCCACGCGCTGGTTTCCACCTCGCTCAACCTTGGCCTGCTCAGCCCGCGCGAGATCTGCGACGCGGCTGAAGCCGCCTATCGCTCCGGCCACGCGCCGCTCAACGCGGTCGAGGGCTTCATACGGCAGATACTTGGCTGGCGGGAGTTCGTGCGCGGCATCTACTGGGCCAACATGCCCGAATACGGCGGCAAGAACGCGCTGGCCGCCACGCGCCGCATGCCGTGGTTCTACTGGTCGGGCGAGACGAGCATGAACTGCCTGCACCAGGCGGTCGGCGATACGCTGCGACACGCCTATGCGCACCACATCCAGCGCCTGATGATCACCGGCAATTTCGCGCTGCTGGCCGGGCTGCATCCTGACGACCTCGATGAATGGTACCTGGTCGTCTATGCGGACGCTTATGAGTGGGTGGAGATGCCCAACACGCGCGGCATGGCGCTGTTCGCCGATGGCGGAATCATGGGATCCAAGCCTTATGCGGCGTCCGGCGCCTACATCAACCGGATGAGCGATTACTGCAAAGCCTGCGTGCACGACGTGAGGGATGCGGTCGGACCCAAAGCTTGCCCGTTCAACTTCCTATACTGGGATTTCTTCGCGCGGCACGAGAAGGAGCTGTCGGGAAACATACGTCTGGCGATGCCGCTCAAGACGCTGTCGCGCATGGACCCAGGCAAACTGGCCGCCATGCGGGCGCGTGCCGCCGAGTTCCTCGACTCGCCGCAGATGAGTCCGCTGCCCGCGACATCGCCCGCGACTCTGGCGCCTAGCGCGCCGCCAGCCCCAGCCCGCCGTAATCGGGCGACGAGAAGAACGCCTGCACCAGCGCCGGGGATACATCCGCCGGAGTAGCGGGCGACCAGGCCGGGTTGCGGTCCTTGTCGACGACCGCCGCGCGCACCCCCTCCGTAAAATCGCCGGTGCGCATGAACGCCAATGCGAGCCTGTATTCCAGCTCGAGCGTCCGTTCCAGGCTGGGCGAGCTGCGCGCCTGGCGCAGCGCGCGCAGCGCGACCTTGAGCGAGGTGGGCGACTTGCCAACGATCTCGCGCGCCGCCGACCGCGCCGCCGGCTCGGGACGCTCGTCCAGACAGGCGACGATCCGTTCGACTTCGTCATGGGCGTAGCATGCGGAGATCCATGCGCGCGCATCCTGCAGCACGCCTGGCGGCGGCACGGCGGCGAAACCGGCAAGACAGGCGCGCACCGCCTCCGCGTCCTCGCAGCGCTCAAGCCCCGTCCGGACGCGGTCCAGATCGGCGGACGCGATGCAGGTATCGGCCAGGCCGCAGGCGATCGCATCCTGCGCCCCGAGCTGGGCGGAGGTCAGTGCGGCGTGCGTGCCGAACTCGCCTGGCGCGCGGCCCAGCAGCCAGGTGCCGCCCACATCCGGCACGAAGCCGATCCCCACCTCCGGCATGGCCAGCCTGGACCGTTCGGTCACCACGCGATGCGAGCCATGCGCCGAGATGCCGATGCCGCCGCCCATCACCAGCCCGTCCATGAACGCGACGTACGGCTTGGCGTAGCGGGCGATGCGCGCGTTCAGCCGGTATTCCGCGCGGAAGAACTGTTCCGGCACCGACAGGTCGCCGGCGCACACCGCGGCATACAGCGCCCTGATGTCGCCGCCGGCGCACAGGCCGCGCTCGCCCGCGCCGTCGATCAGCACGGCTACGACCCCGTCGTCATGCTCCCATTCGGTCAGATGCGCGGCCACGGCCTCGATCATCGGCAGTGTCAGCGCGTTGAGCGCACGCGGGCGGTTCAGCGTGATCCGGCCGAGCGTGCCGGCACGCGTGAACAGCACCTCGTCGTGGTCGCTCATGCCGCACGTGCCGCCAGGCCGCGGGCGATGATCACCCGCATGATCTCGTTGGTGCCTTCGAGTATCTGGTGGACGCGCAGATCGCGCACGATCTTCTCGATCCCGTAATCGGCGAGGTAGCCGTAGCCGCCCAGCAGTTGCAGCGCCTGGTTGGCCACGTCGAAGCCGGTGTCGGTGACGAAACGTTTGGCC
This sequence comes from uncultured Acetobacteraceae bacterium, assembly GCA_964252425.1. Classification (GTDB taxonomy): domain Bacteria; phylum Pseudomonadota; class Alphaproteobacteria; order Acetobacterales; family Acetobacteraceae; genus BOG-908. Next base: position 3,649 of record CAXUNK010000028.1, read on the forward strand.
ATCGCGCAGAGCTGGGTGGCACGCGCATCGCCGGCATCGAGTGCGGAGGCCGCGCGCCACAGGAAGGTGCGTGCCACCTCCAGCGAGGTCGCCATGTCCGCCAGGCGGAACTGCAGTGCCTGGAACTGGTCCAGCCGCTGCCCGAAGGCCTGCCGCTCGGCCATGTAGGCGGCCGCCTTGTCCATCGCCGATTGCGCGCCGCCCAGCGAGCAGGCGGCAATGTTCAGCCGTCCGCCGTCGAGACCCGCCATGGCGATCTTGAACCCCGCCCCCTCGGCGCCCAGCAGCCGGTCGGCCGGGATGCGGCAATCCTCGAAGATCACCTGGCGCGTGGGCTGCGTGTGCCAGCCCATCTTGCGCTCCTCTGCGCCGAAGGACAGGCCGGGCGTGCCGTCCTCGACCAGGAAGGCGGACACGCCGGAAGCGCCCGGGCCGCCGCTGCGCGCCATCACGACGTAGAGCTGGGTGGCGCCGGCGCCGGAGATGAACTGCTTGGTGCCGTTCAGCACCCACTCGTCCCCCTCGCGCACCGCCCGCGTGCGCATGGCGGCGGCGTCCGAGCCCGAACCCGGCTCGGTCAGGCAGTAGCTGCCGAGCCATTTGCCGCTGCACAGCAGGGGCAGCACGCGGGCACGCTGCGCCGCATCTCCGAAGCGGTCGACCATGGTCGCGACCATGTTGTGGATCGAGACGAAGGCGGAGGTGCTGGGGCAGGCGGTGGCCAGCGCCTCCATGACGATCGCCGCCTCCATCCGCCCCAGGCCGCTGCCGCCGGCCTCGGCCCGGACGGTGATGCCGCACAGGCCCAGGGAGGCCGACCTGCGGATGACGTCCTGGGCGAAATGGTGGCGCTGGTCCCAGTCCAGCGCGTGCGGTGCGATCTCGCGGTCGGCGAAGCTGCGCGCCAGCTCCTGGATGGCGAGCTGGTCGTCGCTGAGCCCGAAGCGGGCGGGCTGGGCTGGCATCTGCATGTCCATGGTGTCGCTCCCTGACGCGTCCGCTCCCACGACACCGGCACGGCACGGTGTCGGCCGATCCGCTGCCGGCGTTTGACGGCAGCCGGTGCGCCCTTACATGTGGCGTTCCCGGCTGAGGAACATCGCGTGACGTTTTATAATCCCGAAGGCTCAATAACCCTGTCCGGCCTGGCCGGCCAGCCGGGTGAGCGGGACCTGCCGAGCTGGGACCTCTCCGACCTGTATCCGGCGCCGGACAGCCCGCGCGTGGAGGCCGATCTCGGCCGGGCCGAGGCGGATGCGCTGGCGTTTCGCGACAGCCATGCCGGCCGGCTGGCCGAGCTGTCCGGCGGCGAGCTGGCGGCGGCGATGCAGACCTACCAGGGGATCGACGAGGTACTGGGGCGCGTCATGTCCTATGCGCAGCTGCTGTTCAGCGCGGACAGCACGGACGCGGCGGCCGGCCAGTTCTACCAGTCCATGATGGAGCGCTGCACCGCGATCAGCGCGCATATCCTGTTCTTCCGGCTCGAGCTGAACCGGCTGGACGATGCGGTGCTCGACGAGAAACTCGCCGATCCGGCGTTCGCGCATTGGCGCCCGTACCTTCGGGACCTGCGCGTCTGGCGCAAGCATCAACTCTCCGACGAGCTGGAGCGCTTCGTGCACGACCGCGAGGTGACCGGGCGCGCCGCCTGGAGCCGGCTGTTCGACGAGACGGTCGCCGGCATGCGCATCCCGTTCGGCGGCGAGGCGGCGACCGTCAACGCCGTGCTCAATAAATTGTCGGACCCCGACCGGACCGTGCGGGAGACGGCGGCCCAGGCGATCGCCCATGCCTTCGATGAGCGCGCAAAACTGTTCTCGCTGATCACCAACACGCTGGCCAAGGACAAGGAGATTATCGACACCTGGCGCCAGTTGCCGCGTCCGGGCAGCGACCGAAACCTGTCCAACGTGGTGGAAGACGAGGTGGTGGACGCGCTGGTGACCGCCGTGACCGGCGACTACCCGCGCCTGTCGCACCGCTATTACGCGCTGAAAGCCAAGTGGCTGGGGCTGGAGAAACTCCAGCATTGGGATCGCAACGCGCCGCTGCCGGGCGATGACGACCGCACCGTCGCCTGGCCAGACGCGGTGCGGACGGTGCTGGACGCCTATCGCGGTTTCGACCCCGCGCTGGGCGAGATCGGCCAGCGTTTCTTCGACCATGCCTGGATCGACGCCGCACCGCGGCCGGGCAAGTCGGGCGGCGCCTTCGCGCACCCGACGGTGCCCTCGGCGCACCCCTACATCCTGATGAATTTTCACGGCCGCACACGCGACACCATGACGCTGGCCCATGAGCTGGGGCACGGCGTGCACCAGGTGCTGGCGGCCGAGCAGGGCTATCTGATGTCGGGCACGCCGCTGACGCTGGCCGAGACGGCCAGCGTGTTCGGCGAGATGCTGACGTTCCAGTCGCTGCTCGACCGGGAGAGCGATCCCGCCCGACGCCGGCTCATGCTGGCCGGCAAGGTCGAGGACATGCTGAACACGGTGGTGCGCCAGATCGCCTTCTACCGGTTTGAGACGCTGGTGCATGACGAGCGGCGCCAGGGCGAGCTGGTGCCGGAACGGCTGGGCGAGATCTGGCTGCAGGTGCAGCGCGAAAGCCTTGGCCCCGCCTTCGACTTCACGCCGGATTACGCGATCTTCTGGTCCTATATACCGCACTTCATCCACTCGCCGTTCTACGTCTATGCCTATGCATTCGGCGACTGCCTGGTGAACGCGCTCTACGACGTGTTCCGATCGGGCCACCCCGATTTCCAGCGCAAATACCTCGACATGCTGCGCGCCGGCGGCACGCTCGTGCACCGCGACCTCCTGGCGCCGTTCGGCCTGGACGCGTCCGACCCTGCGTTCTGGCGCCGAGGGCTCGACGTGATCGCGGGCTTCATCGATCAGCTCGAGGCGGCCGAACATGTCTGACGCCGTCCCGCCCACCCCGCCGCAGGTGGGCAGCGCCAATCTGTTCGGCGAATTGCGCCGTTTTGCCCGTACTTCCGGCGCGGTCGGCGGCATCGCCGCACGCGTGGCCGGCGAGCGCGTGTTCGGCATGAAGATGAACCGCGGCGCGCATGCCGAGGATCTGAAATCCATCCTGGGCGGACTCAAAGGTCCGCTGATGAAGGTGGCGCAGTTCCTGTCCACCATTCCGGACGCGCTGCCGCCGGAATACGCGGCAGAACTCGCGCAGCTCCAGGCCAACGCGCCGCCGATGGGCTGGGCCTTCGTGCGCCGCCGCATGACGAGCGAGCTCGGCGCCGGATGGGAACAAAAATTTGCGGAATTCGGGCGTGAGGCGGCCGCTGCCGCCAGCCTGGGCCAGGTGCATCGCGGGCGCACCTCGGCGGGAACGGAGGTCGCCTGCAAGCTGCAATATCCGGACATGCCGAGCGTGGTGGAGGCCGATCTGCGCCAGTTGCGGCTGGCGCTGTCGATCTATCACCGCATGGACAACGCGCTGCAGAACGAGGAGATCTACAAGGAGCTTTCGGAACGCCTGCGCGAGGAGCTGGATTACGTTCGCGAAGCGTCACAGATGCGGCTGTACCGCCTGATGCTGGACGGCGTCTCGAACGTGACCGTGCCGGAGCCGCTATCCGACCTCACCACACCGCGTTTGCTGACGATGACCTGGCTGCAAGGCCGGCCGCTCCAGGCCGTGCTCGACGAGGATCCTCCGCTGGAGGTCCGCAACGACGTCGCGCGCGCGCTGTTCCGCGCCTGGTATATCCCGCTATATCGCTTTGGCGTGATCCACGGCGACCCGCATCTGGGCAATTACCAGGTCCGGTCAGATCACGGGATCAACCTGCTCGATTTCGGCGCGATACGTGTGTTTCGCCCGCATTTCCTGCGCGGCGTGATCGATCTGTTCGAGGCGGTGCGCGACGGCGACGAGGACCGTGCGCACCACGCCTATGAGGGCTGGGGGTTCTCCGGCCTGTCGCGCGAGAAGACGGACGTGCTGAACCAATGGGCGCGGTTCCTGTACGAGCCGCTGATCCAGGATCGTGTGCGCGCGATCCAGGAAAGCAACGACCCGCAATACGGCCGCGAGATCGCGCAAAAGGTCCATGCCGGTCTGCAACGCACCGGCGGGGTAAAACCGCCGCGCGAATTCGTGCTGATGGATCGCTCGGCGATCGGGCTCGGCTCGGTCTTCCTGCGGCTTGGCGCCAGGCTGAACTGGCACCGCATGTTTCACGAGATGATCGACGGTTTTCGCGAGGAGGAGTTGACAGAGCGCCAGGCCGCGGCGTTGGCCGAGGCGGGGGTGCCTGCGGCGCTATAGAGCAGAACCATCCAGACTGGCATCAATCTGGATGGTAGGCTACTCACCAGAACGAAAGGCCATTGGTTCAGGCTGGGGAGATCGCGATGGCGCAGCAGGACGATGCACAGAAGCACACGGTCGAGCGCGTGATGCACGAGTTCAAGCAAGGCGACCTGCACAGTGGCGGGGGGCGCCGGGTGCGCAACCCGAAACAGGCGATCGCCATTGCGCTGAGCGAGGCCGGCGCCTCGGACCGGCAATCGCCAGCGACCAACCGACGCCGTCTCGCCGAGACGACAAGCCGTGAGCGGCAGGGCACGAAAGCGGCCGCCGGCGATGCTGAGCCAAGCCGCGCCGAGCTGCATGCGGAGGCGACGGCACGAAAAATACCGGGACGTTCGCGCATGACGAAGGCGGCGCTGCGGGCGGCTTTGCGGGAGTCCTAGTGTTGGGCGCGCGCGGTCAACTTGCGGATGCTATCCCGGCATCGTGTGAATGAAGTGCACGCTAACCGCCCGCGCAGTTGGCTGGGACGGCGGCACCGGGTGGTTCACCGACCGACGATTCGGCGCTGACGTTCGCCAAACCGCCGCAACCGGGGCCTCGGCACCACGAGTTCATCGAGGACATGTGCTGCCGCAACTCGGGGGCTACGCTACCGAGGATGTGTTCGATCTCCGGCAACATTTTGCCAGCGGCGACCTCCGTCCGCTCCGCCGGGACGGGGGCGCGGACAAAGGCGTTGTTCTGTTCGGTCCACAAATCGGTGACCCGTCCAGTCGCCGCCGAGTATTTCTCCAATATCAGACCGCCGGTGTCGTATCGAACTTCGAACGTTGCTCCGATTTTCCGAAGTTTTGGGGGGTATCGGCCAACGACACAGTTGGCGGGTTCACGAAATCACGTCCATCCATATCGTCGAACGATGATTGGCTGCTGTGCTTGACGATCGTCTCTGGGATGCTGCGGAGCGTGAGGACTTTCAGGCCCGTTGCCATCCGTACAACTGTCGATAGCTCCGTCTCGCCGCGCCAAGCCAGGTGGGAAACGACGGCAAACGGTTTGGTCGATCCAGACATCGGAACGATTTGGCCATCAATCTGCAGGCGCTCATCTGCGTTCGCACATTCGTCGGCACCCTTGGACCCTCGTGCGACGACCGTGGCAATATGACCTCCAGACGGAGAGACCTCTTCCGGGCCATCATCCTCGAAACCCGAAAATCGTCCGTCGTCGAAAGGTATCCTCCATTCCCTCGCCGAGTGAGTCATCGTCACGATATCGCCGAGATTTTTCTCGTTTGTGACTATGCCCGATATGGCAACACGGCCGCCCGACATCCACCAGATTTTCTGAACGCCTTGAAAGTGTATTGTGTTCTGGGGCTGCCCGTCGCTGTCGTGCAGAGGATTGACGAGCGCCCTCGACTGAGCGTGGCCATCGAAATCGGCGACCACTAGCTCCGCATCGGCGCCGTCCAGGCTGACGTCGCCTTGACTGAACGTGGAGGTCAGGAAGGCAAACGTGCTTCCGTCGGGCGATATCGTGGGCAGGTAAAGCGGCAGCCGAGATTTGACGAGGATACGCTCCGGCTGCGTGCCCTGCTTGAACCAAATAGTCCCGCCGCTCTCGGCGGAGTTGACAGCAATCAGGGATTTCGCGTTTTGCAGTCCGGTCGTCTTGTGTGACTCGGGAACGGTTTCGGCAAACAGTGTAGTGATCACGATGCGCTCAAACAACATGCTCAACGCGACTGTGGCGGCGAGACGGAACAAGAGACGTATGCAGGTTCCGCGCTTTGTGGCTTGCATAACAGCCTACCCCCGTATTTCCAGAGCATGTCCGGTTCAAGATGAACCGGACATGCTCTGGCTTCTACCCCGGGCGAGCATGCGTGGCGTCAACCGGCCTATAGCTCCGATGTTTGGAGAGGACCCTTTCGGGATCACGGCGCTGAAAGTCGTGGTTGTCCCGGGTCACAAATACCCGTTCTTATTAGGAGGTATTACGTCATATCGAAATAGCACCATTGGGCTCGCAACCCGCCGGATTTATGAATGGGCTAACTCGCCTACACAGGTTTTGGACAAGCCGAACTTGAGCGTATCGGAACCCGCACACGAGATTCTAGCCAAATACACCGTCGTGCCGCAACTCTAATCGTAGGCGCCCGAAGCGAACCGCACCGCCTCCTCTGCCGCGCGGAACAGCGCACGGCTCTTCTGCCGCGTCTCCTCGTACTCCGATTCCGCCACGGAATCGGCCACCACGCCGCATCCCGCCTGCACATACATCGTGCCGTCCTTGACCACGGCCGTGCGCAGGCCGATGCACGTGTCCATGGTCCCGTCGGGGGCGAAATAGCCGATGCAGCCGGCGTAGATGCCACGTCGGGAGGGTTCCAGCTCCTCGATGATTTCCATGGCGCGTATCTTGGGGGCTCCCGAGAGCGTGCCGGCGGGGAAGCCGGCGATCAGGGCATCGACCGCGTCCACGCCGGGGCGGGCGCGGCCTTCTACGGTGGATGAGATGTGCATGACGTGGCTGAACCGCTCTACGGCGAAACGCTCCGTCACCTGAACGGAGCCGAGTTCGGCCACGCGGCCCACATCGTGGCGGGCGAGGTCGATCAGCATCAAATGCTCGGCACGCTCCTTGGGATCGGCGAGCAGATCGGCCTCCAGACGCGTATCCTCCTCAGCCGTGTCGCCGCGCGGGCGGGTGCCGGCCAGCGGGCGGACCGTGACCGTGCCGGCGCGCAGGCGCACCAGGATCTCGGGGCTGCTGCCCACCACCGAAAACCCGCCGAAATCGAGAAAGAACAGGAAGGGCGCCGGGTTGATGCGCCTGAGCGCCCGATACAACGCGAAGGGGGGAAGGGAAAAGGGCGCGGAGAAGCGCTGGCTGGGCACCACCTGGAACACGTCGCCGGCCGCGATGTATTCTCTGGCGCGCTCCACCGCGGCCAGAAACGCGTCGCGCGTCATGTTGGCCTGCGGCTCGGGCTGTGGCGGGAGGGTGACCGGCGGGGGCGCGTGTGGCAGCGGACGGGCCAGGGCCGCGCGTGCTTCGGCCAGACGCATCTGCGCGTCGGCCCAGGCGGCATCGGGATCCGTGCCGCCGGCGGGGTAGATGGGGGCCGCCAGTGTCAGTTCGTCGCGCACGTTGTCGAACACGCAGAACAGGGTCGGGCGCAGCAGCACCGCTTCCGGCAGAGCCAGCGCGTCGGGTTTGTCTGCCGGCAGCCGCTCCATCAGGCGTACCATGTCGTAGCCAAGGTAGCCGAACAGGCCGCCGATCATGGGAGGCAAGCCGGGCGGCAGGGCCAGACGGGTTTCGGCCAGCAGCGCGCGCAGGCTATCGAGCGCGGGGTGCGGGTCGGGCACGAACGCCTGGGGGGCGGCGCGAGCCTGGCGGTTCACCTCGGCCGACCCGTCGCGGCACCGCCACACCAGGTCGGGCGACATGCCGATGACCGAGTAGCGGCCGCGCGCCTGGCCACCCTCGATGCTTTCCAGCAGGAAAGAGTTGGGCTGCCCGTGCGCGAGTTTCAGGAACGCCGCCACCGGCGTCTCCAGATCCGCGGGACCCGTCCACCACGCCAGCCGTGCGGTCACTTCAGCTTGTCTTGCCGCTGCGGCCGAACAGGACGGACCGTATTTCGGTCACGCTTATGTAGCTTAGGACCACCAGGCAGATCAGCCCGACGACGCCGCGCGTGTCTTCCGACATCTTGTCGATCGCGGGCGGCCTCGTCAGCAGGAACACGCAGACGACCGGCACACTGGCCAGACCGGACAGGATGGCAAGGCCCGCCTTCAACGCCTCGTCCATGGTTGGCATCCGGCGGCGGACAGCGGCGGAGATGGCGCCAAGAAGCACCAGCAGCCCAAGGCAAACTGCGATAGAGACGCGCATGTCCAGTATATCGAGCAATTGCAGCGCGAGATCGTTCGTGGCCTGCTCAAGCCGAAGAACCAAATCCTTCAAGCGGGCAAGCTAAGCGCGGTGATTCGGCGCGGGTGATACCTTGGGCCGGCGCCGGCCAGCGAAATGCACGTAGCTGGACGCGGCAGCGGCTCCGAGTGCCGCGCCGAAAACGCCGACCACCGGGCCGCCCAGGGTCAGACCAACGATACCGGCCGCGATCGATATGCTGGCCTGGCCACTGAAGCGCCCCATCGGATCGACCGCGTTGCCCGCGGCGAAACCCGGACCGGCTACTGTCTGATCACTCATGATCCGTGTCCTACCCTTTTGGCCCGTACGCCGCCAGCGTCCCTCGCGCCGCATCGTAGCACAGCTTACGCCGTGCGTGTCACCGGATACTCGGCGACCAGCATGTGGTTGCTGATTGTGCGGTCTGCCAGCCTACTCCCCTGGTTGCTGGACGAGCGATTGCACCACCTGCGGCCGAATGACCGGCCGCGACTGGTCGCGCACCGCCGCCGCGAAAATCTGCAGGTAGTCGTCGTGCAGAGCATGTGTCAGCCCGTCGCGCGCCTGGCTCATGCCAAGCGGGTCGGCGCGAGCCTCCGGCGGGATGATCTCGGCCAGCTGGGCCACCACGAAGCCAGCGTTGGTTTCCACCATCGTGGCCTCGTTCAGCTTCAGTGTGAACAGCGTTTGCACCAGCTCGGCTGGAACGCCAGGCGCCGGACGGCCGCGCGACAGTGGCGGGGTGCGCGTCACCTGCAGGCCGCTGCCCCAGGCGGCGTTGGCCAGGGTTTGTCCCGACTTAACCAGTTGAAGGATGCGCGCGGCCTCCGCCTCCTGCGTGTGGCGGACCTGCTCGGCCTGCCAGTCAGACAGCACCTGCGCGCGGACATCATCGAACGGCCGCCGGGCGGGTTTGGTCACGCTGTCCACCACTACGGCGAACCAGGTGTGGTCCGGTCCCTCGTTGGGCTGGATCGCGTCGCCGGGGTTCGTCTTGAACGCGGCCTCGATGATCGCCTGACGCGCATCCTTGCTGGCGGGGATGGGTGCGGGACTGCCGTCCAGCGTGCGCCCCTGCGCGTCCAGCGTGCCCGCGGCTGTCGTGGCCCCCAGATCGGCCGGCACCTCGTCGATCTTGGCGCCGCCCGCAAAGACGTCCTGGAGTTTTTGGGCGCGCGCGTCGATCAGGTCGAGCGCGCGTTCGGCTGCCACTTTGCCGCGTATGGTATCGCGCAGGGACTCAAAGCTCGGGTTGCGCGCCGGCGTGATGCTGGCCACGCGCAGCACGTAGCTGCCGAGCGGTTCGGTGATCGGTCCCACCACATCACCCGCCTGCGCCGAGAAGGCTGCGCGTGCCAGCTCCGGCGAGGGAACCTGATCGACAGTGGCGTTATCCAACGGCACGGCGGTCGCCCCTGCCGCTTTAGCGGCTGCCTGCATGGCATCCCAACCGGCGCCCGCCCGCCACCGCGCGGCCAAAGCGGCCGCGACTTGCGCCGACCCGGTCGTGATCACCTGCAGGGAGCGCCGCTCGGCCGAGACATAGTCGGTCCGATGCGCGGCGAACCAGGCGCGCAGATCGGCATCCGGCACGCTCAGCCCGTGACCGATGCTGTCTGGCGACAGGATGATCGCCTTGATATGGCGGTACTCGGGGGAGGTGTAGCGGGCGGGATTATTGTCGTAGTAGCGCCGCAGGACCGGCTCAGCCGGTGCAGCCGGCAGCGGACGGCCCGCCAATGGCAGCATGAGCATGTCAGCCCGGCGATGCTCATTCAAATAGGCGTAGATGCGGTCGATGAGAAGCTTGGACGCGCCGGCTCCAGCGCCCACCGTCTGTAGCAGCTGGTTCTGCGCCACATCCTGGCGGACCAGATCCAGGAAATGCGCTTCCGTCATGTTGTTGGTGGACAATGTTTGCAGCAGCAGGTTGCGGTCGAAGGTGCCGTTTGCGCCCTGGAAATCCGGCATCGCGAACACCGCCTGGCGCACAGCCGCGTCCGGGGCCGCGACGCCCAGCCGCCGCAGCTCAGCCGACAGCGCCGCCTGGGTCACCAGCCGGTCCAGGCTTTGCCGCGCGACCTGAAGGCGCATGGTCGGCGGCACCTGAGACGGATCTGGCAATCGGTCGGCCATGCGACGCATGTTGGCCTGAAACTCCGCCATGAATTGCTGCGGCATGATGTCGTGACCGGCCACGGTCGCCACCGAACCGCTGCTGCCGCTGACGACGTTGCGTACCACATCGGCAATGCCCCAGCTGGCGAACGAGGCCACCAGGACGACGAAGAAGACGCGCGCTGGCCAGGTATTGGCGAACTTTCGAAAGGCGGACAGCATCGCGGGGGCGTTCCACGGTGGTTGTGCGCGCAGTCCTATAAAGAAGCCTTGGCCGCGTGCAAAATCGGGGACGGCACCCGGGCGTCATGCTTGGCGGGGCACGGCGCACGCCGTAATGCACGTCGAACCAAGGGGAACGGCGTGCGGCAACTTATCGCGGGAAACTGGAAGATGAACGGCCTGTCCGCGCAGGCCAACTCGCTTGCCCTGCAGGTGCGCGATGGCATCGCCGATCCAGCCTGCGACCTGCTGGTGTGCCCGCCATTTCCCCATATTGCCGCTGTTGCGGGCATTCTCGCGGGCTCGGGCGTGCGGGTTGGCGGTCAGGATTGTCATGATGAGGAGAGCGGCGCCCATACCGGCGACGTCTCCGCGGCGATGCTGGCCGATCTGGGCTGCACGGCTGTGATCCTCGGCCATTCCGAGCGCCGCCAGAACCACGGCGAGACGGATGCGTGCGTTCTTGCAAAGGCACGGCAGGCGGCCCGCGCCGGCCTGTTACCGATCGTTTGCGTGGGCGAGACCGAGGCGGAACGGGCCGCCGGCCGCGAAATGGAGATTGTGGGGAGCCAGATCGCGGCCAGCCTTCCGGACGGATTTGCGGGCGATATCGCGTATGAGCCGATCTGGGCCATCGGAACCGGCCGGGTGCCGACAAAGGCGGATGTCGAGAGTGTTCACCGGCACATACGGGACGCGCTGATGGAGCGTCTGGGAGCGGCCGGGGCTACAATCCGCATCCTGTATGGGGGTTCGGTCAAGCCGGAGAATGCGTCCGAGCTGCTGGCCATCGCTGGGGTTGGCGGCGCTCTGGTCGGTGGCGCCTCACTGCACGCCCAGCACTTCCTGGCGATTGCACGGTCGGCACGGTGAGGGTCTTGCTTCCCAAACAAGCGTGAGCCCTGTAGAACGCGCCACCGTCGCCCGAAGGATAGCCTCCTCACATATGAACGCGCTCACGACCCTGACCCCCGTCCTGCGGGTTCTCCACCTGTTCGTCACGTTGGCGATGATCGGCGTGGTGCTGATCCAGCGCAGCGAGGGCGGCGGGCTGGGTATTGGCACCAGCCAAGGCATGGGCGCGTTCATGAGTGGTCGCGGCACAGCCAACCTGCTGACGCGCACCACGGCGATCTTGGCCGCGATGTTCTTCGGCATCTCACTCAGCCTGGCGCTGCTCAACCGGGGCACAACCGGAGTGGGCCGCAGCATCCTGACTTTGCCGACGCCCGTCGCCGCAGCGCCCCGCGTGCCTGGCGGCCCGGCAACCAGGCCCGCAATACCGGCCGGTTTGCCGGCCAAGCCGCCGGCCCCTACACCGCAGGTCCCCACGCATTGACGATGCTGGCTTCGGCCGGCGCGCAGTACGACGTTGCGGTTATCGGCGCTGGTGCCGCGGGGCTCGCCACAACTGGACTGTTGCGCGAGAAGGGCCTGCGCGTGGCCTTACTGGAGGCCGGCACTCGTCTCGGCGGGCGTGCTTGGACCGACCATCCGGCGGCTCTCGGTGGAGCGCGGTTCGACCATGGGGCGCAATGGCTTCACGTTGCCGACCGCAACCCACTGATTCCGCTGGCCCGCAGCCGAGGCATAGCCGTGCAGCCCGATACGCCTTGGGAAGGGCGGTCGCTGGTAATGGATTCGCCTGGCCGCGCGGCCGATCGCGAGGCTTACGCCAGGGCCGAACAGGATTGGCACGACTGCGTCATGTCGAAATTGGCCGGTCCCGATGTCAGCCTTGCCCAAGCCGCCGACCCACTGGCCCAAGATCCATGGACCGCAACTGTCGAAGCCTGGGAGGGAGCGATCATCGCCGCCGGCGATGCCGACGAACTTAGCTTGCGCGATTGGCACGCCAACGCTTTGGAGGGCGAAAACTATGTGGCCCCCCAAGGCCTGGGCGACCTCCTCGTTCGGCTACTCGGTCCTGGTAGGGACGTTCATCTGGCCAGTCGTGTAACCCGCATCGATGCCCTGAGCGACGGCGTTCGCATCCATGTCGGAGAAAACACTCTGCGTGCCGGGGCTGCGATCGTCACAGTCTCGACAGGCGTGCTTCGCGCAGAGGGGATCGCCTTCTCTCCGGCACTGCCGCCTGAGATCATCTCAGCTTTGGACGGCCTGCCGATGGGGCTTCTGAGCAAGATCGTGTTGCGCGCCTCAAGCCAGGATCGCCTGGGGCTTTGGCCCGGTACGGGTGTATTCCGACGGCTGGAGGCACGCGGCGCGCCGTTTCTCTCGACTATATTCTGGGCGGACGGTTCGGATCTGGCTGTAGGCTTTGTCGGAGGCCGCGCGGCTTGGTCTCTCGCAGGCAAACCGGCCCAATCGGCCGAGTTCATGCGCCAACAGCTCGACCTCACGCTCGGCCCCGACATCAGCCGGGCGCTTGGCGCGTCTTGCCTGGCGACTGACTGGGGAGAGAACCCGTTGTTTCGCGGCGCCTACGCCTATGCGCGGCCTGGCCACGCCCAAGCGCGAACCATGCTCGCCACCCCGATCTGGGATGGGCGCCTCACCTTCGCCGGCGAGGCCTGCGCCACCGACGGTCTGGCGGGCACAGTTGCCGGCGCGTATCTGAACGGCCGGCACGTCGCCGAAAATCTGCTGCGCGCCTTTCCGCACCCGGGGTGACCTGTGTAGAAGGGTCGCCCATGACGCGGTACGTATTCATCACCGGCGGCGTGGTCTCCTCCTTGGGCAAGGGCATCGCCAGCGCGGCTTTGGCCGCATTACTGCAGGCCCGCGGCTATCGTGTCAGGTTGCGCAAGCTCGACCCCTATCTTAACGTCGATCCCGGCACGATGAGCCCTTACCAGCATGGCGAAGTGTTCGTGACCGATGACGGTGCCGAGACAGATCTCGATCTCGGTCACTATGAACGTTTTACGGGTGTTGCTGCCACACGCGCCGACAACGCAACGACAGGGCGCATCTATGCAGACGTGATCGCGCGCGAACGCCGCGGCGATTACCTGGGTGCGACTGTCCAGGTCATTCCCCACATCACCGACGCCATCAAGGAGGCTATCGTCGGACAGACCGAAGATCTGGATTTTTGCCTGATTGAGATCGGCGGCACCGTGGGCGACATCGAAAGCCTGCCGTTTCTGGAGGCAATCCGCCAGCTCGGCAATGAGTTGGGGCCGGAGCGCACGATATACGTGCATTTGACACTTGTGCCCTTCATTTCCAGCGCCGGTGAGCTGAAAACGAAGCCGACACAGCATTCTGTGAAGGAATTGCTCAACGTCGGCATCCAGCCCCACATGCTGCTCTGCCGATGCGACCGCCCTATCCCCGAAAATGAGCGGCGCAAGATCGCCAGCTTCTGCAACGTCCGCCCAAGTGCCGTCATACCCGCTCTCGATGCAGACACGATCTATGCCGTGCCGATCAGTTATCATGAGCAGGGAATGGATCGCGAAGTTCTTCGGCATTTTGGTTTGCCGTTTGATCAGTCACCTGATCTCGCGCGTTGGAAACAAATCGTTCAAGCTGTGCGTGCGCCGGAAGGCGAGGTGCGCATTGCTATCGTCGGCAAGTATATCAATCTTCTCGATAGCTATAAGAGTTTGGCTGAAGCCCTGGCCCATGGCGGCATCGCCAACCGCGTGCGCGTGAACTTGAACTGGGTCGACAGTGAAGTGTTTGAGACTCCCAACGCAGTTGGCGAGCTTGACGACGTGCACGGCATACTCGTGCCAGGCGGCTTCGGCGAAAGGGGTACCGAAGGCAAGATTGCGGCAGTGCGTTTCGCGCGCGAGCACCGAATTCCGTTCTTCGGCATTTGTTTTGGCATGCAGATGGCTGTGATTGAATGCGCCCGCAACTTAGCTGGGCTACCTGATGCCTCGTCAACCGAGTTCGGTCCGTGCACCGATCCGGTGGTTGGCCTCTTGACCGAGTGGGCGAAAGGTAATGAGCGGGAGATCCGCGAGGCAGGCGGGGACCTGGGCGGCACTATGCGGCTCGGTGCTTATGCCGCTTGCCTTGCCTCAGACTCCCTCATCCGGAGAATATATGGCGGATCGCCAAATATCTTGGAGCGCCACCGACACCGTTATGAGGTCAATGTTCACTACAGGTTGCAGCTTGAAGAAGCTGGCCTACGCTTTTCCGGCATGTCGCCGGACGGCGTCCTACCCGAAATCATCGAATATCCGCTTCATCCCTGGTTTATCGGCGTGCAATATCACCCTGAGTTGAAAAGCAAACCGTTTGATCCCCATCCGCTTTTCGCCGACTTTATTGCGGCGAGCGTCGCGCAATCCCGCCTAGTTTGATGGCCGCACTCCGCCATCGGTTTGCCTGGGGGCGCCCGCGCCGGCCGCGTTCTCATTGGTGAATTTGGCCACCATCGTTCCCGCCAATAGCTGCGCTTGCTGCTTGGCTCCGCTATTGTCGGGTAGGATCGCCGAGACTACAGCCCCGGCGAACAAAGGAACCGCTTGCACGAATGTCATCTGATGCATCAGCAAGGCTACAGCAGTTCCCAAAATAGCTGCAATGCCGGTGACGGTCGTCGGTTGTTGAAGCCACGCTGCAAGTCGTGTCATTTGCAAAAGACCCTCATATTTCATACGTTGCGGTCTTGGGACTGGCGGGACCGTAGGCATTTTGGTTGGGCGGTGGCCAAACGAAGTATGTCGGGAGCCGAGTCAGCCGGTTGTGCCTCAGTGGCGCTGTAGAGCGGAGTCAATCAGCCACCGGTAGACGGGCTCCAACAGCCACAACGCACAGCTGCCCAATGCTCCCGAAACAAGTACAAGCGCGCCGAGGCGAGACTTAACGTCCAGCATCTGCTTTACCGGCAACCTCAACTTGTCCATCGAGGTCGCTAACGCGTCTATTGATCTACCATGCTCGTCGGAACTGGATCGCAGCAACTCAAGATCGTGCTGAGCAACAAGCACTAAACAATCGAACTTCTCCCGCAATTCTCCGTGCTCACGCCGTAGCGACGCCAGATCAGATCGCAAGAGATCATGTAACTGCTCCGCCTGCGCCTGCCGCAAATCGGCCATATCGCGCAGGCTTCTAATTCCGCTGAGAACCTCACCGACATGCTGATACAGAGTGTAATATTCCATGCTCTCCACGCGGACCCGATGTTCAGGCGACGCTTACAACTCCGCCATTACTCCAGATCTGCCCCGACCCGACAGCAGGTTTTGTGGTTGGCAGCCCTGGTGCAAACAGTCCCCCACCCGGAGACAACCACAATGCACCTTTGGGCTGTACTCCAAGCCCACCGGCGTTCGTGCCGATGGTACTAAGATTGCCGGCAGTCGCGTTCTGAGTAACAATCCAGTTCGTGGCGCTTGCAACATTAAGCATGTTTATAAGGTTGCCGTTGCCGGGTACACCTGAGGCGCTCACCACGAGACTACCGCCCTTCGTCTGAATGATACCTCCAACCGAAGTATCGGCTCCATCAAAACACAATGCGGGGGAACTGGAGGAGCTGGCAGGTTGATGTCGGATGAAATTTACCGCCCCTGCGACATTATTGATTCTGAATAGGGTGCTTCCGGTGGCGCCAGCCATCACATGATCTTTAGTATTGGCGACACCGGCCGGTACTCCCGTTTGGGAGGGCGACATGAACGAGAGATAGTTGCTGGCCTCTTGCGATGACTGATCGATAAATGCGGTCGTGATCGGGACGTTACCAATGTGGAGTCCATAGGTCGTTAGTCCAACCGTCCCGTTCGTCCCGACGATAGAAATCACGGTGGCCATATTCTCGAAATGGCAACCGCCAACGATGTTGCTTGACGAATTGAATGTGCTCTTAAATTGAATTGCAACATCTACAGGGCTGCCGCCAACAAAGTTACAGCCGATGACGTGGAAGTTAGCTATATTGGTAAAGTCGAAAGATACCTGACTCGTATTAGGTCCACCATCCCGAGTAATATCGAGGTTGGCGATGAAACCGTCGGTGACATTGCTCAGTTGGAACGCCCCGAGATTGGTGTTTACCTCACCATTGGCAACCCACAAGCCAAGCAGCATGACTTTGCCGTTCACGTAACCCGGCCACTGCGTGATATCCGTCTGTCGCATGAGGTAGTCCACACCTACTGCGAGCGGGTTGCTCAAGTATACCCCCTCACAATAGCCGGTCTGAAGGACGACCGCGTTGCCGTAATAAGCCTGCACGGCATGTAGCCGGGTGTCGATCGATCCGTTCAACTCAACCACTGCTGAGGTGGTGGCACCTGCGATCGCAGGTGGGCCAAACCACGACAGATGGCTGATTTGCGAGCTCCAGCAATTGTTCAACACAAGGCCGCGCAGAAAGCTCTGTGGGAAGGGAGCAACGCCGTTCACAGCATTCGGATAACCAAAAAATTCCACTTCCCCGATCACGGTTGTGACGTAGCCAAAGGACGATGCCGCCGGATAACTTACGCGCACCCCGGCCGCAGTCGGCCCAGACAAACTCTCCGCATAGATCGACATCTCGGCAACACAGACCTTGTAGAACATGTTGCCCGGAGCAAAATCAAAGCCAATCCCCGTATGTTGTAGGTGTATTCGGGTCTGCCCGCGCCCGGAACCTCGTAGAGACACAGCTTTTCCGGAGAACACCAGCGGGTTGGAAATCCAATAATCTCCCGGCGGGATCAAAATTTGACCCCCGTTCTGGGGCAGGCGGTTGAACGCTGTCAGAAACGCTGCACTACAATCCGGTCCGCCGGCGACCGCGCCGAAGTCAGCGACGTTCAATATGTCCGATGCTCGGGCTGCGAGTGTTCGCGCAACACCGCCCATACCAGAAATCACCGTGGCGAGGCTGGCGTCGCCCGCCACGGGCGCCGTAACTTGACCGCTTCCGTTCAGCCCAGCAACACCACCCACCGGTAGTTTTGCTGCTAATGTAGCAATACTCGACTGAACGGTCGACAAACCTTGCGACAGGCTCGTCAGACTTGTGGAGACACTCGCGTCCGTGCTCGACGCAATCACCCCACCGGTGTCGATCGAGACATTGCGCCCGGCTGAAAACAGGCCGCGCAATGCTGGAATTGGAAGTCGACGAGGCGAACCGCCGGCATTGACAATCACCTCGTCAGTTTGGGCAAAACTGCTTTCTTGAGCAAAGGTCGCATGATCGCCGCCGGTCGCCGTCAACGCTGCCGCCTGAAACGCAAGGCCCACACCCACGCCCAAGGTCTCTACGCCGCCGGGCCCTAAAGAGGCCCGACCCAACAGACTTGGACTGGGAACGGTAAGCAGAGGTTGCGTCCCACTCAGCAGTTCTGCGACCGTCACAGCGCGTGTTACGCCGGCCTGCTGGATCGGCAACTCATCTTGCAAACCCGCCTGCGTGGCACCTGGTAGCTCGGCTATGGTTGGCATGCATACCTCTGACCAGCAAAAAATTCTTAGGAAAGTCTAGTGATTATTTCGGAAAAAGTCAGCTCGTCGTCAGCGCAGCGCCGCTCTGGTCCGTAAGCGGAGCCCCGTTCCCGGTCGTCAGCACGTTGGTGAACGCCGACGGCCCAGACAACGACGCTACAGGCAGGCTTATTGTGCGTGAGATGCTACGGCCGCTATTGGTTCCGATGACGACGGTCACTGCGTAGTTCGTGCCTGCTACACCAGCGGCCAGCCACAATACCGCCTGCGTTCCATCAACGCGCGAAGTAGTCAGCGTCAGGTCGCCAGCCGCTTCCGGCGTAATACTGACGTCCAAAGTCGCGATGCCATCGCCACCATCTCCGGCTAACGCCTCGGAGTAATCTATCACGTAATCCAACACGTCGCTCGGGTCCTTCACTGGCCAGATCAAAGGCGAAGGCGCCGTCTGCAGCATGCCACGTGGAAAAGGACCGAACCCATCTACAGTGACAACTCGCGCAGTCGTCGGGATCCAAGCAAAGGAGGCGGTAGTACCCATGGCAAGATTCCTTCGATGACATCGTGCTATACACAACTAGAAATTTGGCTTGAAAGCCGGGCTCGAGCAGTACGCTACCATTCGACAAGCACTAGTC
>CAXUNK010000029.1:0-21271 GCA_964252425.1 uncultured Acetobacteraceae bacterium
CTCGCCCACCACGCCGGTGCCGCCCACGCCGGTGCGCGCGGCCACCCCAAGCCGGGCCAGCTCGCGCGCGATCACGCCTGCCGTCCGGTGCTCCTCGAAGGCCAGCTCCGGATGGGCATGCAGGTCGCGCCGCACCGCGATCAGCCCCGCCTCCTCGGCGAGCGCGGTCTCGGCGATGACGCCGCGGATGTCGTTCACATGTCCCATCGATCGCCCGCTTTCACAACCTGACGTGGCAACGCAAAGAGTGTAGCTTGGGACCGGCTGCACCACACTGGCAAGCAGACAGCGCGAGCAGAACCCGTGGACCAAGATTTTTCAGGCCTGACCCCCGCCCCGATCCAGGCGCCGTTGCATGAGGGGCTGGTGGTTCCCGTCATCCTGTCCGGCGGATCGGGCACGCGGCTATGGCCCGTCTCACGCGAAAGCTTTCCAAAGCAGCTCTGGCCGCTGGTCTCGCAGCGCTCGATGATCCAGGAGACCGCACGGCGGGCCGCAGGTCCGGGGTTTGCCGCACCCGTGGTGGTCTGCAACGAGGAACACCGTTTCCTGATCGCCGAGCAGATGCGCGAGGCCGGGATCGAGGGCGCGCGCATCCTGCTGGAGCCGGCCGGCCGCAACTCCGCCCCGGCGATCGCCGCGGCCGCGCTGCTGGTGGCCGAGACGGCGCCGGACGCGGTGCTGTGGATGATGGCGGCCGACGCCTCCATCAGCCGCCACGATGCGATGGCCGACGCGCTGGCCAAGGCGGTGGCTGCCGCCCGCGCCGGACGATTCGTGACCTTCGGCATGAAGCCCAGCTCGGCCGAGACCGGGTACGGCTATATCGAGGTGGGCGCGCCGCTGGAGGATGCGCCAGGGCTGCACGCGGTGGCGAGCTTCGTGGAGAAACCCGACGCGCCGGCAGCCGCCCGCCTGTCCGCCGACGGGCGTCACTTATGGAACAGCGGCATGTTCGTCTTCACCGCCAGCACGCTGCTGGCCGAGATGGAGCAGTTCGCGCCGGAGGTGATGCAGGCGGTCCGCCGCGCGATGGCGGCCCGCAGCCGCGACCTCGATTTCTGCCGGCTGGACCGCACGGCGTTCTCCGCCTGCCCCAGCATCAGCCTGGACTACGCGGTGGCCGAACGCACGCGCCACGCGGCGGTGGTGCCGGCCGATCTGGGCTGGTGCGACGTGGGAAGCTGGAACGCGCTGTGGGAGCTGGGGGCCAAGGACAGCAGCGGCAACGTCAGCGTGGGCGACGTGCTGCTGGAGAAATCACAGAACTGCTATGCACGCAGCGACGGCATGCTGACCGCGGTCGTCGGCATGAACGACGCGGTGATCGTGACGACCGAGGACGCGGTGCTGGTGATGCATCGCGACCGCGCGCAGGAGGTGAAAGCGGTGGTCGAACGGCTGCGCGCCGCCGGCCGGCACGAGGCGGCGGCGCATAACCGCTCCTACCGGCCCTGGGGTTTCTACGAAAGCCTGATCAGCGCGGACCGTTTCCAGGTCAAGCGGATCGTGGTCAAGCCGGGCGAAAAACTGTCGTTGCAGAAGCACTATCATAGGGCGGAGCACTGGGTGGTGGTGGCCGGCACGGCGATCGTGGTGCGCGATGGCGAGGAGCTGATGGTGCGCGAGAACGAAAGCATCTACCTGCCGCTCGGCTGCGTGCACCGGCTGGAGAATCCTGGGCGGATCGCGCTGGAACTGATCGAGGTGCAATCGGGCGCGTATCTGGGCGAGGATGATATCGTGCGGATGGAGGATACGTATGGACGTTTGTGAAGAGGCAGGCGTTTCTTCCCTGGAGAGCGCTGTCTCGGATCTGAGTGCCAATCAAAACTTGGCCTGGTGAGCGGGCCCGCGTGTTGTGTCGAGAACCGGAGCGGAGCGGCCTTGATGGCCGCTGGGCGAGTTTTGATCGGCACTCCGCCTAATACATGTGCTGGCCGCCATTGATGGACAGCGTCGCACCCGTGATGAAGTCCGCGTCGTCGGCGGTCAGGAACGCGACACCGCGCGCGATGTCGTCGGCCCGCCCCAGACGTCCCACGGGGATGCGCGCGATGATCTTCTGCAGCACATCCTCTGGCACGGCGCGCACCATGTCCGTATCCACGTAACCGGGCGCGATGGCGTTGACCGTGATGTTGAACCGCGCGCCCTCCTGCGCGAGCGCCTTGGTGAAACCGTGGATGCCGGATTTGGCGGCGGCGTAGTTCACCTGCCCATACTGCCCGGCTTGGCCGTTGATCGACCCCACATTCACCACGCGGCCGAATTTATGCGCGCGCATGCCGTCGAAGGTCAGTTTGCACAGGTTGAAGCAGGAGCCGAGGTTGGTGTCGATCACCGAATCCCACATGTCGCGCGTCATCTTGGCCATCACGCCGTCGCGCGTGATGCCGGCATTGTTGACCAGGATCTCGATCGGGCCGTGCTGCTCGGCGATCTCGGCGACCGCGGCTTCGCAGGCGGCGAAATCGCCGGCGTCGAACCGCATGACGGGGATGCCGGTCTGCTCCTGGAAGGCGCGTGCGGCGTCCTCTCGGCCGGCGTAGCTTGCCACTACCTGGCGGCCCGCCGCCTTCAGCGTGGCGCTGATCTGCGCGCCGATGCCGCGCGTTCCGCCTGTCACAAGAGCTACCCGAGCCATGCTTGCCTCCCTGCCCCGCCACTGCGTGCGTTGGGGGTCATACAAGCCGCTCGCCCCGGTAAGGGCAAGACAACCCGACGGGAACGATTGAGGACGGCACGATCGCGTAAGAAGTTTTTAACTATTTTAGACGGACTATCCGATTGCCGAGTGGCGCCGAATCAGGCCACAACCTTCACGCTAGCCGGAGAGATTTCATGCACTCGCCCGATCTTCCCATCGCCTGCGCCCCCTATGGTTTGGCGTTTGCGGTTGAGGACTTGATGCTGGTCCGCAACTGGGCGGAGCAGCGTGGGCTGAAGCTGTCGATCATGCTGGATTGCCTGATGGATGGCGCCGAGTTCGAGGAGTTGCTGATCCTGGCCGCGCCCGGCGCCCAGCGCCGTACGCTGACGATATGGCGCACGCAGGACGGGGTATACGCCCAGACCCCCGCCAGCAGCCCGCATTGCTGTCACAGCCTGCGCGATCTGCTCGCCCAGGTCCGGCCGGTCCGCGCCCGCACGCCCTGGCTTCAGCGCCTTGGGTTGGTGTCGTAGCTGTTGTACTTGAAGTAAGCAGTCCTTTTTTGAAAAAAAGGACCAAAAAACTTCTGCTATCCACGCCTGCATCGGTGCTCGCGACAGTTCTGCCAGAACCGCTTTGGCAGAATAGTTCCGAGCTGTCATGCAGGCGAACGAACAAAAGCTTTTTGCTTCTTTTTCTCGAAAAAGAAGCTCTTTCTTCATTTTAGCCCAGGTCCCGCCTGACGGCCGCGAGTGACGCCTCGATCGTCTCCGGCAATGGTCCGTGCACCTGCACCACGATCGGCCGCTCGTCGGGCGAGGGCTCCTCCAGCGTGGCAAGCTGGCTTTCCAGCAGGCTGGGCGGCATGAAATGCCCCGTGCGGCGTGCCAGCCGCGCCTCCAGCACCGCCCTGTCGGCGTGCAGATAGAGCAGCCTGACATCCTCCCGCCCCTCGACCAACCGCTCGCGATAGGCGCGTTTCAGCGCCGAACAGGTGATCAGACCGGGCTCCCCCGCCGCCACACGGGCGTCGATCCAGCGCCGTACCGCTTCCAGCCAGGGCGCGCGGTCGGCATCGTCCAGAGGCACCCCCGAATGCATCTTCTGGATGTTGGAGGGGGGGTGCAGCTCATCGCCCTCCTGGAACGGCCAGCCGAGTCGCTCGGCCACCGCCTCGGCGATCGTCGATTTGCCGACACCGGTAACGCCCATGACGATGAGCACCGCCTTTCGTATACCGCTCATCTCCGGACGCGGTTCAGCGCGGGGTGTAGCGCGTGACACGGCCGGCATCGGCCACCAGCGCCAGATGGGCCATGCCGACGAACAGACCCGTCTCCACAACACCCACGATCTGGCGCATCTGCCGGTTCAAGGCGCCCGGGTCGGCGATGGCGCCGGTGGTGCAGTCGATGATGTAGTTGCCGCCATCGGTCCGGTACGGCTCGCCATCGGCCGACATGCGGCGTTCGGCGGACTGGGCCAGGTCGGCCAGGCGCGACCGGGTCAGCTCCCACCCGAACGGCGTCACCTCCACAGGCACCGGCGAGCGTGTGCCCAGCCAATCGACCAGCTTCTCGCCATCGGCCACGATCACCAGCTGGGCGGCCGCACTGGCCACCATCTTTTCCCGCAGCAACGCGCCGCCCAGGCCTTTGACGAGGTCCAGGCTGTCGCGCTTGATCTCGTCCGCCCCGTCCACGCACAAATCGATGCGCGTATGCGTGTCGAACCCGGCCAGGCGCAGGCCACCCTGACGCGCCTGGGCCGCGCTGCGCTCGGAGGTGGGGATGCAGACGATGTCCGGCTGGCGCGCGATCAGCGCCGCAATGAAGAACGCCGCCGTGCTGCCAGTGCCCAGGCCCACCACCATGCCGTCGCGGACCAGGGCGGCCGCCTCCTCCGCCGCCTCGCGCTTCAGCGCGTCCCGGTCGCTCATCGCTTCAGGCCGCCCGCGGCCGCGTCGTCGAGGAACCAGATCAGCTGCCCCGCGGCCTGCACGCGCGAGGCAGGCTGGGCCAGGTCGCCCGCCATCACCAGGCCCACCACGGCCGCCTTGCCGGCGCCGGCCACCAGGAACGCCACGTTGGCGCTGCACGCGATCGCCGGATAGGTGAGCGTCAAGCGTGGCTGCGGCACGCCCTCCGTCACCGGCGCCACCCAGGCCAGCGTCTCCTCCAGGGCGGCGGCGCCGGGAAACAGCGAGGCGGTGTGGCCATTATCGCCCAGGCCCAGCAGCGTCACGTCGAAGAGCGGCCGCGACATGTCGAGCGATTCGGCACCGTAATAGGCCGAGAGCGTGGCCTGATACTCGGCCGCGGCCTGCTGCAACGTGCCTGATGTCGGCATCGGATGGACCTGCGCAGGCGGGATCGGCACGTGGTCCAGCAGCGCCAGGCGGGCCATGCGCAGGTTGCTGTCCGCATGGTCAGGCGGCACGAAGCGTTCATCGCCCCAGAACAGGTGCGTGCGCGCCCATGGGAAGCGGTCGCGAAACGGCGGCCCGGCCAGTAGCTCGAAAAGCCGCTTCGGCGTCGAACCGCCGGACAGGGCGACCGAAAACCGGCCGTCGGACGCCTCGGCCAGCCCGGTCAGCCATTCGGCCGCCTGCTGCGCCAGCGCCTCTGCGTCCGGTGCGCGGATGATCCGGGCCGGCGGCATCCTACGCCTCCCCACCCAGGATGAACCGCTCGACGGCGATCGCGAACCCCTCCGCCTCGGACGATTCCGTGACCTTGGCCGCTTTTTTCCGCACCGCCTCGCTGGCATTGCCCATCGCGATCGACAGGCCGCTTTGCGCGAACATCAGCGTGTCGTTCGGCTGGTCGCCCATGGTGGCGATCTGGTGCGTGTCCAACCCGAGCCGCTGCGCCAGCCAGTGCAGCGCCGCACCCTTGTTGGCCTGCTTGTGCGTGATGTCGAGGTAGTAGGGTTGCGAGCGCGCGGCCGAGGCACCCTCGCCCAGCGCCTGCTGGACTTTCGTCTCCGTCGCCTCGACGCGGGCAAGGTCGTCGCTGACGCCTACGATTTTCACCGCGTGGTCCAGCGCGCTGCCGAAATCCTGCACGGTCTTGGGCGGAAACTTCACCGTCCACTCCTCGCGCGCCACATGCGGTGCGGCGCTGTCATGCACCAGCCAGTCCTCGCCGCTGTACACCCACGCATCCAGCCCCGCCTCGGTCAGCATCCGGACGCTCTGTTCGGCCATCTCGCGCGGCAGCGTATGGGCTTCGATCTCGCTCATGTCTGGGTTGACCCATAGGCCGCCGTTGAAGCCGGCCACCGGCGTGTCGATGCCGAGCGGATCGATCAGCATCGCCATCCCGCGTGGCGGCCGCCCGCTGGTGATGGCGAAGCCGATCCGCCGGTCGCGCAACGCGCGCACGGCGTCGATGGCGCGCTGCGTCAGCAGCTTTTCCTTCGTCACCAGCGTTCCGTCCACATCGGCCAGCAGCAGTCTTATGTCCGCCATGTCGTCTCCTGCGATATCAGCGGCCGAGCGTGGCCCAAGCGCGTCCGTCCTGGCGCAGCAGGTCGTCCGCCTCCTCCGGCCCCTCGCTGCCGGCGGCGTAGGGGTGCACGTGGATGTGCCCCGCATCCCACGCGTCCAGCGCCGGCTGCACCACCTGCCAGCCCGCCTCCACATTGTCGGCGCGCTGGAACAGCGTCGCGTCGCCCACCAGGCAGTCGTAGAGCAGAGTCTCATAGCCCGTGCTGGGACCTTCGTGGAAATAATCGGCGTAGTTGAAGTTCATGTTGACGCCGCCGAGCTTCACGCGCGGCCCGGGGACCTTGGCGCTGAACTGCAGTGTCACGCCTTCGGTCGGCTGGATGTGAAGGTACATGATGTTCGGCGTGAGCTTCTCGACAGGCGTGTCGCGAAACAGCGCGAACGGCGCCTGCTTGAAATGTATGCTGATCTCCGTGTTGCGGTGCGCCAGTCGCTTGCCGGTGCGTATGTAGAACGGCACGCCGGCCCAGCGCCAATTGTCGATCGTGAGCTTCATCGCGATGTAGGTCTCGGTGCTCGAATTCGGATCGACATCGGGCTCCTGCCGATAGGCCGGCACGTCCGTGTGTCCGTAGCGCCCGGCGCGATACTGGCCGCGCACCACGTCATGCACGGCAAGCTTGCCCGAGAGCGGATGGATGGCCTGGATCACCTTGGCTTTTTCCGTGCGCACCGCGTCGGCGTCGAACGAGGTGGGCGCTTCCATCGCCACCATGCTCATCAGCTGGAAAATGTGGTTGGGCACCATGTCGCGCAACGCACCGGTCCCCTCATAGAACTTTCCGCGCGATTCCACGCCCACCGTCTCTGCGGCGGTGATCTGCACATGGTCGATGTTGTCGCGTTTCCAGATCGGCTCGAAGATGCCGTTGGAAAACCGCAGCGCCATGATGTTCTGCACCGTCTCCTTTCCCAGGTAGTGGTCGATTCGATAGATCTGCTGCTCGTCGAAACAGCCGAGCAGCGCCGTGTTCAACGCGCGGGCACTGGCCAGGTCGTGGCCGAAGGGTTTTTCCACCACCAGCCGGCGGAAGCACCCGTCCTCTCGCGCGAGTCCCGCCCGGTGAAGCTGGCTTGCGACCATCTCGAAGAACCGCGCGGCGGTGGCACAGTAGAACACCGCGTTCGTGTCGTTCGGCACCACATCGCGCAACTGCTCGAAGGTGGACGGATCGGCGAAATCCCCTTTGCGGTAGCTGGTACGCTCGCCCATCCAGTCCCAGGCAGCCCGGTCCAATTGTCCCGCCGCATCCGCCCGGCGTTCGGTCACGAAATGCATCATCGCGTCGGTCAGGTGCGCGCGAAACGCCGTGTCGTCCATGTCGCGCACGTCCACGCCGACGATGCGGAACCCGTCATCCAGCAGGCCGGCGAGGCGCAGGTTGTAGAGCGCCGGCATCAGCAGGCGGCGCGTCAGATCGCCGCCCGCGCCGAAGATGACGAAGCAGCAGGGCGGCGCCTGGGCGGCGCGACCCAAGACGGCCGGATCGCTCGGCGGCGGCAATTGCTCGTTCACGCGGCTGCAACCTCACGCATGCGGTTCGACGTGGCCGCCAAACTTGTTGCGCATGGCGCTCAGCAGCTTCTCCCCGAACGTGTTGCCGGAGCGCGACCGGAACCGCGCGTAGAGCGAGGTGGACAGCACAGGCACCGGCACCGATTCCTCGATCGCCGCCTCGACCGTCCAGCGGCCCTCACCGGAATCGCTGACGTGACCTGTGAACTCCGACAAAGTCTGGTTTTCCGCCAAGGCCGATGCGGTCAGGTCGAGCAGCCATGAGGAGACGACGCTGCCGCGTCGCCAGACCTCGGCGACGTCCGCCACATCGAGATCGAAGCGCTGATCCTCGGGCAAGTCGGTGGACGACTTGCCCTGGAGCACGTCGAAGCCTTCGGCATAGGCCTGCATCAGCCCGTATTCGATGCCGTTATGCACCATCTTCACGAAATGGCCCGAGCCCGCCGGGCCGCAATACATGTAGCCCTGCTCAGGCCTTGGGTCGCGGTTGCGCCGCTCCTTTGTCCGGCCGACATCGCCCATCCCGGGTGCGAGCGCCGCGAAGATCGGATCGAGCCGCTGCACCAGCTCGGCCGGCCCGCCGATCATCATGCAGTAGCCGCGCTCCAGTCCCCACACGCCGCCCGACGTGCCGACATCGATGTATTCGATGCCGCGCTCACGCAGCATCTTGGCGCGCCTGATATCGTCCTTGTAGAACGTGTTGCCGCCATCGATGATCGTGTCGCCCTGCTCCATGTGCTGGGCCAGCGCGGTGATCGTCTCCTCCGTGATCTGGCCCGCCGGCAGCATCACCCACACCGCCCTTGGTTTTTCCAGACCGCGCAACAGATCGGCGAGATCCGCGGCGCCGATCGCGCCCTCGCCCGCCACGCGCTTGACCGCGTCCGCGCTGTGATCATAGACGACGCAATGGTGGCCGGCGCGCATCAGGCGCAGGCTGATATTGCCACCCATCCGGCCCAGGCCGATGACGCCGAGCTGCATACTGAACCTCCTGAAAAAAAGCGGGGACGCCGTGCCACGCACAGCCGCGCATGACGCCCCCGCGACAGAGCCCGGGCCGAAACCCGTGAGGTGCCCTCTACTGCAATGCTGTCGAGACTGCCGTCATCAACGATGCGAGGCCGGCATCGACATCGCTGCCCAGGTGGACACGCAGCGCGCGGCGGCCCCGCTCCGCGAGCACGCCGAAATCGCCGCGCGCCTGCGCCGCCTTCACCACGCTGAACGTGTAGCCCTCCCCGGGCACGGGAAGATCGGCCGCGTCGTCGGCCGTGATCTGCAGGAACACGCCGCTGTTCGGGCCGCCCTTGTATGCCTGGCCTGTCGAGTGCAGGAAACGCGGCCCGAACTCGGCAACCGTCGCGAGCTTCGTGCGGTCGCGTATCAGCAAGCGCAGCTCCTGCAACTTCGCGATATGCGACGGGTTGCGCTCCACATAGGCCAGCGCCGCGATGTAGTCTCCCGCATGCGCCCTGGCGAAATGCGCGCGCAGCACCTCGGTCAGCGAACCGCCTTTCAGCGCCGACGCGTTCGTCTCATCGGCGAACAGGCGGATGTTGTCGAACGTCGCGAACGGCGTCTCGTCGGGCAGCTTGCCGCTGCGTCCCGCCGCATCCGTCAGCTCGCGAGTCTTGACCTTGCTCGCCTCCACGTCCGGCTGATCGAACGCGTCGATGCCGATCACGCTGCCGGCGACAGCGGTTGCGAACTCCCACAGGAAGAACTGCTGACCAAGCTCCTGGTGGCCATTCAGCGTGACGCGCACCACCGGATGGCCGGCCTTCTCCAGCGCCGTCACTGCCGCATCCTGCGTGGCATCGGGCTTGTCGTCTGCGTGCAAATAGGCGAACAGCCGGTCCTGGCCATACATGTCGGGTGCGGCCGGCGTCTCGCCATCGACCGGGACCAGGCCGCGTCCCAGCTTGCCGGTGCTCTCCGCCAGCAACTGCTCCAGCCACGCGCCCAGATCGGCGATGCCGGGCGAGGCGATGATGGTGACCTTGTCATGGCCGGCACGCTGTGCCTCGCCCAGGATCGCACCCAGCACCACGCCGGGATTGGCCTCGGGCGGCGTGCCCGCGGAGCACGAATGCACCATGCGCATCGTGGCCTGCAGGAATGCGCGCACATCCAGCCCGATGGCAGCCGCCGGCACCATGCCAAAATTCGACAGGACCGAGTAGCGGCCACCGATCTCCGGATTGCCGTAGAATATGCGGCGAAACTTGTCGCCCTCGGCAACACTCTGCATGTGCGAGCCAGGGTCGGTGATGGCGATGAAATGCTGGCCCGCCGTCTCGGCGCCCACCGCCGTCTGCATGCGATCCCAGAAATACGCTTTGAGGATGTTCGGCTCCAACGTGCCGCCCGACTTGCTCGACACGATCACCAGCGTCTTCGGCAGATCGACCGCGTTCTCGAACGTCTTGATCTGCTGCGGATCGGTGCTGTCGAGCACATGCAGCTTGGGCCAGCCGGCGCGCTGCCCGAACGTCTCGCCGAACACTTCGGGACCAAGGCTGGAACCGCCCATGCCCAGCAGCAGCACGTGCTCGAAACCGGCCTCCTTCACCTCGTTCTGGAAGGCGACCAGCTCGTCCACATGCGACAGACGCTCGGCCACGATGTCGAGCCAGCCTAGCCATTTGGCTTCCGGCCCGCCGGTCCACAGCGAGGCGTCATGCGCCCATAATCTGCGGACCGAGCCGTCATTGCGCCAGCCGTCCAGCCGCGCATCCACCGCCTTGTCCAGCGCATCGGGCAGGCTGTAGCGAAGGCTGGAGATGCTGGTCCCCAGCAGCGTCGCGCGCTTCTTGGCGACCGCGGTCAACAGCGCGTCCGCCGCATCGGCGAACAGCTTCACCCCGTCCTCGACAAGATGCTTGGTGACGCCCGGCAGATCCAGACCGAGCCGGTCGGCTTCGGCCAGCACGTGGCGCGCGCCGTCCAGATCCTCCGTCAGCGAGGCACGCACATGTCCGTGGTCGCGAAACGCGTCCATCGTGGCGGGCGGGATCGTGTTGACGGTGTCCCGGCCGATCAGCTCCTCCACGTACAACACGTCGCTGTACGCCTTGTCTTTGACGCCCGTGCTGGCCCAGAGAAGGCGTTGCGGGTTGGCGCCGGCCTCGGCCAGTTTGTGCCAGCGTTGGCTGCCGACCAGCTCCTGATAGGCGACATAGGCGAGCTTCGCGTTGGCGATCGCGACGCGGCCGCGCAGCTTGCGCAACGCATCGGCGTCCTTGTCGCCGGCCTGCACGCGCTCATCGATCTTCTTGTCGATCTGGGCGTCGATGCGGCTGACGAAAAAACTCGCCACGCTCGAGATGCGGCTGATGTCCTCGCCCTTCGCATGGCGATCTTCCAACCCGGCGATATAGGCCTCGGCCACCGCCCTGTAGCTGTCGATGGAGAACAGCAGCGTCACGTTGATGTTGATGCCCTCGCTGATCAGCGTGCGGATCGCAGGCACGCATTCGGGTGTGCCGGGCACCTTCACCATCAGGTTGGGACGATCGACCAAGCCGTGCAGCCGGCGCGCCTCGGCCACCGTCTCGTCCGCGCGCAGCGCCAGGTAGGGCGAGACTTCCAGGCTGACGAAACCGTCCAGCCCGCGCGTGCGCTCGAAGACGGGATGCAGCACGCGGGCCACGTCCTGGATGTCGGCCACGGCCATCGTCTCGTAGATGTCCTGCGCGTCGTGCTCGCCGCCGGCCGCGAGCTGCTTGAACTCGTCGTCGTAATCCGTGCCGTGGCCCATCGCCTTCTCGAAAATCGACGGGTTGCTGGTCACGCCGCCCAGCCCGTCGGAATCGACCAGCTTCTGCAAGCTGCCGTCGCGAACGAAACTGCGTCGCACGAAATCCAGCCAGGGGGACTGGCCCTCGCCCAGCAATTGCTTGACGGGGTTGGCCTGGGTGCTGGCAGGCGGGCTTGCGACCGTATCCATGGCGCGTCTCCTCGTATCCGGAGCATCGATCATCGAACGACGAGTTCGATCCTGCATGCTCGTCAAACAGTCACTCAGGGCATGGTTCGCCGGCCGGTGGGCTAGGCGCGGCCGGCCTGCCGGCGCGCGGCTTCGACCACCGCGTCCGGCGTAAACCCGAACTTCTTCTGCAACGCGGCGAGCGGCGCCGAGGCGCCGAAAGTGTGCATGCCGATCGCGGCACCGCTTGCGCCGATATAGCGGTCCCAGCCGATCGTCGATCCCTGCTCCACGGACACGCGCGCGGTGATGTGCGGCGGCAGCACGTGGTTTCGGTATTCGGCAGGCTGCTCCTCGAACAGATCCCAGCTCGGGAAGCTCACCACGCGCGCGCGTATGCCCTCCTGGCTCAGCGTCTCGTAGGCGCCGACCACCAGGCTCACCTCGCTTCCAGTGGCCATCAGGATCACCTCCGGCTCGCCGCCCTGCTTCGGGTCGGCCAGGATGTAGGCGCCCTGCTTCAGACCCGATGCCGCCGCGTATGTCGAGCGGTCCAGCGTCGGCAGCGCCTGCCGCGACAGGATCAGGCAGGCGGGCTGTTCCTTCAGCGTCATCACGTGACGCCAGGCTTCGGCCACCTCGTTGGCGTCGGCCGGGCGGATGACGATCATCCCGGGGATGGCGCGCAACGAGACCAACTGCTCGATCGGCTGGTGCGTCGGGCCATCCTCGCCCACGCCGATGCTGTCATGGGTGAAGATATAGACGACCGGCAGCTCCATGATCGCCGACAGACGGATGGGCGCCTTCATGTAGTCGGAGAAGATCAGGAAGCCGGAGCCGTAGGAGCGCAAGGCGGACAGAGCGAGACCGTTGCAGATCGATCCCATTGCGTGTTCGCGTATGCCGAAATGCAGGTTTCGCCCGCCGTAATTGTCGGCTTCGAAGCTGTGGGCGCCTTCGAACGTCATGTTGCTCTTGGTGGAGGGTGCGAGGTCGGCCGCACCGCCGATCATCCACGGCACGTGCGGCGCGATCGCGTTCAGCACCTTTTGCGACGAATCGCGCGAGGCCAGCCCCTTCGCGTCCGCCGGGAAGCTCGGGATGTCGCGATCCCATCCGTCCGGCAGAGTGTGCTGGTTCATCATCTCCAGCTCGCTCGCGAGTTCCGGATAGTCGCGCTTGTAGCCGTCGAGCAGCCTCAGCCAGGCCGCCCGCGCCGTGGCGCCACGCCGGCCGACACCGTCGGCGAAATGCTGGTACACGCCGTCCGGCACCAGGAAGGAGGAGTCTTCCGGCCAGCCATACGCACGCTTGGCCCCACGCACCTCCTCCTCGCCCAGCGGTTCGCCATGGGCGTTGCGGGTGCCGGCTTTCTTGGGAGCGCCGTAGCCGATCACGCTGGTCACCTTGATGAAGCTCGGCCGGTCGGTGACTGCCTTCGCCTCCTCGATGGCGCGCGCGACGGCATCCAGGTCGTTCGCGTCGTCCACATGCGCCACGTGCCAGCCATAGGCGGCGAAACGCGCCGCCACATCCTCGTCGAAGGCGAGGTCGGTGCCGCCCTCGATGGTGATGTGGTTGCTGTCGTAGATCCAGGTGAGGTTGCCCAGCCTGAGGTGGGCGGCGGTCGATGCGGCCTCGCTGCTGACGCCCTCCATCATGTCGCCGTCGCCGGCCAGCACATAGACGTGGTGGTTGAACAGCTCGTAGCCGGGCTTGTTGTAGCGGTTGGCGAGGAAACGCTCCGCCATCGCGAGGCCGACCGAGTTGCCGCAGCCCTGGCCCAGCGGCCCGGTCGTGGTCTCCACGCCGGAGGTCATGCGGTATTCGGGATGGCCGGCCGTCTTGCTGTCGAGCTGGCGGAAATTCTTCAGATCGTCGAGCGACAGCGCCGGCCCGCTGCGATCCTCATGCTCGTTGACGGCGCGCATGCCGGTCAGGTGAATCAGCGAGTAGAGCAGCATGGAGGCGTGGCCGACCGACAGCACGAACCGGTCCCGGTTGGGCCAGTTGGGGTCGGCGGGGTCGAAGTTCATGAAACGCTGCCACAGCGTATAGGCGACCGGCGCCATCGCCATCGGCGTGCCGGGGTGGCCGGAATTGGCCTTCTGCACCGCGTCCATGGCCAGGGTGCGCATTGTGTTGATGCACAGCAGGTCGATGTCGCCGCTTTTCAGTGACGCATCCATCGATGCCGAATGTTGGTCTGGTGACATGCACTCTCTCCCCGCCTGCCTTGGCCGGTGACACCCGGCCGTGCTTGGGCTCCGGCTTCCGCCCCCGATCACCTTCCCGCCGCAGTGACGCGCCCGCAAGGGCGGGGTTGCATCGGCCCGGGCCGGCTCACTCGGCCGGCGCGTGCTCCTGGACGGTGCGCGCACCGGTCATGCCCAGCCGCGCCTTGACCCGTTCGCGCCCGGTCTGGAAGGTCACGTACAGCATCGGGATCAGGAAGATGCCGAACGCGCTGGCGGCGAGCATGCCGGCGAAGACCGGAGTGCCCACGTCGCGACGGCTGATCTGTGCGGCGCCGGTCGCGATCACCAGCGGCACCAGGCCCAACACGAAGGCGACCGAGGTCATCATCACCGCCCGGAACCGCGTCTGCGCCCCCAGTATCGCCGCGTCCACGATGGACAGCCCGCGCTCGCGCTGGTCCTTGGCGAACTCCACGATCAGGATGCCGTTCTTGGCCGCGAGCGCGATCAGCACCACCAGGCCGATCTGCGCGTAGAGGTCCAGCGACAGTCCGGCCAGCGAGATGCCGACCAGCGAGCCCAGCACGCCGACGGCCACCGACAGCAGCACCGGGATCGGAATCACCCAGCTCTCGTAGAGGCCGACCAGGAACAGGTAGGCGAACAGGATCGCCAGCCCCAGGATCACCCCGGTCTGCCCGGCGGCCGCCACTTCCTGGTAGGCGGTGCTGGTCCATTCGTAGGCGTAGCCCGCCGGCAGCGTGCGGCCCGAGATCTGCGCCATCGCGGCGATCGCCTGGCCGGAGGAGACGCCCGGCGCGGGCGTGCCGTTGATGGTCACGCTGCGATAGTTGTTGTAGCGGTTGATCACCTGCGGCCCGAGCTTGATCCGCACCTCGGCGATCGAGCGCAGCGGCACCATCTCGTTGGTGCGGTTGCGTATGTAGATCTGCCACAGCGCCGGGATGTCGTTGCGGTCGTAGGACTCGCCCTGGATGTTGACCTGCCAGACACGGCCGTACAGGTTAAACTGGTCGATATAGATGCCGCCCAGCGTCGCCTGCAGAGCCGCGAATACGTCGGAGATGTTCAGCCCGAGCGCCTGCGCCTTTTCGCGGTCGATATCGAGGAACAGGCTGGGGTTGCTGGCGGTGAAGGTGGAGAAGGTCGGACCCAGCCGGTGATCGCTGCGGGCCGCGGCCAGCAGGCCGTTCAGCGTGCTGTTGAGCTCGCTCGGGTCCTGTCCCTGCAACGCGTCGAGCTGGTATTCGAAGCCGCCGGCGGTGCCCAGGCCGATGATCGGCGGCAGGTTGAAGGCGATCACGTTGGCCGACCGTATGCCTGCGCCCATGCCGAACACCTGGCCGATCATGGCGGTGATCTGGGTCTGCGTGGTGGTGCGGTCGGCGAACGGCTTCAGACGCACGAACATGAAGCCGCTATTGGGCTCCTGCGCGTTGTCCAGGATGGAAAAGCCCACGATGGCGAACGTGTCCTGCACGCCGGCCATCTTGATCACGTTCTTCTCGACCTGCGAGACCACACGGCTGGTGCGCGCGACCGAGGCGCCGTCCGGCAACTGCATGGAGACGAAGAAGCCGCCCTGATCCTCGCTCGGCAGGAAGCCGGAGGGGGTGATCGAGGCCAGCCCGAAGATGCCGCCCGCGCACACGCCCACGACCAGCAGCGAGATGATCGAGAAACGCACGAGCCGTCTGACGATCGAGGCGTAACCGTCGCGCGCACGGTCGATGTTGCGCATGACCCAGACCAGCGGGCCGCGCGTGCTGCGCGCGCGATGCCGGAGGAACATCCCGCACAGCGCGGGCGAGAGCGTCAGCGCGTTCAGCGCCGAAATCAGCATGGCGGCCGAGATCGTGACGGCGAACTGCTTGAACAGCACGCCGGAGATGCCGGGGATGAAGCCGATCGGCACGAAGACGGACAGCAGCACCAGGGTGATGGCGATGATCGGCGCGGTGATCTGCCGCATCGCCTCCTTGACCGCGCGACGCGGCTCCCAATCGGGATGCTCCTCGATCACGCGCTCGACATTCTCGACCACCACGATCGCATCGTCGACCACGATGCCGATCGCCAGAACCATCGCCAGCAGCGAGACGGTGTTGGCCGAGAACCCGAGCGAGAGCAGCACGGCGAAGGCGCCGATCAGGCTGACCGGCACGGCGATCACCGGGATGATGGTGGCGCGCCAGTTGCCCAGGAAGAGGAAGACGACGAGGGCGACCAGCAGGAAGGCCTCGCCCAGCGTCTTGAGGACCTCGCTGATCGTGTCCGTCACGAACAGCGTCGAATTCCACGTGACCTGGTAGTCGAGCCCTTCCGGGAAACGCGCCTTCAACTGTGCCAGCTTCGCGTTCACCAGCTTGGCCGTCTGCACCGCGTTGGCACCGGGTGCGAGATTGATGCGCATCGCCACCGACGGCTTGCCGTCCAGCCGGCTCTCGCTATCGACGTTCTGTGCGCCCAGCTCGACGCGCGCCACGTCGCGCACCCGCAGCAGCGATCCGTCCGGATTGGCGCGCAGCACGATGTCGCCGAACTGCTTGGCCGTCGCCAGCCGTCCCTGCGTCTGCACGTTGAACTGGAACTGCACGTCGTTGCTGGCCGGCCGCGCGCCGATCCGGCCCACGGGGGCGACGAGGTTCTGCGCCGAGATCGCGTTGATCACGTCGTTTGGCGCCAGGTTCAGGTTCGTCAGCCGCTGGCTGTCGAACCAGATGCGCATCGAGTATTTCTGCTGGCTGAAGAGCTGCGCCTGGCCCACGCCGTTGATGCGCGAGATCTCGTCGAGCACGCTGATCGTGACGTAGTTGGTGATGAACAGCGTATCCTGCCGGCCGGACGCGCTGAAAAAGTTGACGAATTCCAGGATCGCGCTGCTGGCCTTCTGGACCGTCAGCCCCTGCGCCTGCACCGCGGCCGGCAATTGCGAGAGCGCCGTCTGCACGCGGTTGTTGACGTTGACGGTGTTGATGTCGGGGTCGGTGCCCAGCGCGAAGCTGACGGTCAGGTTATAGGTGCCGTCATTGGCGTTGGTGCTCTTCATGTAGAGCATCTTGTCCACGCCCACGACCTGCGCCTCGATCGGCTGCGCGACGGAGGCCTCCACGTCGGCCGCCGACGCACCCGGGTAGTTGGCCGAGACCTGGACCTGCGGCGGCACGATCTCGGGGAACTGCGCGATCGGGATGCGCGAGAGCGAGATCAGCCCGGCGATGGTGATCACGATTGCGATCACGATCGCCAGACGCGGCCGATCGACGAAGACGGCGGAGATCATGCGGGCGGCTCAGCCGGCATGGGGCGGCGGTGCGGCAGGACCGGGCGAGGCGGGGCCGGGCACGACGAGGCTGCCCGGATGGACGCGCTGCACGCCGTCCACGATCACCACCTGCCCTTCGGTCAAGCCGCTGATGACGGCGGCGATGGCCGGGGTGGACTGGCCGAGCTGCACGCGGGTTTCCTGGGCGTGGTTCTGCGCATCGACGGTGAACACGTAGTCGCCCTGCTGGTCGGTCAGCACGGCGGTGCGCGGCACGCCCAGCACCTCGATTGGGGTCAGCCCCTGGACCAGCACCTGCACGAACTCGCCATCGACCAGCTCGCGCGTGCGATCCGTGCTGCCCGTCTCCGGCGGCGCGCTGGACGTGTCGGTGCCGCCCGCCGGCACCCCCTTGGGCTCGGCCGCCTGAGGCGAGTTCGGGACGAGCACGGGATTGGGGAAGACGGCGCGTGCGGTCAGCGTATCCGTTGTCGCCGAAATGCTCGGGTCGATATAGTCGAGCTTGCCGTCCTGGCTGTAGATGCGGCCGCTCGGCAGCCGGATGCGGACGCGCACCGCGCCGAACCCGCCCGCATTGGCGTAACGCTGCCGCAAATCCAGCGCGGAGCGGGACGAGACGGGGAAGACCACGTACATCGGGTCCTGGCTCACGATGGTGGCCAGCGTGCCGCTGGTGGGGCTCACCACGTTGCCTTCGGTCACCGCGGTGCGGCTGATCTTGCCGTCGATCGGCGCCTTGATTTGGGTGTACGCCAGGTTGATCTGCGAGGTCGCCAAATTCGCCTGGGCGGCGAGCACCTGCGCCTGCTGGCTGCGCTGCTGGGCCACCGCCTGGTCGTAGTTGGACCGCTGGCCGGCCGGCGTGTTCAGCAGCGCCTGCTGGCGCGACAGCGTCTGGTTGGCGTTCAGCAGCAGCGCGTTGACCTGCTCAAGCGCCGCCTGCTTGGCCAGGAAATCGGCCTGGAACGGCCCCTCCTCCAGCCTGTAGAGCAGGTCGCCGCGGCGCACCTCGCTGCCTTCGGTGAACAGCCGGCGGTCGAGGAAGGCGTTCACCCGCGCGACCAGCGCCACGCGGTTGACCGCATCGACCCGGCCGATGAACTCGTTGGTCTCAGTGATCGGCGTGCGCTCGGCGCGGACCACGCCCACCGCGGGCGGCCCCATGTTCGGCTGACCGAGCGCGGGGTGCGCGATCAGCAGCGCAGCCAGGGTGAGGAGACGTGTTGGCGGCATCACGGTCCTTCTGGACGCTGAAACAATCCGT
Source organism: uncultured Acetobacteraceae bacterium (assembly GCA_964252425.1). Taxonomy (GTDB): domain Bacteria; phylum Pseudomonadota; class Alphaproteobacteria; order Acetobacterales; family Acetobacteraceae; genus BOG-908. The sequence goes on from CAXUNK010000029.1 coordinate 18,390, forward strand.
TGCACAGGATGGTCGCGCGGACCGGCCTATTCAATAACCCGGAGCCGCCCGCGCGCGGCTCGACGCGGACGCATTGAAACTCTCAATGCGAGGGCTTGGCCAGCCCCACCCGGATCATCTCGTCGGGGCCGACCGGACTGACCCCAACACCATCATAGGCCGGCAGCGCGCGCAACGCGGAGGGCGACAGGCCCACCACCTCCATCACGTCGCCCACCAGCACCATCGCCTCGATCGGGACCGCGACGCGGCGTGCGCCCAGGCCGAACACTCCCCCAGTGCGCATCACCACCAGCACCGCGCCGTCCGGCCCGCGCACGACGCCGCTCACACGTCCGAGCAGGTCCTGGCTCTCCACCGGCCATATCACCGCCCGGCCCAGCAGGTCGCCGACGCGCACGGGCTGCGGAAAACGGCGCGCCGCCTGCGCGGCCAGCGCGCCCGGTTCGGCCTGCGCCGCATCGGCGCGAACATAGGGCGCGCCCGCCTGCAACAAAATCATCATGAACAGCGCGGCGCGAACGGACATGCGCAATCCTCCGCACAGAAGCAAAACGTTTGCAAACCGCGCCCGATCATGGCTGCATCGCGCGGCACGGCGTAACCGTCTGCAGACGCCGCGCGAAACGGCTTGGTCTGGCGCCTACACCCGAACCCCGGAGAGCGAAACGCATGGCATTCACGGCAAGGACGGCAAGATGACGAGCGCGATCGCCGCGCGCCGTCTGCATCCGCTGCCGGTGCGCATCATGCACTGGACCAATGCCGCGGCCATGCTGGTGATGATCACGTCGGGCTGGGGCATCTACGACGATTCCGTCATCATACGCGGCCTGCACTTCAACCGGCATTTCCGCCTCGGCGACTGGGCGGCCGAAAGCCTGCTCTGGCACTTCGCCGGCATGTGGCTGCTCGCGGTCAACGGCCTTGCCTATCTCGCCTACGGTCTGGCCACCGGCCGGCTGCGCGAGAGATTGCTGCCGATCCGTGCGGCGGAGCTGGTGCACACGATACGCGACACGCTGCATTTCCGCATCGATCACACCGATCTCCTCACCTACAATGCGGTGCAGAAACTCCTCTATGTCGTCGTGATCGCCGCCGGCATCTCGCAGGTGGTGACCGGCATCGCGATCTGGAAACCGGTGCAGTTCGGCTGGCTCGTCTCCCTGCTCGGCGGGTTCCAGGGGGCGCGCCTCGTGCATTTTCTCGGCATGGCGGTCATCGTCGGTTTCCTCGCCGTGCACGTCGCCCTGTCGCTGCTGGTGCCTAGCACGCTGTGGGCGATGCTGACCGGCGGACCCGTCCTGCCTTCGGCACGGCGCGCGCGCACATGATCTCGCCGTTCCGCCCGCCGCGGCCGCCACACCCCTCCGCGCTGGACGACCATCGCGCGCTGATCCGCTCGCTGGAACGGCGGCGCCTGATACGCGGCGGGCTGTCGCTGGGCGCGCTGACCATGCTGACCGGCTGCGATATCGGCACGCCCGAGCTGGTGGAGCGCGCGCTGCGTGCGATCTCGTCGGCCAATGACGGCGTGCAGGCCCTGCTGTTCGACCCCACGAAGCTGGCACCGACCTATCCGGCGTCGATGGTCCAGAAGCCGCCGAAATTCAACGCCTATTACGATGTGGACAAGGTCCGGCCGGTGGATGGCGGCGCCTGGCGCCTGGAGCTCGCGGGCCTCATCGAAAATAAAAATCCGTGGACCACGCAGCAGATCGCCGAACTGCCGACGCGCGACATGATCATACGCCATGTCTGCGTGGAAGGATGGGACTATATCGGCGAATGGTCCGGCGTGCCGCTGCGCGCGTTCCTCGAACGCGTGGGTGCGGACACGCGCGCGAAATACGTGGCCTTCCGCACAGCGGACGACTATCCGAGCAGCATCGACATGGCGACGGCCCTGCATCCACAAACCCTGCTCGCCACGCGCTACGCCGGCGAGACGCTGGCCGACCCGTTCGGCTTCCCGCTGCGGCTGCGCACGTCCACGAAGCTCGGCTACAAGAACCCGAAATGGATCACCGCCATCGAGGTCACGAATACCTACCCTGGCGGCTACTGGGAAAGTCGCGGCTTCAACTGGTTCGCCGGCCTCTGAGCCGCCCCGCCGCACGAGGCACGCGTCCGTCGCATGCCGACTGACGCTGCAAGCCCGCCGGAGTGGCTGGAGGCGGACGGGCGTGGCGGGTTCGCGAGCCTTCCCGTGCACGGCCCGCGCACCCGCCGCTACCACGCGCTGCTGCTGACGGCCGAGCCGCCGCCTGGCGAGCGGATGGTGCTTGTGCCGGGCGTGGAGGCCTGGGTCGAGCTGGCCGGGCGCCCGACCCTGCTCACAACGCAGAACTACATGCCCGGGATCGTCACACAGGGTGCGCCGGCGAGCTTCAGCGCCTCGCCCTGGCCGAGCTGGCGCTACGATCTTGGGGACGGCCTCGCCCTTACCCACGAGTGGCTGGTCGATCCGGAGGGCGGCGACACCGTGCTGCGCTGGCGCGGCCTGCCGCCCGGCCTGTCGCTGCACGTGCGCCCGCTGCTGGCGGTGCGGTCCTATCACGGGCTGCAGCGCGAAAACCCGGCCTGCGATTTCGCGGCTCGGAGCGCAGGGGGCAACGTCGCCTGGCGGCCCTATGCCGGCGCGCAGGCGGTCGCCTGCCTGACCAACGCCGCCTATCGCCACGACCCGTGCTGGTACAGGCAGTTCTTCTACGACGAGGAGCGCGCGCGGGGCCTCGATTGCGTCGAGGATCTGGCCGCGCCCGGCGTGTTCAGTTGGGCGCAAGCCGGCACGGATGCGGTGATGGTGCTGCGCGCCGGCGACGGCCTGTCCGTCCGCGCCGCCCCGCTCGCGGCCCGCATCTTCGCGGCCGAGGGCG